>JBEKWE010000007.1:0-33112 GCA_049513335.1 Acidobacteriaceae bacterium | reverse complement strand
GTAAACAGCTCGCCGAGATTGAGCGCGGCGGCGGTGTCGGGATGGGCCGGATCGAAGTTCTTGAAACCGTCGACGATGTAGTTGGCCAGGTCGAGCTTGTTCTGCTTGATCCCCATCACAATGCACTTGGCAAACTCGTAACCGCCGTACGCGGTGGAGTGGGTTCCATCGGCCAGGAGCTTTCCTGCGTCGGCGCCGGCGGATTCATACAAGAGATCGCTCATGCTGTAGAGGTCGATGAACGCGACATGCTCCTCCTCGGCCACCTCGCGCATGGCCTGCGGATAGCCGTCGTGGCCGTGGGTGGGCGCGCCGGTGCCACGCGCGCCGCGGTCCATCGCCGTCACCAGCACGGGGGTCGCTCCGCGCAGGCGCGCCTCGGCGATGTAGACCTTCAGATACGCCTTGTAGGTGGTCTCCGGCTCCACGTAGGTCTGCGGCCAGCTCGCCTTGGAGTCGTTATGGATGAACTGGATAAAGAAGTAGTCTCCCTTCTTCATCTGGCTCAGAATCTTGTCCAGGCGCAGAGCGTTCATAAACGACTTCATCGTCTCGCCGGACTGCCCGTTGTTGGCAACCGCGACACCGGGCTTGAAGAAAACGGGCAGAATCTGTCCCCAACTGACATCGCCGCCGCCATCGCGATCAGTAACAGTGGAGTCGCCCGCGATGAAGATGGTTGGAGCAGTCGGCGCGGAGACGATCTCAATCGATCGCAGCGCGGCGTGCGGGCTGACCACTTCAACCGTCAGCTTGTTGTCCCAATCGCGCGAACTGCTGGGGTCGAACTGGTCCAGCGTCACCTCTTCGCGGCCGGTGGCGTTGTTGGGCAGCTTGGGCAGATGCGGCGTGCGGACGTTGGTGGTGAAGGTGCGCTCCGCCACCTGCCCGGCGGGCACCTCGACGCGCTCCAGCATCAACCGGCCCGATTCCGCCTTGAGCGTGGTGGTGGTCGCCACGGTCGAGTCGCCAAAGGTCACCGTCACGTTGAAGTTGCCCTCGGGAACCTTGGCGGAGAACAGGAAGGGCTTCTCGCTGGTGGTGGTCTGGCCGTTGTCGCTGATGGAGACCTGCGCGCCGGGCTCGTAGCCATAGCCAACCGCATCCGTGTAGACGGCAGTCGGATCCACCAGTGTGTATCCCTGCTCGGCGGGACCGGAGCTGAAATCGAACTTCAGATCGATGGGCGCGGCCAGCGGCTGCATCAGCGACGGCGTCCGCGGCGCAGGCCGTTGCGCGCCCGATGGCGCTGCGGGAGGCGCGGACTGTGCCATAGCCAGGGACGAGCAGACCAGAGCGGTGCAACAGACGAGAGCGAGACGGTGGATAGTTTTCATGGGGCGGAGGCCTTTCGGAGCGAGCGCTGACAGAATTTTCGCCGCGACGATGTGGCGGCTGATCTACGCTGCGACAGTTTACATTTTCAGCGGGTTGCCCGGCCAATCCGTTTCGGGATTCTCCGCACCAGTCCACGTTTTGAAAGGGCGGGACTTTAGTACCGCCGCAAGCGGACTATTTCCAATGCGGCTTTAGCCGCTGAGGGAATTTCGCCAAACCGCTGCATGGCGAGGGACCCGCGAAAGCGCGAATGCGGTACAGTCTTCAGGGAGGCGTATGGCAGAACGGATTCGTATCGGAATCGACCTGGGCGGCACCAAGATCGAAGGGCTCGCGCTGGATGGGCGCGGCTCGGAGATTGCGCGGATGCGCATTGCGACGCCGCAGCACGACTACGCGGCCACGGTGCGCGCGATTGCAGAGGTGGTGCAGGAGCTGGAGCGGCGCGTCGGCGGCAGCGCGCGCGAAGCGGCCTCGGTGGGTGTGGGGATTCCGGGGACGGTTGTGCGCGCAACAGGATTGGTGAAGAATGCGAACTCGACGTGGCTGAACGGCCAGCCGCTGGAGCGCGATCTTGCGGCGGCGCTGGCGCGGCCGGTCCGCTGCGCCAACGACGCCAACTGCCTGGCCGTCTCCGAGGCGACCGACGGAGCGGCGGCTGGCGCGGGGCTGGTCTTCGCGGTGATTCTGGGCACAGGATGCGGCGGCGGCATTGCCGTGAATGGACAGGTGCGCGTGGGGCCAAACGGCGTCTCCGGCGAGTGGGGGCACAATCCCCTGCCCTGGGCCACGCCCGATGAAATGCCCGGCCCGCTCTGTTTCTGCGGCCAGAGCGGCTGCCTCGAGACATGGATCTCCGGCACGGGGCTTGCGCGCGACCACGAGCAGGTGACCGGCAGGCAGCTCAGCGGGCCGGAGATCGTCGCGGCGGCGGGCGGAGATGCGGCGGCCGAGGCCAGCATCGCGCGACTGGAGGACCGCGCCGGGCGCGCACTGGCGTCGGTGGTGAACCTGCTCGACCCGGATGTGATCGTGATCGGCGGAGGGCTGTCGAAGCTGGACCGGCTCTACGCGCACCTGCCCGCGCTGATTGCGCGCCATCTCTTCGGCGGCGGCGAGCTGGCGACTCCGGTGCTGAAGGCGAAGCACGGAGACGCAAGCGGCGTTCGCGGCGCCGCATGGCTCTGGCCCGCGTAGTTCACGCCCTGCGCGCGAGAGCGATGCGCGGGATCTGCTGTAGGTCGTCGAGGAAGCGGAGTTCGTTCCAGTCGGACAACAGGTCCGACATCGCCTCCTTCTGCCCGTGACCGATCTCCAGTGCGAGCAGGCCGTTGGGCCGCAGCGCGGCGCGCGCCTGGGGGATGAGGCGGCGATAGACGTCGAGGCCGTCGGGGCCGGCGAAGAGCGCGGCGGCGGGTTCGTGGTCGCGCACCTGCGGATGGAGCGATGCGCGGTCGGCGGTGGGAACGTACGGCGGATTCGACACAATAACGTCAAAGGGCGGCAGCGAAACGGGAAGATCCGCAGGTCCTTCGACTTCGCTGCTCACTTCGTGCGCAGCTTCGCTCAGGATGACAGTCCTGATTCCATCCAGCAGATCGGATTGCACGAAGCTGATGCGGTCGGCGAGCGCGTGGCGCGCGGCGTTTGCGGCGGCGACTTCGAGGGCCGCGGCGGAGAGATCGACGGCGGTGACGCGCGCGTGGGGCAGGTGGTGGGCCAGCGCGATGGCGATGGCTCCCGAGCCGGTGCCCACGTCGAGAATGCGCAGCGGCCGCGTGGGATCGAGTTCAGCCAGAACTGCTTCGACGAGCTGCTCAGTCTCCGGCCGCGGAATGAGCACGGCGGGCGTGACGCCGAGCGCGAGGCCGTAGAACTCCTGTTCGCCGGTGATGTACTGGATGGGCTCGTTGGCCAGGCGGCGCTGGACCAGCGCGTCAAACGCGGCCTGCTGCGCGGGCGTGAGCGCGCGTTCGGGATCGGCGAGTTGCGCCGCATGGGAGATTCCCAGCGCGTGGCGCAGCAGAAGCGCGGCGTCGCGAGCGGCATCGGCGCGCAGATCGGGTGACGCGTCGAGCTGGCGGGTGGCGCGCGTGAGGGCTTCGCGGAGGGTCATAAAACAGGTGCGAGGTTCGGGGTTCGAGGTTTAGTGTGCGGCGACGATGCGCAGGATGTTGCCGTCGGGATCGGTGACGGTGATCATCTCCTCGCTGCGCGTCTTGCCGTTGGCGTCGGTTGTGCTGGAAGTTGCCTGCTTGAATGCGATCTGTTGCAGCTTCAGCAGCGCGGCCGTCTTGGCCAGGTCAGGGGTGGTGAGAACGATGCTGGACTTCGTGCCCAGCGGATCGGCGGGAACGATCTCCACCATCTGCCCGGATGTGCCGGGCAGGTTGAGCAGCATCGGATTGCTCTTCGACGCGGTGAATCCGAGCTTGGTGAGGTAGAAGTCGCGCGCGGCGGCGGGGTCCTGCATGGCCAGGGTGACCACGGTCATCTTGTCGGCGACGCGGTCGGGGCTGAGGTGCTGGCCGATGTCCAACGTGTGCCGAGAGGTGGGCATGTACTGGGTGTATTCGATGTTCTGCGCGAAGGTGGGCTGCTGCGGGCCTCTGATGGTAAAGAGCAGGTTGCCCGCGCCGGCTGTCTCCACGGCGCGAGGCGCAAGGCCCTCGGCAACGTAAAAGTCGTGGGTGGCGTTGATGTCGGCGGCCTCGAGGCAGAGATGGAGGAAGCTGGAAGTGCTCTGCGCGGCGCTCTGCGGCCTGGCCGGGTTGGGCGGGCTGGCCGGGTAGAGCTCGATGAACTGCTTGTCGTTGATCTTGACGAAGGACTGGGTGGTGACGTCGCCGCGCATATTGGCGAAGGCCTGCTGGTAGCCGAGCTTGTTGTAGAAGGCGAGCGAAGCGGCGATGCTCTGCACGCGGATGGCGATGTGCGCGATGCCGTTGAACGGCGGCGTCTGGGTTGGGGCGGCTATGGCGGGAGCCGGGGCGGGCGTTGCTGCGGACGTGGCCTGGGCTGCGGCGTTCATTGTCAGGCCCGCGGCCAGGGCGACGAGTGCGATGCGCTGGAGCGCGCTGCGTGCGGATGCGAAGTTCGGTTGGGTCATCTTCCATTCCTCCTGGTGCGGGCTTGGCGGATTAATCCCGGCTAGAGGATTCTCTACGACGGAAGCGAGATTGCCAAGTCGGAGTTGTAAGGCTGCCAGTCTGCGAGTCAGCCGGTCAGCCGGTCAGCGAGTCAGCGAACCGGCGCGCACACTGATATGATGGGTTTCGATGACGACCAAGGTACAGGCGCCCACGGCGGCCGGTGGCAAGACAGGGAGCGGGGATGCGGCCGCGAGCGGCGTGTCTCCGGCGCTGGCGCTGCTGGCGGGCTGGCTGGTTCCCGGAGCGGGACACCTGCTGCTGGGCAAGTGGGTCCGCGCCATGCTGCTGATGGTTTCGATTGTGGGTATGTTTGCCATCGGAATCGCGCTGGCAGGCAAGGTTTACACGCCGAATACGGGCGAGCCGCTGGACATGCTGGGCTTTGCCGGCGACCTTGGCTCGGGCCTGCTGTACGGGCTGGCGCGCGTGCTGGGCTGGGGACAGGCGCCAGTGCTGGTGGCGGTGGCGGACTACGGGACCAAGTTCATCGTGGTGGCCGGGCTGTTGAACGTCGTCGCCGCGGTGGATGCGCATTCGCTGGCCAGCGGGAGGAAGCCGTCGTGAACCTCTCGCACTTCAGCGCGGTACTTCTCTTCTCGCTCTTCACCTCCATTGTCTTCGCCATCACGCAACGGGCGGAGCCGAAGAAGATGGTGCGCTTCGGCGCGCTCTGCTTTGTGCTCTTCGTCAGCGGCACAATAGCGGCGAGCTGGGTGATGTGGCTGATCAAGCATTGAGTTGCAGGTTGTGAGTGGGGAGGGTGTTTTCGGCCCGGCTTTGGCTGTGAGTTGAGCACCGCTCACCACAGCGAATAGTCGCCGCGCGCGATCACCCAGAGAGCGATCAGCAGGTTTGCCGTGGCATGGGCGGCCACGGCTTCGCCCAGCCTGCCGCGCAGTTTGGCGACGACGGCGAAGACCACGCCAGCCAGTATGCCGGCCAGCCACATCCGGCCGTGCAGGATGCCGAATGCCAGCGAACTGACGAGTACCGCAACCAGGCTCAGGCTGTGGAACGAGACGCTCTCCACATCGGCCGACATTATGCGGCGCGCGATGTATCCGCGAAAGGCAAGCTCCTCGGCCAGCGGGACCGTGAGAACGGCGGCGACGGTGCGGGTTACGATCCATGCGGCGCGCTGGCCGCTGCTGAGCCGCGCCAGGCCCTCCGCAACGCCGGTCAAGACCACCCCGCTGCCGGTCGCGTCCCTGCCGATCCAGTGGTCAATCGCAATCCAGAAGGCGAAGACCAGAACGCCGGCGGCCGGACCCAGCCAGCCAAATCGCCAGTCCATCCGGCGGTAGTGGCGGCGGTAGGCATAGAAGACTGCAAGGGCCGCGATCAGACGCAGAGCGTAGAGCCGTTCAAAGCCGTCCGAGGCGGCCGCGGCAACCATTCCCGCCGCAAGAATTGCCAGGAATGGCAGAAGATACACGGCGGCAACATTGGTGGTTGCCAGAGGAGCTTCGCCGGACTGCGGAGCGGAGGATGGGAGTGTTGCCGGAGCGGGGCCGGAGCGTCGGAACCAGGCGACGTTGTTGACTGTGAGCAGGAAGGCCAACGCGACGCAACTGAAGAGAATCCACCCGGCCTGGGAGTGGAAGCCTCCCAACGCCACCGCGGTATGGCCCGCGCTGCCAATTGCGATGAGTACCGCAAGCCGCACCAGGTTCAGCAGCCAACTGAGAAGAAGCGAGAGCGGCACCAGAAGCAACGCCCGGCGCAGGCGCAACTCGCGGCGCGAGTAGAGGAGCCAGCCCACGGTGAGGCTCAACATCAGGGCCAGCCCCTCGACCCCTGAGCACTGGTCCGCGATGACGATGGAAAACGCTTTGGTGCCAACCATAAAATGCGCGGAATCCCGGAACACATCGGGGTAGAAGAAGCCCAGCAACAGCTTGACTCCGCGGAAGGTTGCCGCCTGCATGCGATGTCCGAGCCAGGAATGGGGCCTGTCCCAGGCGATAATCAGCAGACTGCGCACGGACATCATCAGCACGTCGCACATGGCCGCAAGGCCCCACGCGTTGCCCAGACTGCGCAGCAGGCGCAGCGGCTTGGGCAGATGAATGAGTGCCCCGCCAAGCGTGACGGGCAAGAGAGCGATCAGAGCGCACCAGGCGCACTTTGCCCCACGCTCCAGAGCAGATCCCGGTATCGCAGAATTGGCAATGTAAAAGTCGGTGGCGACAAACAGCGCCAGAGCGCACCCATGAAGCACGGCCCATCCCTTGTGGACCGGAGAAACGCTCCACTGCAAGGCCTTCAATCTGTCGCGCCCGAAAAATATCAGCGCAACAAAGAAGAAGATCGCAGAGGTGGTGACGGTCCGCGCCTGCAACCAGGGATAGGGCAACGGATTGAGGGTGACGGGCTGGCCCAGAGACGTGAAGCCGCTTTGCCCCTGCAACCAGGTATGGGGCAGGGTGGTGGCCAGGATGCATTCGACCATGAGAATGCCGGCCGTCCACCAGCAGCGCGCGTAGACAGAACTGCCGAAGATTCTCGACCAGCCGCCTCGCGCTAGGATGGAAACCTCATCGGGCGCAGATTTTAGGATTCTGGACAAAACAGATGACTCTGATTAGAGTTTGACGCGACCGCGTATCACGAGGATGGCGCCGCCGAGGAGCGTGAGCGCTCCCATCCCCATCGCAGGGTCGATCTCTGGAGCGCCCCCTCCAAATGAGGGATGTATGGCAATCAGGGTAACTGCCAGCACAGCAAGAATACTGCGGATAATCTTCATCGGACAATCTCCTGGGTCAGTATTTCAGATAACGGCAAGCTAAACAGAATTACAGAATTAATGTCGACGGCATCCTGTCCGGTTGCGTTCTCCCAGGTTACCGGCTACCCTCCGCTCGCGAGGATGAAGACCTCATCCGGCGAAAAAGCTTTTATGTTCCTGCACAAAACAGAGGACTCTGATTAGAGTTTGACTCGACCGCGTATCACGAGGATGGCGCCGCCGAGAAAGGCGAGCGCTCCCATCCCCATCGCAGGATCGATCTCTGGCGCACCCCCGCCCAACCCCGCAAATGATGTGTGGGTCGCAACAACAGTGACCACCAGGACCGCAAGTAGCTTGCGGAAACTATTCATCAGACAGTACTCCAGACTTAGTTATAGCAGAAAAAACAACAATTTTTTCAGGAATAATCCCTCTTTCGGTCATCGGAGTACGTTACTAAAGTGCAACGCGCGTGATATGTCCAACTCATGCTTGGTCCAATTTACGCAAGCCAAGGGAGTGGATGGCAGTGGCTCCGGCACAACCTTGCCGGCCTAATCTCCGCTCCATGGGAGTTGATGCCGTAGTCGCTCGGGAGGATACAGGAACAGACAGACAATGGCATACAACAATTCTGAAGCACGACTTTGCTCCGGCCAGAATGACCAACAGACCCCATGCAACTGACACCTCCCACAGTCGTTATGGGTTGGAGCGGGCGGAGCGGGAGGAGGTGGCAACCTGAGGGGATTTGGGAGCGAAGTAGCTGCGGTCCCAGAGCGTGCGGTAGAGCTGGCCGGTGAGTTCAGCGGCCCTGGGGCCGAAGGTGGGACGGCCTCCCTCCAGGAAGACGACTGTGACGATGCGCCCGGTGGGGGTGTCGGCGTAGGAGGCGAACCATCCGAAGCGGGTGCCGTTGTTGGAGCAGGTGCCAGTCTTGCCGAGGACAGGGAACTCGCGAAAGCTCTCCCGCAACGCGCGGCCGGTGCCGTAATCGACTGCTCCCTCCAGGCCGTCGCGCATCTCCGGGATGAGGGGCGCGATGTCGAGGGTGCGCTTCACCATGGGCTGGAAGGAGGCGATCTCGTCGGGCGACTGTGGATGTTGCAGGTAGAAGAGCGTGCCGCCGTTGGCGATGGCCGAGACCAGCGCGCCGAGCTGCAGCGGGGTCATGGAGATGCCCTCGCCGAAGGAGCACATGCGGCCCACGCCGCCCTGCGCGGTGGGCAGTTCGGTGTCGGGATAGACGCCGAGCTGTTCGCCGGGAATGTTGTAGCCTGCCAGCTCGCCCAGGCCGAACTGGTTGGCGTAGTGCTTGACGCGCTCGAAGCCCAGCATGCGGCCCAGCGTCTCGAAGTAGGGGTTGATGGAGTGCGCCAGCGCCGGGGTGAGGGTGAGGCTGTAGTGGCCACCCAGGTTGACCGGAGTGTCGCGCGTGATGAGGCCCTCGTCGAGCGCGGCCAGCGTGACGGCCAGCTTGATGGTGGAGCAGGGCTCGGCGCCGCTGGAGAGCGCAAGCTTCTGGTTGACCATGGCGAGGATTCGCCCGTTGGATGGGTCAATGGCCAGCGCCGTGCCATTCAAGTTGCCCAGCGCCTGAACGGCCGCGTCGCGGACCACCGGATCTTCGCCGGCAGTCGAGTCGCCCAAGGTGGGGTCGTCGGTGAAGGAGCTGGCGTAATAGCGCTCGACGGGGCCACGGCGTTGGCGGCGGCGCAGTGCCTGCAGCGCGCGCGCGCCGCTGATGGTGCGCGTGCCGCTGGCGGACCTGCGGCGGGCTGCGGAGGGAGTGCGAACGCTGGTGGCGGAACGGACGCGTGGGGCTGCGGCCGAACCACGGCTGAAGGTCTGCTTCGCGGTGCGAGAGCTTGACCCAGTCGTTCTGGGAACGGTCTTCGACGCAGTCGTTCTGGACGAAGCGGGCCTGGATGCCCTGGATGCGGCAGTTCTGGAAGCAGTCGTTCTGGACGAAGCAGCTCTGGAAGCAGCGGCAGTGGATGGTCTGGCTTTATGAGCGGTGGGCTTCGATGCGATGGGCTTCGAAGCGGCAGTCTTGGCTGCGGCGGATGTGCGCGGGCGCGTGGGGGCTGCCTGAGAGAGCGCCAGGCGCGCGCGCGGAACGCTCAGCATCGCGAGTGCGAGGCAGAGCGTGATTCGCGTGTTGCAGCGGAAGTTCAGGGCCATCCGTGTGCTTCTCCGAGGTTGACTGGTGTGTCTGTTCTCAAGCCGCATGGCAGGTCGGTCCGTGCTTTCCCTGCTTAGCAATTCTCTTGCCTAATCTATCGACGATTCCTGCAATTCTCTTGCTAACTCTATAAACCCGGCACAGGGGCAGAAGTTCACCCGGAGGCTTGCGAGCGACCACTCCAGACCAGTCCCCCAAGACGCATTGAACGCTCTACTCGACCACCCGGCTATCACTCGGAGGTGCTATCCCCGGCCTGCAGGTTCACTCCCCCGGTGCTTCGAAGCTGCTCTCTCCATTCTACGGGAGTTCTGGTCCCGCCGGATGCAATGGCATTGCAAAGCTCTGGCCGAGACCCGGCGAAGCTCCCGCGGCGATGCTCAATGGCCGCGGCGGAGGAACGCCGGAATGTCGAGTTCATCGCTCTCGGCAGGCCCCGCGGGAGAGGCGCTGGCGCCGGCGAAGAGGCGGACCTCGCGCGTGCCGGGCTCGGCCACACTGGGGTCGGCTGGATCGGGCTCGACCGCTGGCCGCAGGCGGACGCGCGGGATGCGGAAGAACTCGTCGTCGAAGACGGAGGCGGCCACCGGGACCAGCTCCGGCTCGGAGGGCCGCTCGGCCTGCGGATTGGACGAGCTGGCAAACTGCGGCTCGGCGTCTTCCTCCCCGGCGACCCCGTCGGCAGCGGTGGAGCGCGTGCCGGACGCTGAATCCGAATCGTCATCGGGCACTAAATCCGCATCGGCATCGGAATCCAAATCTGCATTTGGATCGGAATCGGAATCGCGATCCGAATCGCCATCGGCATCGGCATCGGTATCGACATCGGCATCGAGATCGAACTGGCCATCGTCGTCGGAGTCGGAGTCGGAATCGAAGTCAGAACCGGAATCGGGATCGGAAGCCAGCAGGACGGTGGTGCGGACAGCGGAGCCGGATGCAGTGGTCTGGGCGACGGCTGCTGTCGCCGGAACCGGCAGCGAGGTCTGTTGCGCGGCTTCGACCACGCGCTGCTGGGCCTCGCGTACCTCGCTGGCGAAGCGCGGCTTGGCATCGCGCTGCGAATGACGGCCACGGATGGGCACCTCTTCGTCGGACATCAGCGTGGATTCGGCCAACATGCGCGCGCGGCGCTCGGGCATCTCCTGGCGGAAGCCGGTGGCGATCACGGTGATCTTGACAACATCGCCCATGCGCTCGTCCTGCACCGCGCCGAAGATGATGTTGCAGTCCTCATGCGCCGCGTTCTGGATGACGGTGGAGGCCTCGTTCACCTCGGTCAGCTTCAGGCCGGCGGAGCCGGTGATGTTGATCAGAATGCCGCGCGCTCCGTCGATGGCGCCCGCCTCCAGCAGCGGCGAGGCCATCGCCGCCATCGCTGCGTCCATGGCGCGGTTCTCTCCCTTGCCCGTCGCCGTGCCCATCACCGCGTAGCCCATGCCCGCCATCGTGGTCTTCACGTCGGCGAAGTCGCGGTTGATGACGCCGGGGATGGTGATGATGTCGGAAATCCCCTGCACGCCCTGGCGCAGCACGTCGTCGGCGATGCGGAAGCTCTCGAAGAACCCCGCGTCCTTGGCCACGGCCAGCAGCTTTTCGTTGGGGATCACGATCAGCGTGTCCACCGACTCGACGAGCTCCTGCACGCCGCGCTCGGCCTGCATCATGCGCCGCTTGCCCTCGAAGGCGAAGGGCCGCGTCACCACGGCGACCGTGAGCGCGCCCATCTCGCTGGCCAGGCTGGCGATCACCGGGGCCGCGCCCGTGCCCGTGCCTCCGCCCAGCCCCGCGGTCACAAAGACCATGTCCGCGCCCTCCAGCGCCTCGATGATCTTGTCGGAGTCTTCCAGCGCGGCGCGGCGTCCGATGTCGGGGTTCGCGCCCGCGCCCAGGCCGCTGGTCAGCCGGACGCCCAGTTGCAGCTTGATGGGCGCGTTGGAGATCTGCAGCGCCTGCACGTCGGTGTTGGCGGCGATGAACTCCACACCCTCCACGCCCGCCGCGATCATGCGGTTGACGGCGTTGTTGCCGCCGCCGCCCACCCCGATCACCTTGATGCGCGCGCCGCGCCGTGCGTCGTCCTGATACTGGATGCGGAGATCGTCTGCGCGTTCGGACATGGGCTTCTGCTCCCTCAAATTTTTCCGGCGCCCCATCCTTCGCGCCTTGTGCGAAGGGTGGGACGGAATAAGCTCGGACGCCCCATGCATCGCGCTCGCCGGCGCGGTCCGTGGGATCGAACTCTCGTGCCTCGACCCGGCCCCGTGGAACCTAGTCTGACACTGCGCGCCAGCGGTTGAAACCCGCTTCTGCCCAAATGAACCACGCTGGATACTTCTAATTTGTTTCGCCGCGCGATCCGACGATGGAGAACGGACAACTCACCCCCGTCTTGCGAAGACCACCACGCCGTTCGCCGGGATGACGATGCTGGCTGACGCGGGCAGGCCATGCAGCGGAGGGCCGTCGGCGTTGATGCCGCCGTCATTGCCTGCGACCTGTGGGTTCACCAGCACGCCGTTGGCGTTGCAACTGTCGTAGGCGTCGCTGTTGAAGACTTCGATCCAGCGGCCGGCGGAGGGAAATCCGATCTGATAGCGGCCCCACGTCGTCTCGCTCAGGGTGGCGACGACGACCACATCGCGACCCACGCCCTGGACCCAGCGGTGGAATGCGATAACGCGGTCGGCGTTGGAGGTGTGGAAGACGTTGAGTCCCTCGCCGCGCAGCGCGGGCTGCGAGTTGCGCAGTGCGATTGCATCCTGGGTGAAGCGCAGATGGTCGGCCATCGCGGGATCGGTGGCGAGGCCGACGACGCTGGTGCCAGCGCCCGCAGCCTTGCCATTTGTAGCTGGCGCGAGCCCGCCCCACCAGATCAGGTGGTCCGGGCGGTTCGGGTTGGGGCACCAGGGCTTGTCTTCCAGGAACTCTTGGCCCATGAAGAGCTGGGGAATTCCCGGCGCGGTGAGCAGCAGCGCTGTGGCCACGCGGGTGCGGCTGCGCGCGTACCAACTGCGCGGGTTGCAGCCGTCGGCCAGGCGTGGGACGCGCGGCCTCTCGCCCAGCTTCACGATGTCGTGGTTCTCCACGCACGGGACCGTCTGCCAGGCATGGGCGAAGCCGGTGGGCCAAAGCGAGCGCGCGATCCCGCTCATCTCGACGGATGCGTCCGCGCCCTGCGCTGCCTGGCCGATGGCCGATCGGATGGCCTCGCGCAGGCCGTCGTGCTGCACCGCGTCGAAGCCGAGGCCGTCCTGTTCCTCCGGCGCAACCATCAGCTCTGCGGGCGCGCCGTACTCGCCCGGCCAATACTCCGCGTTCTGCAGGGCGCGCGGATTGTGCGCGCGCACAGCCTGCGTCAGCTCCTTGCAGAACTCCCAGCCGCTGGCCCGGTTCATCGCCAGCAACATGCTGATCTCGTCGTAGCGGAACCCGTCGGCGTGCAGGTCCTTCAGATGGCCCAGTGCGTTGTTGCGCAGAAATCCGCGTACATCCGCATTCCACAGCGCGAACGACAGTCCACCCACAAAGCCCTGGTCGGTGAAGTAGAGGCTCTGGTTGTTGTCCCAATGGCCGCTGGCGTCGGTGGGCACGGCGCGGTCCCAGAAGTAGAGGCTGTAGTCGTCGCCATGCAGAACGCCTTCAGGCACAATGCCCTTGGGCACCGTGTAGTTTTGCTGCCATCCGCCAGCGTGGTTGTACACCACGTCGAAGACGACGGCGATGCCGTAGACATGCAGCAGGTCCACCATCGCCTTCAGTTGTGCCACTGCCGGTGTAAGCTCAGCCAGCGTCATGGGCGCGAAGCCTTTGGCCGCGAGAAGACGGTTGATCGTAGCCAGATGGCGCGCCAGGTCGTCCGCATCGTAGACCACATAATCGAACTCCGGAGAGTACAGGTCCGCGCCCTGGTAGCCCAGCCCCGGATAGCCCTGCGAGGGCGAGTCCTCCATCTCGTGCATGGGCAACGGCTGGACGACGTTGACGCCCAGCGCAACCAGATACTCCAGCTTCTCCACCACATCCAGAAAGGTGGAAGCACGGCCCGGCCCGGAAGGAGCGTAGGTCCCGATGTGGAGCTGATAGACCACCATGTCGGCGAAGTCCGGCGTGCGGAAGCCGGCGTCATGCCACGGATAGGCCTTGGCCGAGCGGACCACTCCCGGGCACATCGGGAATGGCTGGGCCGGATCGTTGACCAGCTCGCGTGCGTAAGGATCGCGCTTGGGACCCTGCGATCCCGCGCCGGCGACATAGAAGAAGTAAGTGTCGCCCTCCGCGGCCTCAGGCAGAAAGCCCGACCAGTAGCCGTTGGCGTCCCTGGCCAGCAGCAGATCGGGCTGCTGTCCCTTACGGCCCACTCCGCCAAAGACGCCGTTCAGATAGACCGCGCGGGCGCGCGGGGCCCAGACGCGGAAGGTCGCGCCGCCGCCCGGCAGTCCCTGGTCCGAGACGAGCGTCGCGCCCATCGGCGTCGTTGCGGTACAGTTCGCCTGTGAGATCATGCGGTCTCCGTCGCCAACACTTCCATCTTCGCACCCCGGCCGCCAGAAACTCGTCATTCTGTGCGGCCTGTCGATTATTCTGAACCAGTCGCACGTAAGATGCCCCCGAGGGGGCCGGCAGAGATGGCGATTGCGAAACTGACGGTCGAGGTTGCGATTCCGCACGCGCAGTCGATCAAGGACCGGCGGCAGGTGGTGCGCTCGCTGAAGGACAAGCTGCGCCATGGCTTCAATGTGTCGGTGGCTGAGCTGGACGATGCGAGTCTGTGGAACCGGGCGACGCTGGGTGTGGTGGCGATCTCCGGCTCGACGGATTACCTGACGGGGCAGATGCGCGAGGTGGACGACGCGCTGCATCGTCTGTGCAACGGGCTGGGAGCGGAGATTGTGGACTCGTGGGTGGAGATGCTGGCGGAATAAACTGCGCTGCCTTTTGTTATGCTTGGCTGTTGGATGAGATGGATGCAGAAGACTGATGCCTGAACAACGAGCCAGAACGTACCACCGCAATCGCGTGGCCAGCACTTTTGCCGACGAGATTGGGGTGATGCTGGAGGGCGAGCTCTCCGACCCGCGGATTGCGCCGAGCTATGTGACGGAGGTGGTGCTGGCGCCGGGCGGCAAGAGTGCGCGCGTCTTTGTCGCGGTGCATGGCAGCGAGGCGGAGGAGGAGTCCACGCTGGCCGGGTTGACGGCCGCGCGGGGCTACATCCGCTCGCAACTGAGAGAGCGGATGGGAGTGAGCCATGTGCCGGACCTGACCTTCGCCATCGACCGCTCGGAGCAGCTGACCGGGCGCATGGACGAGCTGCTGGGCCGGATGCGCAAGCGCGACCTGAAGCGCGAGGAGAAGGCCGCCAAGGAGGGCGTGCCGAGCGAGGGATGACTCTGGTAGCCTTGTCTGGCCCATGCTTGTCCGGCTTATTCAGTCTTCATTTCCGATGGACCTTCTTTGACTGAAACTACACAACCCGCCCCCAACGGAGCAGGAACGCGCAGCGCGGCAGCCGCGTGGTTGCGCGCCTGGTGGCAGCGCGTGTGCGGCGAATCGTGGTGTGAGGTGGTTGTCCTGTTGCTGGCGACGACCTTCCTGCTGTTTTATGGATTGGTGCCGATTCTGGGCGGCGACCAGATCGGGCTGGTGGGCGCCGATGAGCCGCGCTACGCGCAGATTGCGCGCGAGATGCTGGAGGCGCACACGGAGACCTGCCAGGAACTCCACGCCAGGATGCTGCCGCGCAGCCTGCGCTTGAAGGACATCGAGAACTCCCTGCACTGCGTGGATGGGGGAACGGTGACGCCGATTCTGTACGGGCATCCGTGGCTGGAGAAGCCGGCGCTGTACTACTGGCGCGCGATGAGTGCGTTCAAGGAGTTCGGCGTCTCGGACTGGGCGGCGCGGGTCCCCTCGGCCTCCGGCGCGTTTCTGCTGATCCTGATGATCTTTGTGCACATGCGCCGCTTTCGGCCGGGAGGCCAACTGGATGCGGCGCTGATTACGGCGTCGTCGGTGGCGATCATCGGCTTTGCGCGCGGGGCGTCGACCGACATGCAGATGGCTGCGCCGTTCTGCATTGGAATGCTGGGCTGGTACGCGTGGTACGAGACAGGGTTGAAGTTCTGGCTCTTCGATCTGTACTTCTTCGTTGCGGCGGCGACGCTGGCCAAGGGGCCGATTGCGCCTTTCCTCGCGCTGTGCATCATTCTGCTGTTTGTGGGGCTGCGGCGGGAGTGGTCCGCGCTGCACCGCACCGTCTGGGTTCCCGGCGTGCTGCTGTACCTGGCGATGGTGCTACCGTGGTACATCGCGGTGCAGCGGGAGAACCCGACCTTTGTCGAGAAGTTCTTCGTCCAGCACAATCTGGAACGCTTTGCCACCAATCTGTACGAGCACCGCCAGCCATTCTGGTATTACCTGGCGGTGATGCTGGTGGGGCTGATGCCGTGGACGGTGCTCGCCATCCGCGCGCTGGTGGCGGCGATGAGCGCATCGATTGCCGAGTGGAAGGTGAAGCTCAATCCGAAGTGCTACCTTGGGCTGCCGCGCACGGGCGACGCCTTTCCCGAGTTTCTCGTGCTATGGGCGCTGTTTCCCATTGTCTTCTTCACCTGCTCCAAGTCGAAGCTGCCGGGCTACATTCTGCCGTCGATTCCCCCGCTCACCATTCTGACCGGCGACTATCTGAACCGCATCCGCCGCGTGGGGCTTCCGCAATGGCTGCTGTGGTCGCATGCGGCAGCCTGCGCGCTGGTGGCGTTTGTGATTGTGCTGGCGCCGCAGCACATGGTGTACGACACGCTGGTGCCGCCGGCCAGATGGCTCGTAATCGCCGGCGGGGCGGCGCTGCTTGTGCTGTTCAGCGTGGTGCAGACGATCCGCCTGGGAGGCATTGCGCAGGTGCGCAACGCGACGCTGCTTCCGGTGCTGGGGGCGCTGGTGTTTCTGCTCGGTTTCCACGGCCATGACCTGGACCTGAACTATTCGGCCCGGCCGCTGGCGCGCCAGATGCAGCTGCAGGCCCCGCAGGTACGGCTGGTCGCGGTCCAGGGTGTGCGGCGGGACATGGTCTACGGGCTCGCCTTCTATCGCAACGAACAGCCGATTGAATACGACAGTGACGGCGTTCCCGCGGAAGAGCATCTGCTGGTGATTCCGACCAACAAGACGGCGCAACTGGAACAATGGCTGGGAGGCCGCGTCTATGCGCCGCTGTTTCTGTACGAATCGCAGGGGCTGGAAGTGTACGAAGTCTATGCCCGCCGGTAGGCCGGAAGCATGGATTCGCGCGAGGCGCGCAATAAAGCTCGACGCAGGGCTGCCGCGACAGGTAATTTAGAGCGTGCTTCCTTGCAGCGGTATTGTTTGCTCATCCAATCGAAGTTGAAGAGCAGGTCGTGGTGTATGGCTAGCGTACCGGTTGCTTCCGAGATCGAAGTGCTCGACCTGCGGCACTTCTCCGCGCGCCAGCTTCGGCCTCTGCTGGAGCGCGAGGCCGGGGTATGGCGGGAGCGTCTGCGCTGGGACTACAGCAACTCCACCGAGCTGCTTCTGCAGTATCTGGAATCGCGCATCCTGCAAGGGTTTGTGGCTCTCGACCAGGGCCGCGTGTGCGGCTACACGTTCTGCGTGTATGAGGGAACCAAGGCGGTGATCGGCGACGCCTTCGCCATGGGCCACAGGACGATGAGCGACGCCGCCGCGACGCGGGCGCTGCTGGTGCCCATGCTGGAGTTGTTGCGGCACACGCCCGGGATCGAGCGCGTGGAGTCGCAGCTTCTGCTGTTCGATGCGGGTGATTTTGCGGAGCTCTTTGCCGGGCCGGAGTACACCCTGTACCCGCGCCTGTTTCTGGAGTGCGATTTTGGCGCGCAGAGGGAGACGCTGGCGGCGCGGGCGGTCGAGATGCAGGCCGATCTGACAGGCGTTCCGGCGGAGCTGGAGTTGTCGCTGTGGAGGGCCGAAGACTACCAGGCCGCGGGCGAACTGATCTATTTATGCTATGTGGGCCACACCGACGCGCAGATCAACGACCAGTACCGCTCGCTGCACGGATCGCTGCGCTTTCTGCACAACATTGTGCGCTTTCCCGGATGCGGCGTCTTTGAGGCGCGCTTCTCCTGGATGCTGCGCGAAAGGCAAAGCGGCGCGCTGGTGGGCATGGTGCTGTGCTCGCGGGTGGGCGAGAAGGTCGCGCACATCACGCAGTTGTGCGTTGCCCAGGCGTATCGCGGCCGCGGGCTTGGCCGCGAGTTGCTGGTCCGCAGCGCGCAGAGTCTGCTCGATGCGGGCTTCGACGCCATCACGCTTACGGTAACCGAAGGCAATGACCCGGCCGTAAGGCTGTATGAGCGGTTTGGCTTTACGCAGCTGCACCGCTTCGACGCGATGGTGCTGGACACGCGATTTAAGCGGCCCTGAGTTCCGAGCGGGATTGCCGTTTGCTCCAGCAGAGGAGCCAGACCAGGAGGCAGAGAGCGCAGGCGCCCGCGGTATCGAGCAGGACATCGTAGGGCGAGCCGGTGCGGCTGGGGATGAAGCTCTGGTGGTACTCGTCGCAACTGGCAACGATGGCGGTCGAGAGGATGGCGAGCAGCGTGGATTTGAGACGCCATGCGAACAGCGGGCCCGGCGCGCGCAGGTCGAGCGTGTGCAGCCACGCGCGGAGAAAGGTGAAGGCCACCAGGCCGTAGCCGACGAAGTGGCCGGTCTTGCGCAGGTAATGGTGGTAGAGGTCCCAGGAGCTGTCGTTGATATGGCCAAACCAGCGCTCGACGATGGGCCGCAGAAAACTGCTGGTGTTCTTCGCGGAAAAGAGGTCCGTGGACTCGACGCAGATGATTGCAACGGCGATCACGACGGGAGTCCACACGCTGAGAGCCCAGCGCCAGCCTGCCGCGGAGGGCGCTAGCGTCGGTTGCGATGATTTATAGAAAAAGACTGGACGCATCAACCTGAACTTTCAGCGATACAGAATCGCGGATTCTTTGCGATCTACTCTGCGTGGTAGTTGGGGGCCTCGCGGGTGATGATGACGTCGTGGACGTGGCTCTCGCGCAGGCCTGCGTTGGAGATGCGCATGAACTTTGCGTTGGCCTGAAGCTCCGGGATGGTGGCGCAGCCGAGGTATCCCATGCCGGAGCGCAGGCCGCCAACCAGCTGGTAGACCATCGCCTCCAGCGGCCCGCGATGGGGCACGCGGCCTTCGATGCCCTCGGGGACAAACTTGGCGAGGCGGTTCTGGCCGCTGGTCTCGCGTGCGGTGAGGTTTTCGCGTTCCGTACTGGCGGCTTCGCTCATGTCTTCCGCGCTTTGGAAGTAGCGCTCGCCGGAGCCCTGCGCCATGGCGCTCAAGCTGCCCATGCCGCGGTATGCCTTGAAGCTGCGGCCCTGGTAGAGGATGGTCTCGCCGGGCGACTCGTCGACGCCGGCAAACAGGGAGCCGATCATGACCACGTTTGCGCCCGCCGCAATCGCCTTCGTCACGTCGCCGGAGTATTTAATGCCGCCATCGGCGACGACCGGGATTCCGTGCTTGGCGGCGGCGCGCGCGGACTCGGTGATGGCGGTGATCTGGGGCATTCCGGCGCCGGTGACCATGCGCGTGGTGCAGATGGAGCCGGGGCCGATGCCAACCTTGACGGCGTCCGCGCCGGCGTCGATCAGGGCCATTGCGCCGTCGTAGGTGGCGACGTTGCCGGCCATCAGGTCGGTCGAGGGGAAGCGCTTCTTGACCGCAGTGACGGCGGCAAGCACGCGCGAGGAGTGGCCGTGGGCGCTGTCGATGGCCAGGGCGTCCACGCGCATCTCGATCAACGCCGCGGCGCGCTCCAGAAAGTCTCCGGTGGCGCCGATGGCCCCGGCGACGCGCAGGCGGCCCTTGTTGTCCTTCGATGAGTTGGGGTACTTCAGCTTCTTCTGGATGTCCTTGACGGTGATGAGGCCCTTCAGCTCGAACTCGTCGTTGACGACGAGGAGCTTCTCGACGCGGTGCTGGTGCAGGATGTGCTCGGCCTCCTCCAGCGTGGTGCCGACCGGGACGGTGATGAGGTTCTTCTTGGTCATCACATCGTCGATGGGGATGTCTGTGCGGGAGACGAAGCGCAGGTCGCGGTTGGTGAGAATGCCCACCAGTCGGCCCTTGCGCGTCACCGGGACGCCGGAGATCTTGAAGCGGCGCATCAGCTCCAGCGCGTCGGCGATGGGCTGCTCGGGCGAGATGGTCACCGGGTCTACGATCATCCCGCTCTCAGAGCGCTTGACCTTGTCGATCTCGCCTGCCTGCTGCTCGATGGTGAGGTTGCGGTGGACGACGCCGATGCCTCCCTGCTGGGCCATGGCGATGGCCAGGCGCGACTCCGTGACGGTGTCCATGGCGGCCGAGATGAGCGGGGTATTGAGGGTGATGCTGCCCGTGAGCTGGGTCTGCGTGCTGACCTGGTTGGGTACCACCTCGCTATAGGCGGGAACCAGCAGGACATCGTCGAAGGTGAGGGCTTCGGGGATCGGGGAGAGGATCATATTCTTCCGTTCTGGCTCGCGGCTGCGGGGGATGGCACGCGGCTGCGGGGGATGGTTGCATACGCCGGGTTTGTTTGATTGTAGGTTGGCGGAGTGGTTTGGGCAAAGTTGGAAGAGCGTCGGGGCAAAGAGAAAAGGGATACAGGTCTGCCAGGCGGGTGCGCATGGTTCGCGAATTTGCGGGCCGGGCAAGGCTGGAGATCTTACTGCACTCCCGGAATTGGATTGAATTTTCCTAGTTATCGGCGTATCTTGTAAGGGCGAACAAGTTTGTTCCGCTGTTCGGCAAGGCGCCGTGTACGCACCGGCAAACCGGCCCCAGCCAGTTGGTTGGGAGATCGGCAAATGGCGGAAGAGATGAGTGGGCGAAAGCCCACTTTTTGTTGCTCCAAAGACGGTTTGGCGTTGGTCGGCGGCATCTTACACAAAACGCTGGCTGAAAAGGGATTATGGCGTTGCAGATGGATGAAATCCGGCGGCTGGCAGAGCGGGTGGCCGCATCTCACCATCTGGAGGTTGTGGAGGTAGAGTTTGGCGGCGGAGGCAAGAGCCGGGCGCTGCGGATTTATGTGGAGAAGGATGCGGCCGAGCGGAAGAGAATAGCCGAGCGGGCTGCAGCGGGAGAGGCAGTGGATGTGCCGAAGGGAGTTCCGGTGGAGCTGCTGAGCGGCGTGACGCATGAGGATTGCGCGGCGTTTGCCACCGACTTTGGCACGCTGCTGGATGTGGAGGATGTGGTCCCGGGAGCGGAGTACACACTGGAGGTCTCTTCTCCGGGACTGGAACGAAAGCTGACTCGCGCGGAGGAGTTCGCGCGGTTTCAAGGGAGCCTGGTGAAGGTGAAGACGTTTACGCCGGTCAACGACAGCCGGATGTGGAGGGGGCGGTTGACGGGCTTTGCGGACGGCGTATTGAGGATCGACCTGGCTGCGGTGAAGCAGAAGGGCAAGGCGAAGAAGGCGGCGGCCGCGGAGACGATTGAGATTCCTTTGAGCAATGTGGAGAAGGCGAATTTAGTGGTTGAGTTTTAGGTTCGAGGTTCGAGGTTCGAGGTTCGAGGTTCGAGGTTCGAGGTTCGAGGTTCGAGGAATTAGACGGATTTGAAGGTGAGTGAAGCGATGGCGAGTGTTCTGTACCAGTCGATCGAGTCGTTGAGCCGGGACAAGGGAATCGAGCCCGAGATTGTGGTGGGCGCGGTGGAGGATGCGATCGCGCTGGCGACGCGCAAGTTCTATAAGACGCAGGAGAACATGCGCGCGGAGATGGACAAGGAGACGGGCGAGATTCGCGCCTATGTTTATAAGACGGTGGTGGAAGGGCCGGAGCAGGTCGAAGATGAGATCAACCAGTTGACGCTGGAGCAGGCGCGCGCGCTGGCCCCGGAGGTTGAGGTGGGCGGCGAGCTGCGTTTCTACAAGGACACCACTCCGCTGGGGCGGATTGCGGCGCAGATGGCCAAGCAGGTGATCTTCCAGAAGGTGCGCGAGGCCGAGCGCGACACGGTCTTCCTGGAGTACAACCACCGCGCGGGCGAGGTGCTGAACGCGACGGTGAAGCGGCTGGAGCCGATGGACGTGATCTTCGACCTGGGCAAGGCGGAGGCGCGCATGCCCAAGCGCGAGCAGAGCCGGCTGGAGCAGTTTGCGGTGGGCGAGCGGGTGCGCGTGGTGCTGCTGCGGGTGGACCGCGCGGCCAAGGGGCCGCAGGTGATTGTGAGCCGCGCGGCGCCGGGGCTGGTACAGAACCTCTTTCAGAGCGAGGTGCCGGAGATCTACGACGGGACGGTGACGATCAAGGCGATTGCGCGCGAGGCGGGCGAGCGGACCAAGATCGCCGTGCTGAGCCGCGACAAAGACGTGGACCCGGTGGGCGCGTGCGTGGGCATGAAGGGGATGCGCGTGCAGTCGATCATCCGCGAGTTGCGGGGCGAGAAGATCGACATCATCGAGTTCTCCGACGAGATCACGACGTTCGCCGAGAAGGCGCTGCAACCGGCGAAGGTGAGCAAGGTCTCGATTACGAATCTGGAGGAGAAGCAGATCGAGGTGATCGTTGACGATACGCAGTTGTCGCTGGCGATCGGCAAGAAGGGGCAAAACGTGCGGCTGGCGGCGAAGCTGCTGGGCTGGAAGATCGACATCAAGAGCGAGGAAGAGAAGCGGCAAGAGGTGGAGCAGCAGATGCAGGAGATGGGCGGCGGTCCGACGACGCCGATCGAGCAGATTCCCGAGCTGGGCGAGTCGATCCAGGTGAAGTTGATCGCGGCGGGAATTACAACGGTCGAGGCGCTGGCGGACATGACGCCGGAGCAGTTGGAGGAGATTCCGGGGATCGGGGAGAAGACGCTGGAGAAGATCTCGGTTGCGGTGCGGCACTACTTCGGCCAGTACGAAGAGGGCGAGGAACGGCCGGCCGATGCGGAGTTGACGACCGAAGCGGGTGCGAGCGAAGAGCACGCGAACGTGGAGACAGCGGAAGGGCCCGCGGCGGAGGGTTCCGAGGAGGGCTCGGACGAGAAGACGCCGGAGGAGATTCTGGAGACGGAAGCGGACGAGGCCGGAGAGGTTGAGGAGGTCCGCGACCTTTCGACCGAGGATATTGCGGACGCGGAGGAAGTGGACTCGGAGAGCGACGCGGTAAGCGAAGCGGACGCACGCGAGGAAGTGATTGAATCGCAGAACGACGCCGTGGACAGTCTGGTGAACGAGAGCCAGGAGGTCAGCGACGAGGGCGTAGAGACGGATGGAAACAAGCGTGACTAGGGTTTCCGGCCACGCATGCAGGCGAATTGCCTGGGTCGCAATCGGCGGTTTCGAGGATTGCGATTTCAGGGATAATGAAGTTAAGCGGGATTGCACGAATCAGCTGGACGATTGTTTTACCACATTGAGCTGGACGAGATTCAACCTTCGATGAGGCTGATATGAACAGCTAAGCGCGCAGGGGAAACGAAAAGGGACGGATGAGCAAAGTTCGAATCAACGATCTTGCACGAGAGCTGGAAGTCAAGAGCAAGTCCATCCTGGACGCTCTGACGGCGGTTGGCGTCACCGAGGCGAAGACGCACTCCAGCTCGATCGAGGCCGATGAGGCCGAAAAGGTACGGAACTACCTGAGTGGCAAGCGCAGCAGCAGCAGTGCCGCGACCAAGCCGCAGGTGGAGGCCAAACCGGCCTTCAATCTGGCCCACATCTCCAAGCCGGGCGACGCGGTGAAGGCGATCCTGGCGCGCAAGCAGGCGGAAGAGGAGGCGCGCCACGCGCCGCGCCGTCCAGCGGCAACGCCAGCCCCGCCAGCCGTTGCCAGTGCGCCGAAAGCGGCGTCCAAGCCGGTCTTGAAGGCGAGCGCTCCGGAGGCCGCGGCCCCGGCGGCTCCAGCTCCACGGCGGGTTGTGCCCCAGCCGAGACAGCACACCCAGATTGTGACTCCCGCGGCACCACCGCCTGCGATTGCGAGCAAGCCTCCGGTGGGGCCGGTGATCGCGCGTCCGCCGGTGGTGGTTGCTCCCCCGCCCGGAACCCATGCAATAGCAGCGCAGCCGGCGGCAGCACACGGCGCGGCGGATCGTTCGCCAGCGGCGGCGACTTCGGCGGAAGTTGCAGCGGCTCCCGCGGCGGTCAAGCGCGTGAAGCCTGCCGCTGCGCCAGTTGCCGTCGCGCCTGCGGCGACACTCGCCGGGGCCACGCCTTCGGTTGCTTCCGGCGCAGAGACCTCGGAGGTGTTGTCCGAGACTTTGGCGATGGCGGCGGCGGAACACACGGCTGACGGCGTTGACCAGGAGACCGTTGAGGCAGCGGTTGAGACGGGAGCCGCCGAGGCGGTTTCCGAGCCCCCGGTTCGGCGCGTGGTGATGCCTCAGACCGGGCCTCGACCGATCTATCAGGCTCCGGCTGGCGCTGCCCACGGCATCCAGCGCGGGCGTCCCATCTTCGAGCGTCCGCGCCCGCAGGCTCCGGGCGCCACAGGCCCGCGTCCTGCTTCGACAACGGCGCCGGGCGCACGACGGCCGATGCATCCGACGCGCACGTTCCCGACGGGGACAGGCGAGCCCGCTCGTCCGGGCTTTGCGCCGGGCAGCGCACGTCCGGGCTATGGCGCACGGACGGGCGGACCCGGACTTCCCGGAGCGATGCCCGGTCCGGGTGAGACTCCAAACGGGATGAGGCCGGCGGCGCGCCCTGGACAGCGGCGTGGTGGCCAGCGCTACGAGAAGACCAAGGAAGGCCCGATGAAGGGCTTCCAGCCGCCGCCACGCTACGCCGGATCGCAGATCTCGCAGGAGCCTCTGCCGATCACCAAGACGATTACGGTGACCGAGGGCATCAGCGTGAAGGACCTGGCCGAAAAGCTGGACGTGCGCGGCAAGGACCTGATTGCGACGTTGCTGATGAAGGGCGTCTTCGTCACGGTGAACCAGTCGCTGGACGGCGAGCTGGTGAAGGACGTGGCGCGACAGTTCGGCGCGGACGCAACGGTGATCTCGGTCGAGGAGCAGCTCGAGAACGAGGCCATCGAGGGCTTCCTGGAAGACACCACGGGAATGGTGGAGATCACGCGTTCGCCGGTGGTTACGGTCATGGGCCACGTCGACCACGGCAAGACTTCCCTGCTGGACGCGATCCGATCGACCGACGTTGCGGCGGGCGAGGCGGGCGGAATCACGCAGCACATTGGCGCGTACAAAGTGAAGATCGCCAAGCCGGACTCGCCTGCGTTTGGACGCGAGATTGTGTTTCTGGACACGCCGGGCCACGAGGCGTTTACGCGGATGCGCGCGCGCGGCGCCAAGATTACCGACATCGTTGTCGTTGTCGTCGCGGCCGACGACGGAGTGATGCCGCAGACCATCGAGGCCATCGCCCACGCCAGGGCGGCGAATGTGCCGATCATCGTTGCGGTGAACAAGATCGATAAGCCGGAGGCGAATCCCGACCGCGTGAAGCAGCAGCTTGCCGACCGCGGGCTGCAGCCCGAGGCGTGGGGCGGATCAACGGTCTTCGTCGATGTGTCGGCCAAGAAGCGGACGAACCTCGACCTGCTGTTGGAGATGGTTTGCCTGGTGGCCGATCTGGCCAACCTGAAGGCGACGCCGGACCGTCCGGCAGTGGGCACGGTGATCGAGGCCAAGCTGGACCGCGGACGCGGCGCCGTCGCGTCGGTCCTCGTCCAAAACGGGACGCTGCGCACCGGCGACAGCTACATCGTGGGCAATACCTTCGGCAAGATCCGCGCCATGTTCAACGACCGCGGCCAGCCGATCGTCGAAGCTGGGCCTGCAACGCCGGTTGAGATTCTCGGCCTCGAAGGGATGCCCGACGCGGGCGACACCTTCCTGGTGATGGCGGACCGCGACAAGGCCAAGGGCATTGCGCAGTACCGCAAGATGAAGGAGCGCGAGGCGCAGTTGGCCAAGAGCTCGCGCATCTCGCTGGAGGGTCTCGCCGAGCAGATCAAGCAGGCCGGCATGAAGGACCTGAACCTGATCCTGAAGGGCGACGTACAGGGGTCTGTGGAGGTGCTGGCCGATTCCATGCAGCGCATGTCGACGGAGAAGGTGCGGGTGCGCGTGCTGCACTCCGGCGTGGGCGCCATCACGGAGTCGGACGTGCTGCTGGCGTCGGCCTCGAACGCGGTGATTATCGGGTTCAACGTGCGGCCCGACCGCAAGTCGACCGAGGTGGCGGAGCGCGAGAACGTGGAGATCCGCCTGCACTCCATCATCTACGAGCTGCAGGACGAGATCACCAAGGCGATGTATGGACTGCTGGAGCCGGTGTTCAAGGAGAACTACGCGGGCAAGGCCGAGGTGACCAACGTCTTCAAGATCACCAAGGTCGGACAGATCGCGGGCTGCCGCGTCACCGATGGCGTGATTGCGCGCACCGCGCAGGTGCGCGTGCTGCGCGAGGGAGAAGAGGTGTGGCGCGGAAAGATCGGATCGCTCAAGCGCTTCAAGGACGACGTGAGCGAAGTGCGCCAAGGCGTGGAGTGCGGCATCGACCTGGCCGGCTTCAAGGACATTCGCGTGGGTGATGTGATTGAGTCGTTCACCACCGAGAAGCTGGCCGACGAGCTGGGGCAGAACTCGATTCAGGCGCGCAAGGCGGAGAAGGCCGCGAAGGAAGCGGCGGCAGAAGCGGCAGCGGCAGCCGAGGCGGAAGCTGCGTCACAGGCGAACGTGTAGACAGGTTCGAGGTTCGAGAAATTGGATTGCGGGAAGAGGCCGGGAGCAATCCGGCCTCTTTTCTCGTTCGTCAATGTTGCGTGGGTAACGGGTCATGTGGAACAAACGGCAGATCGTTATCGAGAAGCCGGCTTGCTCTAAGACTTTCCGTTACAAATCTTCCCCTCGCTGAGCGCATTGACTATTTAGCAACAATCAACAAACCCCAGGGTCGAAATACCGGGGCCGATTAATGGGTCCGTTCCATGTGTTCAGCCGCGTACAAGCCGCGAGATGTATTTCAGGGCCAGACGAGTGGCACGCACTGGATAGTAGAGAAAGAACAGTTGCGCAGGCAGGAGGAACCACTCCAGTTCCTGGTCTGTCGGGGCCTTGAGCATTGCGGCATAATGCCGCAGCTTGTCCCAGGCACGTTCCGCCATGCGCGCATTGAACGCCGTCAGCTCCCAGCCTTGAGGCTCGGCCGGCGGGAACCGCATCAGCCGCAACGCCACCTGTTTCGCCCGCGCCTGGATTGCTTGCACCGTGCGAGCTTGGGCCAATAGTCCCTCGGGAACCGGCGCCTCAAGCAACTCGTGCGCCAGCGACAATCCCAAAAGCAGCGGCCGGATGCATTTCGCCTCTTGCGCCAGTTCCAGAACAACATCCCAATTCAATGGAGCACGCGGCAGTCTGGCGACATCGCCCAGCCACTGCAGACGCGACCACATGTGTTTGGTGCCGTGTACGCACAGAAACAACAACAGAGCTTCCGGGGAAAGGCACGGGACTTCCCTGCCCGCCATCTGGGTCCGGCCCAGCGAACGCCACAGCATCTCTGGTGCGATGCGGAACGGATAATGCGCAGGGCCAATCTCCCATTGCAGGTCCACATGCGCCATGCGCTCGCGGTGGAAGAACAACTCGCAGTTGAGGCGCAGCAGGTCGCGCAGCGGCAATCGCTGCATAATTGCGCCGAGCGTGTATCCTTCCTGCACGAGAGTCTGCACGGCGTCCGCAACATCCTGCTTACGGACCAGGAGATCCAGATCTGAAAACGGTCGCAGCACCGGATCGGGATAGAGCGATTCGGCCATCACGGGGCCT
Organism: Acidobacteriaceae bacterium; assembly: GCA_049513335.1. Taxonomy (GTDB): domain Bacteria; phylum Acidobacteriota; class Terriglobia; order Terriglobales; family Acidobacteriaceae; genus Edaphobacter. The sequence goes on along the minus strand of JBEKWE010000007.1, from coordinate 5,909 downwards.
TTCAATGGCACGACGGCAATGCCGTGGGCTGCGAAGGCATCCAGCAACGCGAACAGTTGCGAGGTGAGAATCAGGTTGCGCCTGGCGGAATCGCGGGTGCTGTTGCGCAGGCGGCCCGCGACGTCCGGCGGCATAAGATCGGGGCACGTATCAACCGCGACGTGGCACAGGACCGCTGCCAGGCCATGGAACTCCGCAGCCTCCATCAACCCATCCCAGTCCGTGACTTGCAGAGCCAGCTCGCGAACGCGAGCGCCATCCACGGCGCCGCCACTGGCACAGTACAAAAGTAATCGCCAGCCCGGGCAGGGTGCTGCGCTGTCAGCCACGGCGCAGAGGCCCCCCGCCCCGTTCAGGCGACGCGCCGGTCGCGAACACAATCGGGCAAACATTGAGATAAACCCAGTGTTTGACACAGCAACCGGCCAGTGAACCCACTTCACAGTCCACATGGCTCTTCATCCACCCAATGAAACCGCCGAGAGATTCTTCAAGCTCGTACCACAAAAGTGTCATTAAGGATGAATAAACCATGATTGGCACGACCTAGCATCAGAGTAAGCTAGATCATAGCTGAAGTGGGGCGCGCGCAGAGGAACAACCCGCGATCTCACGGACAGAGTTCCACTGTCCGGATTGTTCGCGGGCATATATAGCGTTTCCGCCTTCGCCCCTGGGGGAAATCGGCCCGGGCTATGAGTGCCCGAACCGGTATGTACTGGCAGCATTCGGTAGTTTTTGCAGCATTGGTTTGTTTCTCCCAGGGAGGCAGTATGAGTTATTTGGCATTTGTAGTTTTCTCCAGTCGGACTCCCCAACGAAATCCGATCTCTCTCTGCTCCGGAAGCGACGCAATTCCAGTTCAACATACGATGAAATTAAGGCGCGCCAGCTTTGCGCTTGCGCTGGCCGGCGCTGCGCTTTTCGCAGCGGCCAGTCTTCCGGCGTATGCACAGGTGGGTCCGCAGGTGACGACGGGCCGTCCAACCGACTGGACGCACCACCGCCTGGTCTTCTCTGGTCTCGGCGCGGCGAATGACGCCGGCGCCAACAGGAACGATTACCATTCGCAGGCCGTGCTGAACAGCACCCGCTACGCGCTGCAGCAGATGAGGCGGGACCCATCGCTTCGCCCCAACGTGGCGCCTGGCAGCGGGCCGCAGGTGGATTCCACCTCGACCAAACACTTGGATTGGAGCGAGAACCTGAGCACGGGCCTGGTGAACCCCAACACTTACCCGGCAAAGTATTCGTTTACTACCAACACATTCAGCTGCACCACGGACTACGTCGTTTATCCGACGGGCATCGCGGGATCAGGCACGACTCAGGCGACGGTCCTGGCTTACAACGAGCTCTATGGAACCTCCGGCCCCAACGGTACGGGATGCGGGGCTGGAACCAGCGGCTCGGCCGTGCCCAAGGCTTACTGGGCCTATAACACCGCCTATCCGCAGGGCTCCACCACTACCGATGGCAGCAAAATCACGACCTCGCCTGTGCTCTCCCTGGCCGGCGACCAGGTGGCGTTTATCCAGGTCAACAGCAGCAACGTTGCCAGCTTAGTGCTGCTCAAGTGGGCCGCCACCGGCACTTCGGTTGTTGCGCTGGACACAGCCACAAACAATGTGACTGCTGCGAACTACCGCGCCTGCACCGCTCCGTGCATGACCAGGCTCACTCTGAATGGGTCTCCCAACGACACCTGGTCCGCGCCGTTCTACGAGTACTACGACGATGTGCTGTACGTTGGGGACAACGGCGGCAAGCTGCACAAGTTCAGCAACATCTTTCTCAGCGGGACCCCGGCCGAAGTCACCAGCGGTTATCCGGTTGCCCTGGGCACGGTGGACCTCGGGTCGCCGATCTACGATTACACCACGGGCCGTGTCTTCGTCGGCAGCGACGGCGCCGTTCTTTATTCTGTCACCGGCAGCACAGGCGCCATATACGCCTATTCGAAGACCCTGACCAGCACCCACTTGCACGGAATCTACGACGCTCCCCTGGTGGACTCCAATGCTGGAATGGTATACGTCTTCGTCGAAGACACAATCGCCGAACCATCCGGCTGTACAACCGCCGGGGACAACTGCGTCTACCAATTTCCCACTACATTTACAGGCAGCGGCACCGCTGTGGGGACTAGCGAACCTCTGGGGACGGGCGCCGTCGCCGGTGGCGCCGCCGGGGAGCATTATTTCTTTTCCGGCACCTTCGACAATATTTATTACTCGTCCAACAAGGGGACGGCCGGGAACCTCTATGTGGTTGGAAATATCAACTCAACCTCCGGATCGCTCTATAGAGTGCCCATTTCAAGCACAGGAGCGATGGGCACTCCCGTCGCCCTGAAGATCAACGGCACGGCCCCGTATCCGTCGCCGGTTACCGAGTTCTGCAACAACGGCATGAGTGCGTGTGTCGCCAGCGGCACGGCCACTACCTCAGGCACTGACTACATCTTCTTCAGCGTCTACAATGCAAGCGAAACCGGCTGCGCAACCGCCGCGGGGGATGGGTGCATCCTAGTCTATAACGTCAGTACGGGCGCTCCTGTCTTTTCATCCTCTCTGGCGGAGAGCTATGGCACCGCCTTCAAGTGCTTTGTGACGGGCGGTCTTATCGTGGACAACGCGATACCGACTGGCACTGAGGCTGGGGCTTCGGAGATTTACTTCCTGGGCCTCGGTGGCACTACGGCGAATCTCTGCGCAGCGACCGGGACGGGCAGTCTTACTGCCGTACAGTCGGTACAATAAGGTGCAGGGGCGTTCTTAGTTGCGGAATAGGGGGAGAACGACGATGAGCAAAGAGGAAGAACAAAAAGGGACACCGACGCCAAAGAAGAAAGCGCCTTACCAGAAACCAGATTATCGCTGCGAGAGCGTCTTTGAAACCAGCGCGCTGCGATGCGGCAAGGTGCAGACCTCGTCGGCAGAGTGCCACAGCAACCGGAGTGCTTCGTAGCCCGGTTGAGGGGGATGGCCACTGCACGGCAGGCCCGGCGAACAGGTGGTTTCTTGATGGTGGGACAGCATCCAACGCAACCGGACGGAGAACTTCTCGACGAGGCCAAACACGACCTGGCCGTGGAGGTCGTTCGCCGGTTTGGAGAGGTGCGATTGAAGGTCAACGGAGCCAGCATGCTGCCCTCCGTCTGGCCAGGAGACATCGTCACCGTTCGCCGGCGAAGCGCCGCCGAACTGCTCCCCGGCAGTATTGTCTTGTGCTATCGCAACCGGGGATTAGTAGCGCACAGATTGATCGGCAGACAAGGCGATCGCATCCTCACCCGCGGCGACTCTCATCTCCGCGACGACCCCCCATTCGCCGGCGAAGAGGTCCTCGGCGAGGTGGTTTCCATTCTCCGCAACGGCCGCTCGGTCGCTCTCACTCCCGCGTGGTGGCATCGCATTTTCTCCTGGATCATGCGCCATTCGGACCTATCGATCCGGATCGTGCTCCGCCTGCGCAGGTCCATCAACCTTTCGTGGGCCGGCTGATGGGATCCGCCATCGCACAGGACGTGGTCATCGAGATCGGGGCGATGCCGGTCCTGGTACGCACCAGTAGCCCGGAGTTCCTTCAGATCCTCCGCGAGCGATACGGCGGCTTCGTGAACTCCTCTGCGCAACCGGTCTTCGAGTTCGAGGTCGAGATTGTTCCGCCGGGCAGGATTCCGGACGCAATCGGCGACGACGATTTGAGTGTGCGTTTCGAAGCAGGCCGCTGGGTGCTGCAGCGCGGCGACTTCCGCGCGGAGCTGGACCCCGCCCTGCGCCATGGGCGCATCTGGCAGTCCGCCACCCCGTATGCCATCGACGCAGCATTTCGCATCGTGCACTCGCTGCTTCTGGCCAAACAGGGCGGGCTGCTGGTTCATGGCGCCAGCGTTGTGCGCAACGGCCGGGCGTTCCTGTTTGCCGGGGTCTCCGGCGCGGGCAAGACCACCATCTCCCGGCTCGCGCCCGCGGATGCCACCCTGCTCACCGACGAAATCTCTTATCTCCGCCGCGCAGCCGACGGCTATGTCGCCTTCGGCACTCCCTTTGCCGGAGAGCTGGCGCAGCCGGGCGAGAATGTGCGCGCGCCGCTGGCCGCCCTGTATCTGCTCGCTCAGGGCACGGAGAACCGCATCGACCCCGTCGCCGACGCGGATGCTCTGCGCGCGGTGCTCCGGAGCGTGTTATTCTTCGCGCACGATTCCGAGTTGGTCGGCCACGTCTTCGACTCTGTCTGTAATCTTGTACAGCGGGTCCCGGTGCGCCGCCTGACCTTTGTTCCCGATTTTCGCGTGTGGGAGTTGATTGTATGAGCACCGTCTATATCGCTCGAGTCAAGGAAGTCGCCGCGCGCAGCATCGGCGGAGAGATGATGATCATGTCCGCGCGCGATTCGACGCTGTTCAGCCTGAATGAGACGGCGACGGCGATCTGGCAGGCGGCCGACGGCGTCACTCCGCTCGCCGAGATCGTGCAGCACGGCGTCTGCGCTCAGTTTGATGTTGACCCGGCCACCGCCCTGCGCGACGCTGAAGAATTGGTGGAAAGATTGGCGCAGCATGGAATCCTGAAGCTCTCGGACCACCCAATCGTGGAGGCGAAATGAGCGCACTGATCCAGGAGATGAGCGACAAGGCCCAGCGGCTGGGCATTCCGCTCGCCGTTCAGCTCGACCTGACCTATCGCTGCAATGAGCGCTGCGTGCATTGTTACCTGGACCACAACGACCACGGCGAGATGACGACCGCCGAGATCAAGGAGCTGCTGGAGCAGATGGCCGAGGCCGGCGTCTTCTTCCTGACGCTCAGCGGCGGCGAGATCATGATGCGGCGCGACTTCTTCGAGATCGTCGAGCACGCGCGACGGCTCTCCTTCTGCGTAAAACTCAAGACCAACGCGGTGATGATTCACCGGAGCGAGGCCGACCGCATTCAGGAGCTTGCGCTGGACGCCGTGCAGATCAGCGTCTACTCGCACCGCGACGAGGTGCATGACGCCATCACCAAGCTGCCGGGCTCGCTGAAGCGAACCATCGCGGCGGTGCGGCTTCTGGTCGAACGCGGGGTCAAGGTGATCTTCGCCAACGTGCTGATGCGCGAGAATTTCGCGGATTATCCCGGCGTCCAGGCGCTGGCCGCCGAAGTTGGCGCGGAGTTTACCATCGACCCGACCATTACTCCCATGATGGATGGGGACCGCTCCATCATGGACCTGAATATTGAACGCGCCCAGCTGCAGCAGGTCTTCCGCGATGCTTCCATTCTGGGCACCAGCCCGGAGGAGTTCTGCGTCCCGCCCGGAGGGCCCCCCGCGGCCGAGGACGCGCAGAAGATGTTGCCATGCAGCGCCAGTCACACCTTCTGCTACGTCTCGCCGTACGGCGATGTCTATCCCTGCGTGCAGTTCCCTCTGCCGACCGGCAACGTTCGCGCCAGCCGGTTCCTCGACATCTGGAAGCACTCGCCGCAGATGTTGGAGGTGCGATCGATCACCCTGAGCGATCTGCCGGTCTGTTCCTCCTGTTCGCATGGCGGAGGCTCCTGTACGCGATGCCCGGGCCTCGCCTACATGGAAGGCAACATGCGCGGTCCGTCGAGCCAGGACTGCGAAAAATCCTTCGTCCGCACGGGAGTGGAGACCGCGGGAATGCTCATTCGCCGTGAGGCGCGTTCGATCGACGGACTGGTGCAGATTCGCAACAGCACGGCAGGGCCTCGCTCGCCACAGGCTGCTAAACGTGAATCGTTGACGCCTTGGTGGTCGGCCCCGGTATTTTTGAACCAATCTGAGTGTCAGTCTTGGGCAGGGACCGAGCCTGAAGAGGGCGGAGGCTGCAGCCCAGCTACAAGAGAGGCCAGCGCGTAGGCGAGGTTCAAGGTGCGAGGTTCAAGGTTCGAGGTTCGA
>JBEKWE010000006.1:0-36094 GCA_049513335.1 Acidobacteriaceae bacterium | reverse complement strand
CTCGCCAGCCCGGTGCCGGACCCTGCGGCAGATAGGTCGCTGACAAGGATGGGCTGGCCTTTGGCCAGCGGAAACAGGAGCTCGCGGCCAATCACTTCACCGGCCTGCGAAAACGCGCCCTCGATGGGATCGCTGCCCGGCCACGACACAAGCTCGATGTCGTCGGACTTCAGAACTTCGTCCGCACGCAGCGTGTGCGACGGCGCAAGGTACAGGACGTCCGGCTGCTTCTGCACCGTGGGCGGAACGGTCAATCTCTTGGCCACAAACCAAGTACACACTCCAGAGACGATGAGGGCCAGAACAAGGGCGACTAGGATGCGCTTTGTTTTCATGGACGCGCCTCCCACGCCAGGGTGCAGAGAGTGAACAGGCATCCCGCCGCGATGGGCAGCGCAAAGGGCAGGCGAAGCGTGCGCGTGTTGCTCAGGGTCAGCTCCGGATGCGGCTTCATGCCGTGCCGGCCATGGTGCTCCAGCACAGCAACCACGTTGCGCAGCGTCTCCCTGAGCCGCCGGTTGTAGATTCCGATGGCCAGCGCTATCACCCCGCCTGCGATGGCGGTTGCAATCACCACCTGAGGCAGCGCGGAGAGCCCCGCGAAACATCCCACCGCGGTCATCAGCTTGACATCGCCTGCGCCCATGCCGCCGGCCAGGTAGAAGATCAGAAAGATGCCGCCGGCGATCGCTCCGGCAAGCGCCGAATCTCCCAGTCCACGCCAGCCGCCGTAGATCGCGTGCAGCATCATACCGGCAACCACCGCAGGTCCAGTGACCAGGTTGGGAATCCTGCGCTCGCGGATGTCAGTCACCGAGCCGATGCCCGCGCACAGCAAGGAGCCTCCGAGAAACATCAATTGCTGTTCTGGAACATTCATGGGGAACACCAGTGCGCGTCATGCGAACCGGGTCGCGACGCGGCGAAGAGGAGGAACAGTCCGGCCCGGCCCAGGTCTTGCTGCAGGCATCTTGCTGCTTATGCCATTGCGTTGGTGAGGTTGTTGCCAACCGTGTTGAATGCGTTGCTGATCTTGCCAGAGAGGCCGGTCATGGCGACTACCGCGCCCAGACCAATCAGACCCGCAACCAGTGCGTATTCGATCAGGTCCTGGCCCGACTCGTCCTTCACGAAGGCGGCAAATACATGCTTGATGTTCTTCATATTGTTCTTTCTCCTGTGGTGCTGCGTATTGGCCCCGAGTCCGCGAGTGTCGTGCATCCACTCTCGACCGATGCGACCTTTGATTCATCTATCGGATGAAATGGAAAAAGCATGAGTTCGACGGCTGTCCTGCAACGTTATTTCCTTGCCGATTCCCTTCGCGATGGATTGCAGGCGCACAGGCAGGCCGTGCGCGCACGCCAATAGATGCCCGGCGCAGCCGGGTTTTATGTGCACAGCGATGAAATCCGCAGTCATTGCAGAAGCTCCGCTGCCCACCAACAGCGGCGACTGCTTAGCGCACAAGCGCAGGGCGCGTGAGTTCGCGGATCAGTTGATGGAACTCCGGCCACTCGGCACAGAGCTGGGCGCGCGAGCCTGCCTCGTAGTCTGCAAACTCGAAGCCTGGGCTCACCGTGCATCCCAGCAGCGCCCACGCGCCGCCCGTCGCCAGCCGCGATCCCTGCCATATGCCGCGCCGCACCACTACCTGCGGCCGTTCACCCTCGTCCAGCCGGTTCCCGATGCGCACTACCCGCCCGCCTCCCTGCTCCTCCAGTTGCAGCATCTCCACCGCATCGCCCGCGTAAAAGTGGAAGACCTCGTCCGACCGCAGCCGATGCATCTCGCTGAACGTCCCCCGCTCCAGCAGATAATAGATCGCCGTCCCCGTGTGCCGCGCGCCCCCATAGCGCCCCGCACTGAACGCCTCCGCCGCAATCCGTTCGCCCGCCTTGTAAGTCTGCACATACCAGCCACCCTCGCGCGGGTGCGGCACAAGTCCAAGGATTTTCTTAACTTCGTCGGCGTTCATCGGCCCCTCTCGCGCTATGCTGGATTGATTCCACTCATTGTATTTCTCCGGCCTCGATTTCTTTGCCGGATCCTCCTCTGGAGCTCATCCCACCCCTATGCTCACCCGCCTGGAACGATACTTCGGCTTCGCCGCACACAACACCACCTGGCGCATCGAGATTCTCGCTGGCCTCACCACCTTCATCACGATGGCGTACATCATCTTCGTCAACCCAGCCATCCTCTCCGCCACCGGGATGCCGCTGGCCGCCGTCACCACCGCCACCTGTCTCTGCGCGGCCTTCGGCTCCATCCTGATGGGCGCGCTGGCCAACTACCCGCTTGCGCTGGCGCCCGGCATGGGCCTCAACGCCTACTTCACATACACCGTCGTCAAAGGCATGGGCGTCCCCTGGCAGACCGCTCTGGGTGCCGTCTTCATCTCCGGAGTCCTCTTTCTTCTGCTCACCCTCGGCGGCATTCGCCAGCGCCTGCTGGCCGCCATCCCCTACCAGCTTCACGCCGCGGTCGCCGGAGGCATCGGCCTCTTCATCGCCTTCATCGGCCTGCTCAACTCGGGTCTCATCGTCCCCAGCGCCGCCACCACTCTCGCGCTGGGCAACCTGCATGCGCACACCACGCAGCTCGCCGTCTTCGGAATTCTTTTGATCGCTGTGCTCCAGGCCTACCGCGTGCGCGCCGCCATGCTCATCGGCGTCCTCGCCACGCTCGCCGCTGGAATCCTCTGCCGCCAGGTGAACTACGCGCCTTCCACCTTCAACCCCATGGCCATCCGCGACACCGCATTCCATCTCGACATTCGCGGCGCGCTCCACATCAACGCCCTCGAAATCATCTTCGTCTTCCTCTTCGTCGATCTCTTCGACAACATCGGCACCCTTGTCGGCGTCACCGACCGCGCCGGACTCACCGCCCCCGACCACACCATTCCCCGCCTCGACCGCATCTTCTTCGCCGACGCCACATCCACCATCGTCGGCTCGCTCGCCGGAACCTCCACCGTCACCAGCTACATCGAGTCCTCCTCCGGCGTGGCAGCCGGCGGACGCACCGGAGTCACAGCAATCGTCACCGGCCTGCTCTTTCTGCTGGCAATCTTCGTCGCTCCGGTCGTCGGCGCCATCCCCGGCTTCGCCACCGCGCCCGCGCTCATCCTGGTCGGCGTCATGATGCTCTCCGGCATCGGCGCCATCGAGTGGGACGCGCCGCGCATCGCCATCCCCGCCTTCCTCATCCTCATCACGGTCCCGCTCACCAGCTCCATCGCTACCGGCCTCTCCTTCGGCCTCATCGGCTACGCCGCATTGGAGCTGGCCACCGGACGCGCCCGCCGCCGGCACTGGATGCTCTACCTGCTGGCCGCGCTCTGCCTCCTGCGATTCCTCTACGTCGCCCACACCTGAACCTGCGTCTTGCCGCCGGACTCAATGTTTGGCCATAACCAGCAAGGTGAAGCGTTTCCCCGGCGCGGATGCGACGACCCGCCGCTCCTCGACAACCATCCCGCGCGATTGCAAAACGTCAACCACCTGCTTCACATCCACCGATGTGTGCACGGCGCCCAGCGCCTGTAGCGATTGAACGCCAGAGTCGCTCACTGGCGTATCGCGTTCATCGCGATTCTGAAAGACAAACGCGATCCGCCCGTCGCTCGTCACCAGCGATGGAGCGTAGGCGAGGAATATGTCCTGATCCAGATACTCAACCACAAGCGCGGCGTAGACCAGTTCAACGGGATCGGCGAATGGAAGACCGTCCGACAGATCGCAATGCACCGTCTCGAACGTGTCGAACCTCGCCGCATGCCGCGCACAACACGCTTCCAGATACGCCGCGTTGACATCAACCGCAACCACTCGCCGTGTGACTAGCGGATCGATGCACTCAAGACCATTGCCCCCGGCCGCCCCCAGCAACGCAAGGGATTTTGGACGATACGTCTCCACCAGCAGGCGCAGCCTGTCCGCAAGCATCGCTGCCTGCGCCACAGAGGCTGCGCTCATGTGCCGCTCGTAATCGGCCAGCGGAATCTCTAGCCAGGGGCTGTGCAGAGAACGTTTCATCGCGGATCACCAGCCATCCCCACTATTTGGGAAGGCTGTTCAGCGTGGGCTGCGGCGGTGGCGTGGGGGCCAGAATGTCGGGGGAGGCTCCTGTGGCAACGCCGTCTAGCTTGGCCTGGTGGACGATGATCTGCTTGAGGGTATCGTAGGGGATGTTGAGCGGGAGCAGGCGCCCGTTGACCGCGAGCGTGGGCGTCGTCTTGTCCACACCTGCGTCGTCGGAGAGCTTGATGTCGGCGTTGACGATGTCCTTGGTGGCCTGGGTGTTGGCGCAGGCGACGATGGCGGGGCCGTCCAGTCCCGCGCGCTGGGCGGCGGCCCTCAGCAGCGTGTCTTCCGTGGCTGGTGCCAGCGCTTCCTGCGTGTCGTAGACTCCCGCGGCGTACTTGAAGAAGGCCTCATCCGACACCTTCTGGGCGCAGACGCCATACGCCGCCGCCTTGAAGGCCGAGGAATGAAGTGCAACCAGTGGCAATGGCTGGAAGACCACCCGTGCGGCGGGGAAGTCCTTGACCAGTTGGTCCATGGTGGACTGCGCCTCCTTGCAATGCGGACATTGCAAATCCGCAAACTCGACCAACATCAGGTCCTTGCCGGCAGCGCCACGAGCAGCTCCGGTGGCGTGCTCCCGGAGCAGTTCGCGCACGGCGGCAAACGGCGTTGCGCCAAAGGGCAGAACGCCGGCGCCCTCGCCGATGACGTGCTTGCCATCGGGCAAAACGTAAAACGTGACGGGGTGGATCTGGGCGTTGGGCTCCGTACTGGTGAGAAAGGCCACAACCCGGCTGACGCCCTCAGCCGGCGTGGGCTGGATGGCCATCACCCGCCAGACGCGTTTTGGGTCAAAACCCCAAAGCTGGTTGAGAAAGGCGTTCACCGTCTCGACCGTGGGCGATGCGGCGGTAAAGTCGCTCGGGCTTGCCGCAGGCAGCGGATCGGTTGGTTTGGCAATCGCGGGCGCGGGGGCTGCAATCAGATTCGGCGTCGATGTGGCGGGAGCGGCGGGAGCGGATTGCGCGGCCGCTGGGGACTGTTGCGCTGGGCCGGCTGGCGCGGCCTGCGCCAATGCCACGCCCATGCCCAGGCTCAGGGCGAGGGCCAGCGCTGCTGCCGGAATCCAACCCGGAACGGTCTGCAAAGCTGCTTCTGTACTCATCAATGTGGTTTCCTTCTTCTGTGGTTGCATGTTCTGTGTGCGCATCCTGTTCATTCTACCGGGAACAGCCTGTCGGTGCGCAATGCGCGCCTCCATCCGGCTTCTCCTTTGACGGAGCTTCAACTTCGATGGTTATACTTCGACCTTCACGGCGATGGGGAAGCGGCGGCCGTTGCCGAAGGACTTGGGCGTCACCTTGAGCACTGGCGCGGCCTGCTGGCGCTTGTATTCGCTGCGCTCCACCAGTTGCAGAACGCGGCGCACCAGTGCGATGTCGCCCGCGTGGCCCGCGGTCTTCATCTCTTCGACAATCTGCTCGGCAGAGGCGTAGCGCTCCACATAGGCCTCCAGAATCGGGTCCAGCACCTCGTACGGCGGCAGCGAGTCGGTGTCGCGCTGGCCCGGACGCAGCTCGGCCGAGGGCGGCTTTTCCATCGTTGCCCGCGGAATCACCTCACGCTCGCGGTTGGCGTAGCGGCTCAGCGCGTACACCCGCGTCTTGAAGACGTCGCCGATCACTGCCAGCGCGCCCACCATGTCTCCATACAGCGTGCAGTAGCCGGTGGACATCTCGCTCTTGTTGCCAGTGGTCAGCACCAGAGCGCCGAACTTGTTCGACAACGCCATCAGCAGCCCGCCGCGGATGCGCGACTGCAGGTTCTCTTCCGCCAACCCGAAGGGCGTTCCCGCAAACAGCGGCTCCAGCGTGCTCTGGTACGCGGTAAAAACGTCGTGGATGGCGATCAGCTCGTAGCGGATGCCGAGGTTCACGGTCAGCCCGCGCGCGTCGTCGATCGACCCTGCGGAAGAGAACTCGCTGGGCATCCCCACTCCCAGCACGTTCTCCGCGCCCAGCGCCTCCACCGCGATGGCCGCCACCAGCGACGAGTCGATGCCGCCCGAAAGTCCCACCAGCGCCTTCCTGAAGCCGCACTTGCGCACGTAGTCGCGCGTGCCCAACACCAGTGCGTTCCAGGTCGCAGCCGTCGCTTCGCATTGAGATTCGGCTTCCGGAGCGGATTCGCCGCTGGGTTCCGGTCCTGCCCGGTTCTTCGCAATCGCCTGCAATGCCTCCGTATCGAAGACGATCAGCTCTTCGCGGAAGGATGCCGCCTGCGCCACCAGCTCGCCATTGGCAGCGATCACAACCGACGACCCGTCGAAGACCAGCGAGTCGTTTCCGCCAACCTGGTTCACCATCGCCACAATCGCGTTGTGCCGCACTGCCAGCGCGGAGAGCATCTTGCGCCGCAGTTGCGGTTTGCCTCTCCAGAAGGGCGAGGCGGAGATATTCAGCACCAGGCGCGGATGCACGGCCAGAGGATCGGGCAGCGCCCGCCATTGCAGCATCAGCTCGTCGACCGGGTCCACCGGGTACAGGCGGCGCGACCAGAACCCCTTGTCGTTCCACGCGTCCTCGCAGATGGTGATGGCCAGCGGCTGGCCGTTCAGCACGGTCAGGGTCTGCTCGGTGGCAGGTTCAAAGTAGCGCTGCTCGTCGAAGATGTCGTAGAACGGCAGCAACATCTTCTGCTGCACGAAGCTGACCTGCCCGCCTGAAAGCAGCGCTGCAACATTGCGCGCGTGCTTGCCTGCGTATGGCCTGCCATCCACCGGCCCGGTGGCGAGGACCGCGCCGCACAGAATCGCAGGGCCATCGGCGGTGTGGGCCGCAATCTCATCCAGCGCCTGGTGCGCGCGGTTCAGAAACGACCTCTTCTCCAGCAGGTCGGCCGGTGGGTATCCGCAGACGGCGAGTTCAGGAAATACTGCCAGCTCCGCGCCGGCCGCGGTGGCGCGCTCGGCAAAGTCCAGGATCAGCCGCACGTTTCCGGCAAAGTCCCCTACCGTCGGATTGATCTGGGCGAGAGCGATCTTCACGAATACAAGTCTACCGGAGAGTTGGTTCTCAGTTCTCCGTTGTTCGTTCTCCGTTGTTCGGAAGAACGAAACAGCACGACCGCCTTTACCAAGAACGGTCTACGGTCTACGGACAACTGTTCTAGGCGCCCGTGCCGCTGAGCACCACGCCAACGGTGCGCGCCAGGATCTTCATGTCCAGCCACATGCTCCAGTTCTCCACATAGGCCGTGTCCAGCGAGATGTAGCTGTCGAAGGAGGGGTCTTGGCGGGCCTCGACCTGCCATAGGCCAGTCATGCCGGGCAGTACTTCCAGGCGGCGCAGGTGTGAAAGATCGTACTGCTCCACCTCGGAGGCCATCGGTGGGCGCGGGCCAACGAGGCTCATTTCACTGCGCAGAACGTTGATTAACTGCGGCAATTCGTCCAGCGAATACTTGCGCAGGAAGCGCCCCACGCGGGTGATGCGGGGGTCGTCGGCAATCTTGAAAAGAATGCTGTCGCGCTCGTTCCTGTGGATCAGGTCTTCCTTTAGTTTGTCCGCGTCGACGCACATGGTGCGGAACTTGAAGCAGGCGAAGGTGCGGCCCTTGCGCCCAATCCTTTGCGAGCGGTAGATGGCGGGGCCGCGGGAGTCGAGCTTGATGGCCGCCACCAGAAGCAGCATGAAAGGCCATCCCAGCAGCAGGGCGAGGACTGCGCCCGTAACATCCAGCGCTCGCTTCAGCAGGAAGGCGCCGATCGGCAGATCGCGCCGGTGCAGAGGAATGGTAGGAAACTGTCCGATGTATTCCACCGGAGCGTTCCATGCCAGGCCTTCGTAGAGGTCGGGCACAACGCGCACGTCGATGCCAAAGCTGCGCGCCTCATCCACGATGCCGACCACCAGTTTCTTCTCCGCAGGCACCGAAAAGAAAATCTCGTCGACAAACAGCGAGCGGGCCAGCGACAGGCAGTTGCGCACGTCGCCGATCACGTCTGCATCGCCCGATTCAGCCTCGTGCTCCGAGAGGGCGACGAAACCCTTGAAGCGGAATCCAAGGTGGCGCAGGCTCTCCAGATGGTTGCGCAGCGCATGGGCCACGCGGCCCGCGCCGACAATCAGTACATTGCGCGTCACCAGGCCCTCGCGATAGCGCTTGTACACTACCTGGCGCCAGATTGCGCGCCGGGTGCAAAGCAGAATCGTGGTGAAAATCACCGTCAGCACTACCACGATCCGCGAGACCATCTCGGCGCGCGCCAGATACAGCGTGCCGCACAGCAGAAGTCCCGACGTGAGCGACGCCTGTACCACCAGGCGCTGCTCGTTCAGCCCGCTGCGGGTCAGAATCGGCTCATAGAGCCCGTAGGACCGCGCTGAAACAACCAGCAGCAGACCGAACCACGCGGCATACATCAGCAGAAACGGCGACGCAACATGAATCAGATAGGCAGGCTGCGAGATGACATGCACCCCGCCGGGCACTCGCACGCGAACGCGCAGAGCCACCAGCGTGGCGACCGCCACGGTCGCAAGATCGAGCATCGCCCAGACCAGGCTGGTGACCGAGGGGCGATGAAATGTCCCTGATCGCACCGATGGCGTTCCATCAGTTGCTCTCCATCTTCGACCTGGAAGAACTGCTTGGTTCAAGTAATCAGGTGTTGCCATTGCCGATCGCCTCTCACTACAGCAACGCGCATCTACGCGCGTCCAATGCATCCCATGCCAATAGCCCAAACTCATCTTATAAAATGCTAATGTTCGCCCTACTCTCTGGATAGGACAGAATTGTAAAAAAATCAATGTCCTATATTGCTACATCGGAGTAATACGCTAAGGCCCCGCGCGCCATCCTTACTCTTATCATAATACTGGGAATAATGAGATATTTCAATCACATCGGTGTCCATTTCTGGCTAACATGACCCAAAGGTTGTACGTCTACACCGGTAGAACAAGCTCGTCCATGGTTAAAAATTCCTTAAGTACAGGGTCCTCGCTTCGGTCCATCTCTTCCACGCTGCCGAAGAAGCGCGCCTTCCCCTGGTGCAGAAAGACGATCCGGTCGGCCAGCCTGCGCGCGAAGCGCATGTCGTGAGTGACCACGATGCTGGTCAAATGCAGTTGCGTCTTGAGCCGTGTGATCAGCTCACCCAACAGATGGCCCATCAGCGGGTCCACCATCGTGGTTGGTTCGTCGTAGAGGATGGCCTCGGGCTGGCTGGCCAGCGCGCGCGCTATGGCCACTGAGCGCTTCATCCCGGTCGATAGATCGCTCGGCAGCAGCTCCTCCATCCCGGCAACGCCCACCATCTCCAGCATCCCGCGAACGATCTGCTGGATCTGGTCCTCGGCCAGGTCGCCCCGCTCGCGCAGCGGGAAGGCAACGTTCTCGCCAACCGAGATCGAATCGAACAGCGCGCCGTTCTGAAAGACCATGGTGACCTTGCGCCGCACCGCCTGCAGCTCGCGCTCGCTGAACTGCGAGATGTCCTCGCCGGCCACCAGGATGCGCCCGCTGTCCGGCTTCAGGAAGCCCATCACGATCTTGAGCGCGACCGACTTGCCCACGCCGGAGCGGCCCAGAATGCACAGCGTCTCGCCCGGCAAAACGGAAAAGCTCACGTCGTCCAGCACCACCAGATCGTCAAATGAGATCGAGACGTGGTCGAAGGCGATGTACGGGCCCGGATGGTTGCGTCGCTCCGGCACGGCCTCGTTGGCCGTTACATTCTGCTGCGCGGCCATGGCCATGAACTCCTGCACCGTCTCCTGCGCCTCGGCAGCGTCCTCCGCGTTCAGGACTTCCTGCTCGCTCGGCATCGCCTCGCCCGACGCGCCATCGCGCTGCGCATCGTGCCCGCCGGCCGTCTCGCGTTCCTCCAACTTTAAATCCGGTTCTGCCATAAGTCTCTTTATCATGCACCATTCGCGCACGCGATTGGGCGAAATCTCCCCGTACTGCTCGAAGCGCGCGGTCACGATCGGTAAACACAGATCGCGACATTCAATTGCGGCAGAGTAGCTACGGATTGCGTGAATCTCCGCCAACGCTAAACTTCGCCAACCCCCGCCAGGAACCGCACAATCGACTCGATGCCGCGGTGGAAGTTCGCCAGATGGAACTTCTCGTTGGGCGCGTGCAGGTTGTCGTCGGGCAGGCCGAATCCCATCAGAATGCTCGGGATGCCCAGCTCGCGAATAAAATCGCCGACAATCGGGATCGACCCGCCGCTGCGGATGAAGACCGTCTCCTTGCCAAAGACCGTGCGCATCGCCGAGGTTGCCGCGCGCACGTACGGGTTCTCGGTCGAAACCACCACGGGGTCGCCGGAGTGGATCAGGCGTACCTCCAGCGTAATTCCCTTGGGACAGATCGCCTCCACATACTCCTTGTACAGCGCAAAGCTCTCGGCCGTCGTCATCTCCGGCACCAGCCGCATGGAAACCTTCGCCACCCCGCGCGCCGGAATCACCGTCTTCGCCCCCGCCCCCGTGAACCCGCCCGCAATCCCGTGCACATCCATCGTGGGCCGCGCCCAGGTCCGTTCCAGCACCGAGAATCCAGCTTCGCCGGTCAGTTCGGTCGAACCCACCTCCGTCTCGCGGTAGACTTTTTCGTCGAAGGGCAGGGCCTTCCATGCCTTCAGTTCCGCATCGGTCGGCGCGGCCACGCGATCGTAAAAATGTGGAATCAAAATCCGTCCCGATTCGTCCTTTAACTTCGCAATGATCTGCGCCAGCGCGACAAATGGGTTCGGCGCGGCGCCGCCGTACATGCCCGAGTGCAGGTCAGTCCGCGCGCCCCGCGCCTCGATCTCGGTGTAGATCATGCCCCTCAGCCCAACGCACAGCGTCGGCAGGTCGGGCGCAAACATCTCGCTGTCCGATACCAGCGCCACGTCCGCGCCGAGCTCCTCCGGGTGCTCGCGCACAAACGCCGCGATGCCCTCGCCGCCCACCTCCTCCTCGCCCTCCACAATCACGCGCACATTCACCGGCAGCCTTCCCCCGCCCGTCGCCAGCAGCGATTCCAGCGCCTTCACGTGCATCCACATCTGGCCCTTGTCGTCCACCGCGCCCCGCGCATAAAGATTCCCATCGCGCTCGGTCGGCTCAAAGGGCGGCGACTTCCACTCATCCAGCGGCTCCGGCGGCTGCACATCGTAGTGCCCATACAGCAGCACCGTCGGCGCAGGCTTCCCATCTGCCGCAGGCGCTGCGTGCAAGTACTCCGCGTACACCAGCGGATGGCCCTTGCGCGAGGGCACCACCTGGGCCGGGCCACTGCTGGGCGCAAGCACCGTCTCCGGCGTCGAGGTCTCAATCAGCCGCACGTTCTCCATCCCGATCCGCCGCAGCTCCGCCGCCACAAACTCCGCCGCGCGTCGAACGTCCGCCGCCCGCTCCGGATCGGTCGAGATCGATGGAATGCGCAGCAGTTCCTTCAGCTCACGGACAAAACGCTCCCCATTCTCCTTCGCAAAACCCACCGCCGCATCCGTCGTCTTCATCTCATCTCCACCTGTCGTTCAAAACTTCGCTGAGCTTCACGCACGCCCGGCAACCCTTCAGCAAATCTCTACTCAGTATATGAAACTGACGCGAGGCGCGGTCGCGAAGAGATTCAAAGGCGCGATGAATCCCGCATGACAACCGGATCTGGCCATGACAGTCAAATCTGGCCGATGATAGGCTTTCGCGTATGAACATATTCAGCCGTCTCTTCGCCATCTTCTCCGCTGTAACCTATCTCTCAGTCGCCGCCGCGCAACCGCCCGCCGTCGCGCCGCCCGCGCCCGTCACTCCGCCGCAGGTCAACACACCGCAGGACCCTCCGCTGGACCCGAAACTGCCCACGCTCTTCATCGTCGGCGACTCCACCGCGCGCAACGGCGCCGACTTGGGATGGGGAGACCACCTGGCCCACTACTTCGATACCACCAAAATCAATGTCGCCAACCGCTCGCGCGCCGGTCGCAGCAGCCGCTCCTACATGGTGGAGGGTTTGTGGGACAAGGACCTCGCCGAAATGAAGCCGGGCGACTACGTCATGCTGCAGTGGGGCCATAACGATGGCGGCGACCTGGGCGGCAACAAGCCGCGCGGCGATCTTCCCGGAGACAGCGACGAAACCAAAGACGTTCCGCAGACCACCGGCGTACTCGCCGGCAAGATCGAAACCATCCACACCTATGGCTGGTACAACCGAAAGTACGTGGCCGACACCGAGGCCAGGGGCGCGACCCCGATGTTTCTCTCCATGACCATCCGTAACATCTGGAAGCCGGACCCGAACGGCGTGCAGCGCATCGAGCGCGAGACCAACTTCAACGTCATCATGAAGAAGATCGCCGACGAGAAACATCTCGCCTTCATCGACATGGCATCCGTCGAGGCGGACCGCCTCGAAGCCACTGGGCAGGAGAAGACCGCGCTGCTCTTCCCCATCGACCACACCCATACCAGCGCCCAGGGCGCGGAGCTGAATGCGCAGTCGGTGGTCATCGCGCTGGAAGAGGCCAACTCGCCCCTGGTGGCTTTTCTGAAGGAGAAAATCCCGCTGCCTGCGCAGACTGCGGCAGCGGCAAAGTAAGTCGGTTCAACTAGGAAATCTCTGAATTAATCCCTGCTTTGAAAGGGCGGGACTTTAGTCCCGCCGTAAGTGCCGCAAAATCAATGGGGCTTTAGCCCCTGAGGGAATGTCCAGAATTTGTTCAGACCATCCCAAAGAAATGTCGCAAAAATCCACCGGCCAGTGTGTCCACGCACTCGTAGACATCCTGGCCGGTACTTTCTCAAGTGCTTCTCGCGGCCTGCTGGCAGCCCCCACGACGGCAAATCGGCGCTCTTCGACTTACTCCCGCATGCTTCAACTTACTTTCGACTTACTTCCAACCTACTTCTACTTGGAGAATTTTGGCGGATACTTCGCGAATAACAGGTTGACGGCCTTGTCCATGATCTGGTCGTTCTTGTCCTGGCTCTTGGCCACGGGCTCGGTCACAACGCCGCGCCACAGCAGCTTCTGCGTCTTGGTGTCGTACATATCGACCACCAGCGTATTCAGCGGCACGTCCTGCAGGGTGGCCGCAGTGTCCAGGAAGCCCCCGTTGCCCCATGCGCGTTGCCAGCTCAGGTTGTTCAGAGCAGTGTAAAAGTTCGTGTACTCCTGTTTGTCCTGGGTCGCCTCGACGGCGATAATGGTCACGTCGCCGTTCTTCGACACCTGAGTCATGTATCTGCCGCTCATGTCGCGATCTACCGCGATGGTGATGCGGTTCTCAACGCTGGGGTCGGTCGCGTGCACACGGTCCCAGGTATAGGTCTTGAACTTCAGAAAGTTGACGCTGTGGTCGTAATCAATGGTCACGGTCTGCGCCAGGATGGGCGCTCCAGTGATAGCAGCGCCAAAAAGTGCGGTTGCCAAAAATTTCACAATCGATGTCATGGTTCCTCCAGGGTTGTGGGAATGAAGCTCCGCTCGGTCTGAGTGCAGACGCCACATCCGGTTTCTATCTCTTAGTACGTCGGCTGTCTGCAATAAGATGCAGCAGGTGTGCAGTTTTAATACATAAATTAGTTTGCGTCCAAAACGGGACAACCCTCGTCTATGCGCCACCGTTAACATCGCGTAAACTTGTTCTAGGGCCATCTTCCGCCCACAAAATCCTGAAGGACGCCTGGTTTGCTCAACAACATCCTCGCAAAGGTCTTTGGCACCAGTAACGAGCGCGCCGTCAAGCGCCTGCTTCCCGCGGTCGGCCGGATCAACGCGCTGGAGCCCTCCATTCATGCGCTTACCGACGACCAGCTGCGCGCCAGGACGGACGAGTTCCGCCAGCGCATCGTCGACTTCGTGGCAGCCGAAAAGATCGATCCCACCGACGAGAACGCCGCCGAGCGCACCCGCGCCGCGGAGAAGGCCGCGCTCGACGAGGTCCTGCCCGAAGCCTTCGCCGTCGTCCGCGAGGCTGGCCTGCGCACCGTGCAGATGCGCCACTTCGATGTCCAGCTCATCGGCGGCATGGTGCTCCACCAGGGCAAGATCGCCGAGATGAAGACCGGCGAAGGCAAAACCCTCGTCGCCACCCTTCCCTGCTACCTCAACGCGCTCGCCGGCCACGGCGTTCACGTCGTCACCGTCAACGACTACCTCGCCAAGCGCGACGCCGAATGGATGGGCAAGATCTACGGCTTCCTCGGCCTCTCCGTCGGCGTCATTGTCCACGACCTCTCCGACGATCAGCGCCGCGAGGCCTACGCCTCCGACATCACATACGGCACCAACAACGAGTTCGGCTTCGACTACCTGCGCGACAACATGAAGTTCGACCTCAAGGACATGGTGCAGCGCGGCCACTACTTCTGCATCGTCGACGAGGTCGACTCCATCCTCATCGACGAGGCGCGCACCCCGCTCATCATCTCCGGCCCCACCGACGAAACCACCGACAAGTACGCGCGCGTCAACCTCATCATCCCCCGCCTCGAAGAGGGCGAGCTGATCGAGACCCTCGAAACCAAAACCTGGTCTGGCGATTTCGTCATCGACGAGAAGGCGCGCGCCATCACCGTCACCGACGAGGGTTGGGAGAAGATCGAAAAACTCCTCGGCATCGGCAATATCGCCGACCCCGAAAACTGGGACCTCAAGCACCACGTCGAGGTCGCCATCAAGGCACACAACCTCTACAAGCGCGACGTCGAGTACGTCGTCAAAGAGGGCGAAGTCATCATCGTCGACGAGTTCACCGGCCGCCTCATGCCCGGCCGCCGCTGGTCCGACGGCCTCCACCAGGCGGTCGAGGCAAAGGAGGGCGTCTCCATCCGCAAGGAGGACCAGACGCTGGCCACTATCACCTTCCAGAACTACTTCCGCATGTACAATAAGCTCTCCGGAATGACCGGAACGGCGGAGACCGAGGCCGCCGAGTTCGACAAGATCTACAAGCTCGATATCGTCGTCGTTCCCACCAATATGCCGATGCGCCGTCTGGAGAACCCCGACGTCGTCTTCCGCACCGAGAAAGAAAAATACTTTGCCGTGGCCGACGAGATCACCCGCCTGCACGAGGTCAAGCAGCCCGTCCTGGTGGGCACCACCTCCGTTGAAAAATCCGAGCGGCTCTCCGAGATCCTCAAGCGCCGCGGTGTCCGCCACTTCGTTCTGAACGCGAAGTTCCACGAGAAGGAGGCCGAGATCGTCGCCCAGGCCGGACGTCTCGGCATGGTCACCATCGCCACCAACATGGCCGGCCGCGGCACCGACATCCTGCTCGGCGGCAACTCCGAGTTCATGGCCCGCCAGGACCTCGTCAAGAAGTCGCAGGCACGCGCCGTCTCCGCCGCCGAGGGCGCCATCTCCCCCACCGCCGGCCCCGGCATGGTGCGCTTCTACTACGCCAGCCAGGAATTCGAAACCACAACAGAAGCATGGGACGCGGCCATCGCATCGCATCTTGCCACCGCCCAGGTCGAGCACGAATCCGTCATCGCCACCGGCGGCCTTCATATCCTCGGCACCGAACGCCACGAATCGCGCCGCGTGGACAACCAGTTGCGCGGACGCGCCGGACGCCAGGGAGATCCCGGCAGCTCGCGCTTCTTCCTCTCCCTCGAAGACGACCTCATGCGCATCTTTGCCAAGAGCTGGGTCGGTCCGCTACTGCAAAAGCTCGGTATGGAAGAGGGCGTCCCCATCGAGAGCCGCATGATCTCCAACCGCATCGAGGCCGCGCAGAAGGCCGTCGAGACCCAGAACTTCGAGTCGCGCAAGCACGTCCTCGAATACGACGACGTCATGAACAAGCAGCGCGAGGCGGTCTACGGCCTGCGCCGTCAGTTGATGGAGGGAGTCGATCAGAAGCAGCTCGTCGCCGAGGACTACGTCTCCACCATCCTCTCCAACATCCTCGAAGAGCACGCGCCGGAAAAATCGCACCCCGACGAGTGGAAGATGGACGCGATCTTTCAACAGGTGTTTGACACATTCGGAGCGCAGCTGAACGTATCGTCCAACAGAGAAGGAAGCGCGATCGATCCGTCAAAACTCAGCCGCCACGAACTCGGCGAAGCTATCTATGAGAGAGTGCGCGCGCGCTACGATCTCAAGGAGCAGATCCTGGGCGCGCCGCAGATGCGCTACCACGAACGTATCGTCATGCTCTCCGTCCTCGACGGCCTGTGGAAGGACCACCTCCTCGCCATGGACCACCTCAAGGAGGGCATCTTTCTGCGCAGCTACGCCCAGCAGGACCCGCTGGTCGTCTACAAGCGCGAGTCCTTCGAAATGTTCGAAGCCATGATGATGCAGTTCCAGCAGGACACCGCGCGCCATCTCTTCCGCATGCAGATCATCGGCCCCGACGGCAAGCCCATCGAGACCGTCCAGCAGATGCAGGCCGCGCAGGGCCAGCGCGCAGCCACCCAGCAGTCCTCGCTTCCCTTGCCCCAGCCCGGCGAGGAACACGCGCCCGTCCCCATCCACACCCGCGCCCCCTCCACCACCATCGACGAGCTGGAAAAAGAGTTCCAGCGCAAGAAGCGTCGCGAGCTGGAACAGGCCCGCGCCGTCGGCTCCGGCGAGAGCGCCGCTCCCGCCCAGCGCGTCACCGGAGAAAAAGTCGGCCGCAACGACCCCTGCCCATGCGGCTCCGGCAAAAAATACAAAAAATGCCACGGCGCCGCCGCATAACTCATTTGCAAGTTATGAATTGTTTGAGCATTTCGTATTGGAAGAGTGGAACGGCGAAGATGAATAGGAGCACAGTGCATGACACGCGAGGAACTGGTTCTGCAAGAAGCCGCAATAGCCGCAGAACAATCGGGGAATATCGATGTTGCATATGACGCCTGGCGGACTCTTACATCCATCGACGCAAATCGGCCGGACTATTTCTGCAAGTTGGGACGAGTGGCAGAGAGACTGGGAAGATGGGCATACGCAGAACAGGCATTTCTTGACGCCATAAAAGTCGCTTCCAATCTAAAAGCCATACCCAGTACCCCAGAATCACCAGAACTCGTCGATAAGACGCTGTCTTTGGCGAAGACATTGCTTGGGTCCCTATTTCTGAAAAGAACCGATGGAGATCGTTTGGCGAACGCGCGAAAAGCGAAAGAGTGGCTCGAACAGGCGGTAGCGGTAGACCCTAACCAAGCCTCCCTGAGCTACTTAGGTTCGGCGCTCGCGCGGCTCGGCGAGAAGGTAGCCGCCAAGGCGGCGTACCGTAAAGTGATCGAGCTCGATGAAACATACGTGGAGGCGTATATCAACCTCGGGCACCTTCTGAGCGCTGATGGTCAGGCTATCGAAGCAGAAGGGCTTTTTAGAAAAGCTGTGCAATTGGACCCCTGCTCCCACCGTGCGCATGGAGCGCTCGGGGTTTTGCTAGAAGAACTTGGGAACTACTCCGAAGCAGAGGCCGAGCTGAAACGTACTCTTGAACTCAATCCCAACGACCCCATTGCACGGAATCGCCTTCGCCTCCTAGCTGATGAAATGAACCAAGAATGAATTGTCATTCTGACCCTGAGCCTGCGAAGGGGAAGAATCCCCGCATTTCGCCGTTTCTGAAACTACATTTGTTTCAAACCATCCGTCGAATCACCGCGCCCTCGGATGCGTCTCCTCATACACGCGCTGCACCTGTCCCGCCGTCAGGTGCGTGTAGCGCTGCGTGGTCGATAGCCGCTCATGCCCCAGCATCTCCTGGATTGCGCGCAGGTCCGCGCCCTCCTCCAGCATGTGCGTGCCAAACGCGTGGCGCAGCGTGTGCGGATGCACATCCGACGCCAGCCCCCGCGCCAGCGCAATCCGCTTGACGATTCTCCCGACACTGCGTGTCGTCAAGCGGCAACCCCCGCGCATCCGCAGGTTCGTCACCAGCGGCCCCTCCGCCACCAGCGCCAGCTTCCCCGCCTCCCTCAGCCTGCTCTCGCGCAGCGGCAGAAACGCGCGCATCGCAATCGCCGCCTCGTCGCCCAGCGGAACATAGCGCTGCTTGCGTCCCTTGCCCTTCACCAGAATCGCGTCGTTCTTCCACTGAATGTCGCCCATATTGATCCCCACCAGCTCCGAGTTGCGGATCCCGCATCCATACAGCATCTCGAAGATCATGCGATCGCGCTCCGGCCACGCCGCGGCCTCGTCACCAGCCCCCGCGCCGGCCTCCATCGCATCCAGCAACCCGTTCACCTCCTCCATGCTGGGCACGCGCGGAAGGTGCTGCGGCAACTTCGGCGTGCTCACCAGCGCCGCCGGGTTCTGCGCAATCTTGTGCTCCTTCGCCATCCACCGGAACCACGACCGCACCGCCGCCAGCGCGCGCGCCGCACTCGCCTTCGTCAGCCCGCGCCCATAAAGCGATCCGAGATAAGCGCGAATGTGCAGGTGTTCCACCGCGCCAATCTTCGCCCCCGTGCCCAGCCTCTCATTCAGATAATCGGCAAAGTTCATCACCTCGCGGCGATACGCCCGCACCGTATGCACCGATGCGTTGCGCTCATTCTCCAGCACGCGAAGAAACTCCTCCGCCAGCTGCTCGAACTCGCCCCGCTCCGTCCCCATCTCCGCCTCTGCCTTTGCGTCTGCCGTTGCCTTTGCCTTTGCCGTTGCCTCTGCCGTTGCCGTTGCCCTTACTACCCACTACCCACTAACCACTGCCCTTCTCTTCCCCCTCGGATGGTGCTCCCGCAGCACCTTCTTTAAATGTTCCATCGCCACATGCGTATACACCTGTGTCGTCGCAATGTCCGCGTGGCCCAGCAGCCGCTGCACGCTGCGCAGGTCGGCCCCATGCTCCACCATATGCGTGGCACAGCTATGCCGCAGCATGTGCGGGCTGGCCTTGTGGATGCTCCCGTCCACGCTCACCGACGCAGCCCTCACCATCTCCCACACCCACTGCCGCGTCAGCGCGTGCCCGCGGTTGCTCAGAAATAGCGCCCGCTGCATCCCTGCCCTCGCCAGCGACGGCCGCCCGCGCTTTATATACTCCTCCAGCGCCTCCACCGCTCTGCGTCCCAGCGGAACGATGCGCTCCTTATCTCCCTTGCCGCGCACCTGCGCCCGGGCTTGGTCCAGGTGCAGGTCCTCTTCGCCCAGCGCCACAATCTCGCCCACCCTCAGTCCGCCTGCGTACAGCAGCTCCAGAATCGCGGAATCGCGCAGCGCCAGCGCCGCCGCATCCCTCCCGCCGCCCTCTGTCTGCGGAGTGTGTGCCGCCGCACCCAGCCGGTCAAGCATCTCCGCCACCTCGCTCTCCGCCAGCGATTTGGGCAACACCTTCCAGCTCGCCGGTGTCTCGATGTTCACCGTCGGGTCCGCCTGCGTGCGTTTGTCCAGCAGCAGCCAGCGATAGAACCCCCTCAGGCAGCTCAGCTTCCGCGCCACACTCCGCGCGTCCACATGGTTCGCCCGCAGCCGCGCCATAAAGTCCTTCACGTCCGTCTCCGCCGCCGTCATCAGCAGCGCGTCCCGCCGCTCCACCTGCTCGGCAAACTGCTCCAGATCGCGCGCATACGCCTCGCACGTCGCCGGCCGCACTCCCTTCTCCACGCGCAGATAGTCCATGTACTCATGCACCAGCCGCGCGTTTCCCGCAACCTCTGCCCGCGCAGGCAAAGCAGACTCTGCACCAGGCCCATCCGGAGCCTGCACGCGCGCGTACTCACGAATCTGCACACCTCTCCTCATGCCTCAATTATCCGCGCCGCCCGCCGCGCCGCCCGCCCATCCGCTCGCCCCGCACCAACCTCGTTAGTAGTGCCTTGAAGGGGTGATGGTAGTGCTTTGAAGGGGCGGGACTTTAGTCCCGCCGTAAACTCCTCAGTTGAAACGCGGCTTTAGCCGCTGAGGGAATCTTGAACACCCGCCAAGAGCTTTCCTGAACCGGCCCTCCCTCGCCCGCCGCTGCTAAACTGGACCCAGCATGTTCGAGACCCTCAGCGACAAGCTCCAGCGTTCCTTCAAGGCCCTGCGCGGCCAGGGCACCATCACCGACGAGAACATCGCCGACGCCCTGCGCGAGATCCGCATCGCCCTCATCGAGGCCGATGTCTCGCTCCCCGTCGTCACCGACCTGGTCGAACACATCCGCGCGCGCGCACTGGGAACCCAGGTCACCACCGCCCTCTCACCCTCCGAACAGATCGTCAAGATCGTCCACGACGAGCTCATCACCCTTCTCGGCAAGGACACGGCGCGCTTCCGCACCAGCTCGCAGCCGCCCAGCGTCGTGTTGATGGCGGGACTGCAGGGCGGCGGCAAGACGACCACCTCCGCCAAGCTCGCCGCGTGGCTCAAAAAGGCTGGGCATCGCCCCATGCTCGTCTCGGTCGACGTCTATCGTCCCGCCGCGCGCCAGCAGCTCCGCATCGTCGCCGAATCCATCAACGCCCAGCTCTACGAGGGTCAGCTCGACCCCGCAGTCGCGCACGGAACCGACGACGTCCTCCGCCTCGCTCGCGAAGCCCGCCGCGAGGCCGCCAACTTCGGCTGCGACATCCTCATCGTCGACACCGCCGGCCGCAACCAGATCGACGCCGCGCTCATGGACGAGATGGCCGCGCTCAAGAAGCTCCTCAACCCCTCCGAAATTCTCTTCGTCGCCGACGCCATGACCGGCCAGGACGCAGTCGCCTCCGCCCGCGCCTTCCACTCCCTCCTCGCCCTCACCGGCGTCATCCTCACCAAGATGGACGGCGACGCTCGCGGCGGCGCGGCCCTCTCCATCCGCCACGTCACCGGCGCGCCCATCAAGTTCCTCGGCACCGGCGAGCGCCCCGACGCATTCGAGCCCTTCCATCCCGACCGCATCGTCAGCCGCATCATGGGCATGGGCGACATCGCCACCCTGCTCGAGCGCGCCGAGGAAAAATTAGATAAGAGCAAGACCGGCCAGTTCGCCGCCAAGGCCCTCTCCGGCGACGGCTTCTCCCTCGACGACTTCCGCGACCAGCTCCGTCAGATTAAAAAGATGGGCTCCATGAAGTCCATCATGAAGATGCTTCCCTCCGTCGGCCCCTTCGCCGGCATGGCCCAGGCAGTCGACAACGTCGACGAGGGCCAATTCAACCGCATCGAGACCATCATCGACTCCATGACCGCCCGCGAGCGCCGCGACCACGAGATCATCAACGGCAGCCGCCGCAAGCGCATCGCCCGCGGCTCCGGGACCACCGTCCAGGAGGTCAACAACCTCCTCCGCCAGTACGCCCAGATGCGCAAAATGTTCAAATCCATGGGCTCCGGCTCCAGCCTCAAAGCCCAGCAGCGCATGATGCAACAAATGCAACCCCGCCAAAAATTCGGCAGGTAATTCATCGCGTTTGGAAGCAGCTTTAATTGGTATTGGCTAGGTAGACTCTCAATGCAATGGTGTATGGGTCAATGTCATTCACACAAAACAATCATTACGTGCCACGCGTTTATCTGAAGCATTTCGCATCAGAATCCGGTTATCTATACAGATACCGGGTGTTGGTCCCGAAACAAAACATATCCGATTGGAAGCGGATCAATATTGGTGGAGTTGGCTATCAGTCGAATCTTTATACGCGTGTCCTCGCACAAGGGGATTCAGACGAGATTGAAAAGTGGTTGAATCGGGACTTTGAGAATCCCGCTGAAAATAGCATGCATAAAGCCGTCAATGGCGAGCGCCTCGAAAAAGAGGATTACCGACTATTAGTTAGATTCTTAGCAGCCCAAATCGTACGAACACCTGCCTTCCTGATAGAAAACCTCCCGCGCTGGCGAGAACAGGCGGAGAGACAACTAAAAGAAACTTCGGAAAATGTAAGGAAAGAACTTGAAGAAGCGCGAGCGACGGGTCGACCGATTCAAACTGAGCATGTAGCAAACTCAGAGTATTTTCCGCTACGAGTCACTAAAGAACCGTCGTCGGATGGTAAATCAGTAATCATAAAAACGGAAACTGTCGTTGGACGTGGTATTTGGATCTACGCGATGCGGCACCTGCTCACCAAGACGCTCGATTGGCTGGCAGAACATAGGTGGACTATCATCTCAGCGGAAGATGACTTGCCATGGTTTACAACTGACGATCCGGTAGTCAGATTGAATTATCGCAACCCAACAGACTATAACTTCAAGGGTGGATGGGGAAGTTCTAATACAAATATATTATTACCGCTTAGTCCGAAGTATTTGCTCTTTACACAGGTTGGTAAAAAGCCAAACCAACGTGGCGAGGTGTTTCCTCGGCCGATGGCGATTATGCTTCGAAGAATGATCGCCGAACACGCTTTTCGCTATATATTTTCTCCTTTCAAAGACCCAACAATCCCGCAGTACAGACCTCGTATTATCAATGCCGATGCTGTAAAAAATGAAAACGAACAGTGGCAAAAATGGCACGAGGAACAAAGCCTCGCTGAAAGGGAGTTGATGGGGTAGCCGACTTCCTCACATCTCGTCTCATCGCCCTGCGATTCGCGTCACTAATCTTCGCCCCAACCCAGAACCGGAAGGGCCCGGCGGGTGGCCCACCCACAAAACAATCTGGGTGCCCCATTCATGCGCGAAGCGCATGGGTGGGAATCGCCCGAAGGGCGACCGCCCCGCCCAACTCACCCCTCATCAACCTCGCTGCGCTGCCCAGCCCTCGTCCCGCCGCGTGCCCCATCTTCGCGCCCGCATCTGGGCGCTAGAGCGGAATCAGAGTAGGTATACCCAGGGGCAATCCCTCCGAGTGGCTTTTTTCTCAAGAAAAAGCCACCTTCTATGCTCTTCGCTTGGGCACTGTTACTCTGATTCCGCTCTAAGGTGGGTTTCGCACCACCTTCGCCCCAACCCCAAACCGGAAGGGCCCGCGTTCACGCGGGCTATAATCGCCGCGCGCAAAGCGCGCTTCCGCTCTGCCGAAGGCCTGAGTGCAGCGCGCAGCGCGCAACGAATCTTTGTAATGCCTTAGCTTCTATCTCTAATTTTCAGAGCAGCTTCCCGCTCGCAATCAACCCAGCCTTGACCTTCTCCAGCGAGACACCCTTCTCGCTCCGCCGAGAACGCGACACCAGCACGTCCGCAATGTCCTCCCAAAGCGCCTTATGCGTCTTCAGGTCGATCACCGCCGCCGTCTTCGTCCCCTTCTCATCGGTTATGAACTGTATCCCACCCACGGCAACCCTCCGCATCCATCTATCCCCAACCTACCGCGCACTGGTTTCCCCGTCAACCACGCCTTCCCCCTCGCCTTGCTGAATCATCACGCCCTCGACTAGACTCACGCCATGCGCCGCCCATCTTTGCTCTCTCTCGCCCTCGCCGTTCTCCTCGCCTTCACCGCTTCTCCGCTGGTCGCGCAGGATTGGGCCAAAGCCGCGCTGGAGAAATCCCCGCGCCACCGCGAGTACGTCGCCATCAAGCACGGCGACCGCACCGTGCAGGCCTTCGTCGTCTATCCCGAGGTCAGCCAGCGGGCGCCCGTCGTCCTCATGATCCACGAGATCTTCGGCCTCAGCGACTGGGCCAGGGAGATGGCCGACGAGATCGCCGCACAGGGATTCATCGTCGTCGCGCCCGACCTGCTCTTCGGCTTCGGCCCCAACGGCGGCGGCACCGACGCCTTCCCCAGCCAGGACGCCGTCACCAAGGCCGTCTCCGCGCTCGATCCCGCCGTCGTCACCGCCGACCTCGACGCCGCCGCCGACTACGCGAAAAAAATTCCCTCGGCCAACGGCCGTCTCTTCGTCGCAGGCTTCTGCTGGGGCGGTGGCAAGTCCTTCGACTTCGCCGCGCACCGCCGCGATCTCGCCGCCGCATTTGTCTTCTACGGCCCGCCGCCCGCCGACGACGCGCTCAAAAATATCACCGCGCCGGTCTACGGTTTCTACGGCGGCAACGACGCGCGCATCACCGCAACCGTCCCCGCCACCACCGCCGCCATGAAGGCCGCCGGCAAAAAATATGATCCGGTAATTTATGACGACGCGGGTCACGGCTTTATGCGCGCCGGCGAAGACCCTGCCTCCAACCCAGCAAACAAAGCCGCGCGCACCGAAGCCTTCCAGCGCCTGGTTGCACTGCTCAACCAGGAGAACGCCGCTGCGCCCCCTCTCGCTCCGGCGCAAGGTGCAGGTCAAGGCCGCGGCTTCGGTCCAGCCATCGGCGTTCCCGTCGCCGGAATGCCCTTCGTCCACGATCCCTCCACCGTGGTCCGCTTCCACGGCAAGTACTACGTCTTCTCCACCGGCCGCGGCGCGCCGTTCTACTCCTCGCCGGACGCGCTCACCTGGACGCGCGAGGGCAGCGTCTTCGCGCAGATTCCCGACGCAGTTCACGCCTTGGTGCCCAAGAATAACGGCACCGACGTCTGGGCGCCGGACATCATTCGCATGAACAACCAGTTCTATCTCTACTACGCGGTGTCGAGCTGGGGATCGTTCCAGTCGGCGATTGGCCTCGCCACCAACCCGGTCCTCGACCCCAGGGACCCTGCCTATAAATGGACCGATCGCGGCGTGGTCGTCACCTCCAATGGCAACGAAGACCTCAACGCCATCGATCCCGGCGTCATCCTCGCGCCCGACGGCACCCTCTGGATATGTTACGGCTCGTACCACGGCAGCATCCGCGTCACCCAGCTCGACCCGCACACCGGCCTTGCGCTCGCGCCCAACACCCTCGGCGCACCCATCGCCACGGCGCGCGAGTCCGAGGCCTCCGACATCATCTTTCACAACGGCTTCTTCTACCTCTTCGTCAATCACGGTAGTTGCTGCAAGGGCAAGGACAGCACATACAACATCCGCGTAGGCCGCGCGCGCACCATCACCGGGCCGTATATGGACCGCGACGGCAAGCCCATGTCCGAGGGCGGCGGAACGCTTTTCCTCGCCTCCGACGCCGAGCGCATCGGCCCCGGCCACTTCGGCCGCATGGTCGACTCCGACGCGCCATCCACTGGCCCTGAGCGCTTCAGCATCCACTACGAGGCCGACCTCACGCGCGGCGGACGCTCCGTGCTCGACATTCGCCCGCTGCTATGGTCGCCCGACGGCTGGCCCATCGCCGGCGATAACCCAGCCGTCGCCGCGCATTGATGCCGCAGGCAATCCTGTAGTTCAGCGATGCGATTCGATGTGATACGTCCCCGCAGGAAGCACATAGAGCGACTTGTAACGAGTGGCGTTGTTGTCCATGGTATCGACAACGGGAATCTCTTCGGACCATTGCGCACGCGCGTTGGTCGAAGCGATGGGCTTGCCGTTGAGCCTGATCTCCTTGCCGAACTCCTGCGGGATGACGACCCGGCCTGCAACGGGGAGTGTTATATCCATCGTCAGCTTGTCTCCGTTGCGCGACCATGCACTGGCAATGAGGCCCAGGCTGGAGTGGTAGGTGGCAGAGACGTGCGTGAGATCGCCCACAATAGCGGGCTGGATGAACATCCGTGCATCGGAATTATTTTTCCCCTCCCACAAATCAACTCGAATCCCTGCCAGCCCACGATAGAACCACTCCTCCGCGTGGCCCAGCATGAAGTGGTTCTGCGACGAGGTGGGATTCGCGTCCCAAGCCTCCGTCAGCGTCGTTGCGCCATGCGCAAGCTGGTCGCCGTAGCTCGGCTTGTCGGTGCGCGCGAGCATTGCGTAGAGAACATCGGAGCGCCACCCATCGGTCAGCGCGCGGACGACGTAGTGGAAACCCACGTCGCCCGCCGTCACGTGGTCGCCCTGCGCATGAATGTCCGCGACAAGATGATCGAGGACCTTGTCGTAGTGATCGCTGGGAACCATCCCGAGAGCCAGAGCCATGGCGTTAGCGGTCTGCGAGCCTGTGTCGTACTGGTTCGTATCCGCGTGGAAGAATCGAGCGTTGAAGGCCTTCTTTACCTCATTGGCTTCCATCAAATAGTCTCCCGACATTTTGTGGTCGCTCGCCACTTCCACTTCATGATTGCTCGCATAGTCGGAACACTCGATTAGGAAGGCGACATGCGCGAGTGCAATCAACTCCTCGTAGTAGATCGCCGTCGCCGTCACGCCTGCGCTGGTCAGTTGCGAGCGCCCGGGGTTCTTCGGCCCAATGTCGTACCAGTCGCCCAGACCGTACAGCAGCAGGTGTCCCTGCGCCTTGCCCCGTAGATACTCCGCATAGCGTTGCATCGCGGGATACTGCGCACGCAGCAGATCGAGGTCGCCATAGAACTGATACGCCTCCCACGGGCTCAGGATCACCGCCGCGCCCCACTCCGGCGAATCGCGGAAGTCGCCGGCGAATGTCGTGAACTCCGGCGCAATGTCCGGCATCAGTCCCTCCGCCGTCTGCGCGTCGCGCATGTCCGCGGCCTGCTTGGCGTAGAGGCCCGTCACGCCGTAGTTGTACATAATCGAAGCCCCCGCCAGATGCGTCTGCTCCAGCCAACCCAGCTTCTCGCGCGTGGGGCAATCCGTCAGCACCGAGACCGAGTTCGACAGGATCGCGCGGTCAATCAGCGTGTGAATGCGGTTCAGTAGCTCGCTCGAGGAAGTAAACGTCCCATCCACAGCAAACGCATCGTGCAGAAATCGCCCTGCAATCTTCACCACCACCGGCGGACTTGCCTCAGGGTTGAAGCCCACCGTCTCCACCTGCATGTAGCGAAATCCGGTATAGCTGAAGCGCGGATGCCACGCCTCCACGCTGCCGCCCTTCAGCGTGTAGGTGAAGTACGCAGGATTCTTCGCGGACGCGTTCATGCTGCGCTGCGTCACCAACCCATTCGCATCCAGCAACTCGCCGGGCAGCAGCTTCACCGCGTCCCCGCGTGCGCCCGTCACCTCGATCTCCGGCCAGCCCGCCATGTTCTCGCCCAGGTCGTAGACCGCGACGCCCGGCCTCGGATGCGTGATCGCAACCGGCGCGTAGCTCTCCTTTGCCACAACCGGCGGAATCGTCTCTGCAACCAGTTGCCCGCCCGGCCCATCGACAACGCTCGCCGCCGCCCATCCCTTGTCGTCGAAACCTGCCGCGTCCCACTCCGCCTGCTCCAGCCGCGCGTCGTAGTCCTCGCCGCCGTAGATGTTGCTGAACAGGATTGGCCCGCTCGCGCTCTTCCACGCGCCGTCCGAAACAATGCGCTGCTCCGTGCCATCCGCGAATCGCAGCACCAGCGCAACCATCAGCTTCGGCTGGCCAAACGATCCGCGAAACTTGGTATAGCGGTTGGCCGGCGACTCCACGTTGTACATCCCGTTGCCCAGCAGTACGCCAATCGCGTTCTCGCCCGGCATAATCAGCTTCGTTACGTCGTAGCTGTCGTAGTAGACGCGCTTGCGATAGTCGCTCCAGCCCGGTGTAAGCAACGCCTGCGTAACGTTGTGCCCATTGATGTGCGCCTCAAACTGTCCCAGTCCGCATATGTTCAGCGTCGCCGAGGTGAGCTCTGCGCCCGCCGTAAAGCTTCGCCTAAAGATCGGCAGCGGCACAGGTGTCGTAACAACATCCGCATTCCCCTGACCGGAAGACACAGCAGGCCCAGTGGCTGCGGGTGCAGATGCGATGTGCGAGTCTGCCTGCGCTGCAATCCAGCGCGCATCGCCAGCGAATGGAGAACCAATCAAACCCCCGCCAGCCGCAGTAATCGGCTGCGCGGCAACCCCAGTAGTTGGACAAGCAACCAGCGCAAGAACAACGACAACCAACGCCGCGAACTTAAAGACTCCTCTGTAATAAATCGACATGCGTAGTTCTCCTCTGCGCAAGCTGGGGTCAGCACGCCCCCCCCCCCGAGAAATCCTACTCCGTCGTCACAGCCTTGGTCAGGTTGCGTGGCCGGTCCACATCCACGCCGTGGCTCACCGCCATGGTGTAGGCGAAGAGTTGCAGCGGCACCACCTCCGCAATCGGCAGCAGCGACTCGCACGCCGGCTCGATCCATATCGTGTGCGTGGCCAGCGACGCAATCGTCGTGTCTCCGGCGTTGGCCAGCGCCAGCACCCGCGCCCCCTGCTCCCGCATGTCATACAGCAGCGACACCGTCTTCTCGTAGCGCAGCAGCGACTCCGGATCGTCCGCGTCCACCGTCGCCAGCACCACCAGCGGCACATGCGCCGACACCAGCGCATTCGGCCCATGCTTCAGCTCGCCCGCCGGATAGCCCTCCGCATGCAGGTACGACGACTCCTTCAGCTTCAGCGCTCCCTCCCGTGCAATCGCGTAATGCACGCCGCGCCCGAGGTACAGAAAGTTCTGCGCATCGCTGTACAGCGGCGCCAGCGCGGCAATCGTCCGCTCCCACGCCGGAAGCTGCGCGGCAATCGAATCCGGCACACCAGCCAGCGCCGCCAGCATCGTCTCGATCGCATCCTTGGCTAGCGCGCCCCGCTCACGCGCAGCCAGCAGCGCCAGCACCAGCATCAGCGTCAACTGCGTGGTAAAGCTCTTGGTCGCCGGAATCGCCAGCTCCACGCCGGCCAGCGTATCCAGCTCCACCGTCGCCTCGCGAGCCATCGTCGATCCATGCACGTTGGTCACCGCAATCGTCGGATGTCCGCGTCGCGCCGCCTCCCTCAGCGCAGCCAGCGTGTCCGCCGTCTCGCCCGACTGCGATAGCACCATCACCGGGCTTGGATTGTCGGGATGCCGTCGCAACGCGGTCGAGCGGCACGCATACTCGCTCGCGTACTCCACATCCACCACCAGCCCGGCCAGGTCTTCCAGCAGGATCTCCGCCGCCAGCCCCGCATGACGGCTCGATCCGCTGGCCGCAATAATCAAATCAGGATGCTGCCGAAACAGCGCCGCAACCGCCCGCAGCGGCTCCTCGCGAAACTTCGGCGTGGTGCCGGACAGATCGAGATAACGTTCCAGCGTGCGCGCAATCGCCGCTGGCTGTTCGTAGATCTCGCACAGCATCTGGTGGGCAAAGATGCGGGTCACAGACTGCAACGGCATGGCCTGATCGCTCCTCCACCCATGATTGCACATTCGATGCACTAGACTGGAGCGATGCGACTGACTCCGGTCTTCCTGCTCTCCGCCACCGACGCCGCCCACTTCCCTTCCGTGGCCACGACCTTCGGCGCGCCCGAGATCGCCTTCCTCGGCCGCTCCAACGTCGGCAAATCGTCGCTCATTAATGCGCTGCTCGCCTCCAAACAGGCGCACACCTCATCCACTCCGGGCCGCACCCGCGCCATCAACTTCTTCGCCCTGCACGAGGGCGCCGGCGACAAGATAAAACCCCGTCCCACGCTGCTCTTCGCCGACCTGCCCGGCTACGGCTACTCCAAGCTCTCCCGCTCCATCTCCGCCGAGTGGCCGAAGTTCATCGATCCCTACCTCGCCCAGCGCGAGACCCTCGCTCTCGCCGTCTGCCTGGTGGACAGCAACGTCCCGCCCCAGCCCAGCGACCGCCAGCTCATTGACTATTTCAAGCAGACCCAGCGCCCATTCCTGGTCGTCGCCACCAAGTCCGACCGCCTCTCTGGCAACGCGCTGGCCAAGTCGCTCGCCGCTCTCAAGCGCGAACTCGAACTCGACGAGGTCCTCCCCGTCTCCGCCAAATCCGCCACCGGCGTCAAAGCCCTCTGGCCGCGCCTGCTCTCCCTCGCCGAGTAGCTTCAGCAAATATCTTTTTGAATTGTCGTTCTGCCCCTGAGCTTGCCGAAGGGGAAGAATCCCCGTATTTCGTCGTTGCTTGTCTTCCCTATTCCTGCTCAGACGCCCAGCAGAGCGCGTTGCTCTTCTTCGCTAAGCCACACCCAACGGCCACTTCGCGCCCCGCGCAGATACTTCGCTACGCGCTGCACCCAGCGCCTGCGGACCAGATCGTCAGGCGGAAGAATCGCCAGCAGCCGCTCGTCCAGCGTTCGCAGCTCAACCGCATTCGCCGCGGTAAGAAAAACCTCCTTGAACCTCCTGCGCGCAATGCCCGTTTCGCTTTGTTCCTCACCCGCATTCCCCATCGACCGCAAACCCATCCCCCCCGCACGCAGCGCCCGAATGCTCTCGTTCTCCAGAATCGCCTGCGCATCCTGGTTCGCTCCGATCAGAAGCAGATCGGGCAGCACGCCGCGCTCCACCATCTCGAGCAACGCCACTTTCACATCCGTAATCAGCCCCACGCTGAGCGGACGCCGCAGGCGCACCTCATTCTTCATCGCGCGCAGGGCCTCATCCAGCGTGTTCACCACAAAGTCCAGTTCGCCGCGCCGCATCGCCGCCTTCACCGCGTCCACATCGCCATCGACAGCCAGAGTCGCTCCTCCCGCAATGCTCACCGCGGCGGGCACGCTGCTCGCCGCGCACCCCTCGCCGCAGCACAGTACCAACCCTCCGCCCCACTCCTCGCGCGCCTCCATCAGCGCTCCATACAGGCGCAGCGTCTCCAACTGGTGCTCGCTCTCATGCGCTCGCTGCATCCAAACTCTCCAATAATAAGAAGCCCCGCAACGAATCCGTCGCAGGGCCTCCCAAATGCTCAAGCCAATTGTCGTCTATCCGCCGTAGTAATCCAGACCCAGGTGCGTGATCAGGTCCTCGCCCATGATGTGTCGCAGCGTGTTCTTCATCTTCATCGACTGGATGAAAAGATCGTGCTCCGGGTAGACGCCCGGCGCGCTGTCCGGCGCCTTGAAGTAGAAGCTCAGCCACTCCTGAATCCCCAGCCCGCGAAGGCTCGGCGTCCTCGCCGCTAGGTCCATGAACAGGCATAGGTCCAGCGCCAGCGGCGCCGCCAGAATCGAGTCGCGGCACAGGAAATCCACCTTCAGTTGCATCGGATACCCGAGCCAGCCGAAGATGTCGATGTTGTCCCAACCCTCTTTGTTATCACCACGAGGCGGATAATAGTTAATGCGTACCTTGTGATAAAGGTCCTTGTACAGGTCGGGGTACAGCTCCGGTTGCAGGATCGTCTGCAGCAACCCCAGCTTCGACTCCTCCTTGGTCTTGAACGATGCCGGATCGTCCAGCACCTCGCCGTCACGGTTGCCCAGGATGTTGGTGGAGAACCAGCCGCTCACGCCCAGCATGCGCGCCTTGAACGCCGGCGCCAGAACGCTCTTGATCATCGTCTGCCCGGTCTTGAAGTCCCGGCCGCAGATGGGCGCATTCATCTTGCGCGATAGCTCGTTCATCGCGGGAATGTCCACAGTCAGGTTGGGCGCGCCGTTGATGAACGGAATCCCTTCGGTCAGCGCCGCCCACGCATACAGCTGTGACGGCGCGATCCCCGGGTCGTCGTTCTCCATCCCCTTCTCGAACGCCGCCAGCGTCTGGTGTACCGCCGTCGGCGACAGGAAGATCTCGGTCGATCCGGTCCAGGTCACCACCTGCCGGTCGGTCTTCTTCTTGAACTCCTGAATGTCCTTGCGCAGTTGCTCGGCCAGGTCGCGCTTGTTCTTGCCGCTCTTGATCCGCGTCCCGGTCAGCCGTTTCACATAGTGCTGGTCGAAGGCCGCGGGCATCGGCTCAATCGACTCCAGGTATGGCCGGATCTTCTCCAGCGTCTCCTTGTCCAGCACCTCGGCCGTCTTGGCCGCGTCGTACAGATTGCCGCCGAAGATGTCCCACCCGGCGAACACGATGTCGTCCAGCTTGGCCAGCGGCACGAAATCCCGGATCAGCGGGGTCTTGCCCTCGGTCCGTTTGCCCAGGCGGATGGTTCCCATCTGTGTCAGCGACCCGATGGGCTTGGCAATCCCCTTGCGGACCGCCTCTACGCCGGCGATGAGAGTGGTGCACACCGCTCCCATCCCGACCGTCATAATTCCAAGTTTCCCTTTGGCTGGCTTGATGCTCGCCGCGTCTGGCGTGGCGGCTCCGGGTGTAGACATGC
The DNA here is from genome assembly GCA_049513335.1 of Acidobacteriaceae bacterium. GTDB lineage: Bacteria > Acidobacteriota > Terriglobia > Terriglobales > Acidobacteriaceae > Edaphobacter. The sequence goes on along the minus strand of JBEKWE010000006.1, from coordinate 4,258 downwards.
TTTGCTTTACCCCTCTGTCCTGCAAAATAGGTGCGCTTCTTCCGTTAAACCGGAAAGATCAGTATATCCCTCCGCCCCGATTGCGTGTCCATCTTCTCGGCTCATGCCGCCTCCGCGCGAATCCGCCCCCGCCAGTGCGACACCACAAACCACGCCAGCCCCACCGCCAGCAACCCCTCCACGCCCAGGTGGAAGCGGTGAAAGACCTCCTTGAACTGCGGATTGCTGTTCCAACTCGCGCCCAGCCGCATCCCCACATACGCCAGCACGTAGCACCACGGCCACGACCCCACAAACGTATAGATGTGGAAGCGCGCCTGGTTCATCTTGGCCACGCCCGCCGGAAACGCGATAAACGTGCGAATGATCGGCAGCATCCGCCCCACCAGCACGGTGATCGACCCGTAGTGCGCAAAGAAGTGGTTCACGCGGTCCAGGTCGCGCCTGCTCAGCAGCACCCATCGCCCATAGCGTTCCACCATCGGCCGCCCGCCCCGCGCTCCCACCCAGTACGCCGGCACCGACCCTAGGTTCGACGCCAGCGACGCCACCGTCGCCAGCAGCACAAGCTGCATCTGCACCTGCATCGGCGTCATCCCCGCCACATGCACCAGGGCCACGCCCGCCAGCGGCATAATGACTTCACTCGGAATCGGAATGCACGCCGACTGCACCGCCATCAGCAGCACCACGCCCCCGTACCCGCCGCTCCCCACCACCCCAACCAACCACGCAATAATTTTCTCAGACATGCAGATGCAGTATACCCGCCCCCCGCTTGTCATTCCCTTGGTTTGGGCAACCTTGTCCTCACGCCGGAGGACGAAGCATCCGCTCGAAGACCTGCGCGATGTAGCTCACCGCATTCATCGTGTTCTCGTAATGCATGCGTTTCGGCCCGATCACGCCCACCGTTCCGTGCCCATCGCCCGCCATCCGCGCCGACGCCGCAATCAGCACCAGCCCCGCCATCTCCGGCGCGTGTTCCTCCAGATCGAAGATCACCCGCACCGACTCCTGTCTGGCGTCGATATACGCATCCAGCAGCTCCACCAGCCGCTGCTTCGCCTCCAGCGCCGACAGCACCTCGCGCAGCCGCGCCATCTCTTCCGCCGTGCCCACGCCGCGCGAGCCCAGCAGGTTGGCAACCCCCTCCACATACACCGTCTGCACGCCCGCGCTGCCCTCCGGAACCGCACCCGCCCACAACTGCTCCACCGAGCTCAGCAGCCGCTGCACCTCGCTGCGCTCCCGTTCCACCAGTCGGCCAATCTCCGCGCGGACCCGCTCGATGCTCCATCCGCGAAAGTGCTCATTCAGGAAGTTCGCCGCCGCCTCCAGCTCGCGCGCCGTAACGTCCGCTTCCATCGTCAGCATGCGGTCGCGCACCAGCCCCGAGCTGGTCACCACAACGGCCAGCACGCAGCCCTTCCTCAGCCGCGAAAAGTGCACATGCTCCAGCGTGTCGCCGCCCGCAACCGACGCCACGGCCACGCCCACCCCGCTCGATACCGTCGCCAGCACATGGCTCGTCCGCTCCAGCATCGCCTGCGTCCCCGTCACTCCCGCAAAGCTCGAATCAATCTGTGACTCCAGGTTCAAACGCTGCGACTCAAGGTTCAACCGCTGAACCCCGCCCAGCAGCCGCACCCCCGCGGTTCCGCTCAGCCGCTCCACATACAGCCGAAACGCGCGCGCCGTCGGCACCCGCCCCGCCGACGTGTGCGGCTGCTCCAGCAATCCCTCATTGGCCAGCTCCGCCATCTCGTTGCGCACGGTCGCCGAGCTAAGCCCCGCGGCGTGCCCACCGCCCGCCAGCACCCGCGCAATGGTTCCCGCAATCGTCCCCGAACCCACCGGCTCGCCCGTCTCGATATAGTTCTCCACGATGGCCGTCAGGATCGCCCGCTGCCGCGCCGTAATCCGCTCCGCCTCCGCCATCGCGCACTCCTTCACCCACAGTTTATTCCCTCCGTAAACCCCTGGTTTTTGTTTAATTGCCGGCGCGGACGCTTCACCACCCCGCGCTCGCCCACCCCACCCGGCGCGGGCCTCTACTTCTTCCGCATCTGGTCCATCAGTTTCTCTGCAACGTCTTCGGCGGCCACATCATAAGTTCCCGCCTCAATCTTTCGCCGCAGCGCCGCCACCTTCTCGAAGCGCACATCGCTTCCTGTGCTCGCCTGCGAGATCAGCGCCCCGGCCAGGCTCACCTGCGTCTCATCGTCCGCAATCTCCCCGACCCCGCTGCACAGCGGCTTTGGCTTGGCAGCGCGCGCGCCCGGCTCAGTCAGCCTAGGCCGGGCAGACGGAGGCAATCCGCCGCCTGCTCCAACCGGGGTTATAGGCATGGCTTCCGTACTCTCCCCTGTTCGACTTGCGTCACTCACCCGCGCACCTCCACATCCCCCCATCTCTCCGACTAATCGGCAGCCCCAGCAAAAACTTCAGATCGAATCCTGTTCTGCAACATCAATTTCCAGAATAGACCGCATAAACTCCCCAAACTTTAATATTCTTCAGCCAGGCTGCGCCCCATTCCTCAACGACCGCTGGCAAGACAATTCAGCCCGTTCGCGAGACAATCAACCCATGGCAGAGTCTCCCGCACCGCAGCACCCAGCCGTCTCCACGTCATCCGCCCCCGCCGCGCACGACCCAGCCGCGCCCGCACGCCGCCAGGTCGTCTGCTTCAGCTTCTACAAGCTCCTCCCCGAGTGGCGTCGCCTGCCCGCCTCCGAGCGCACCGCCCACAAATCCGCCTTTGCCGCCGTCCTCGAAAAGTGGAACAAGCCCGGCGAGTTCCTCTCCCTCACCTACTCCACCATCGGCACCCGCGGAGACGTCGACTTCTGCGTCTGGACTATCGGCTACGCCGTCGACGAGCTCAACCGCATGCGCTCCGAACTCCTGCGCACGCCCCTCGGCGGCTACCTCAACTCGCCGCACAACTTCCTCGCCAGCACCAAGCGCTCGCAGTACCAGATCGGCCGCCCCGACGAGAGCGAGGGCGAGGGCCGCGGCGCCATCCGTCCCGGCGGCCAGAAGTACATCTTCATCTATCCTTTCTGGAAGACGCGCCCCTGGTATCTGCTCCCGCTGGCCGAACGCAAACGCCTCATGGACGAGCACATCCGCATCGGGCTGCTCTACCCGCGCGTCAAGCTAAACACCACCTACTCCTTCGGCGAAGACTTCCTCGACCTCGTACAGCAGCTCCGCGAGACCGAAATCAGCCTCTACACCCTCAAAGACTGGCCCATCTTCAGTTGCGTCCGCCTCACCCCCGCCGAAATGCTCGACCGCCTGGGCTAATTTGTGGCCCGTATTCGAACCGAGCCTCGACGCCCCGGGGCCGCGCTTAATGACTACAACGGCGTTTATAGGGACTAATTCCGGAGCTAATTTGCAACCCATGCTCGATCAGTGCTCTGGCATGGCTGCATCAAAGTGTGGTCGCCAGTTCGCCTAACCACCCGATGCTGGTATAGTGCTCGGCAGACACGCCTTAAAATATCGGTTGCAGTCCAGGGGGTGCGGTGTAATGACGGGAATGGGGGAAGGAGCGGCATCGGCGGCGAAAGGTCTGCAAGTCATCAAAGACCTTCCGCTCTGGGTGCTTGTCGGGCTGACGATTGCGGCGTTAGCGCTGCTCTTTGTTCCGGGAATTACATCGACCGTTCCGAGTGTGGCGAAGCCCTGGATTATCATGGCGGCTGTGCTTTTCGGCGCATTGGGGGCCGCGCGCGCGACTGCGCTCTTGATCGAGCGTATACCGATTTGGCGGGCGGCGAGAGCAGCACGCCGGAAGTTCCATCTCACCGCCGTTACGCAGCAGAGCTTTTGGGCCTCTTCAAAGCAGCCTGATGATTCCGTCGTAACGCAAGTTTCCGCGCGGCTCTACATAAAGAATCTGACCGATTATCCTTTGGCTCTGGTAAGCGCCATGCTCGTGAAGCCGCACGTCCGCGGTGAAATTGTAAGCAGCGATGTCTCGATAAAGGCCGTGGACCGCAACATCTACGGGGACGCATTCAGTTCAGGACACACGATTCCTCCGAGGATGGCACTTCCGGCAAGCGCGCATATCATGATCCGCGGCGTGCCATGGCGTGAACCGAAGAGGGAGATTCGCGTTACGATCTCTCTTCGGGATGATGAGGGGCGGGAAGAGCGCGTGAAAATGGCCATGCGTGTCATACCGAAGCCACAGGTGGTTACCGCCTTGCCTGCTCTTGAGGTTGTATCTCTGCTCGCC
>JBEKWE010000005.1:0-37509 GCA_049513335.1 Acidobacteriaceae bacterium | reverse complement strand
CTCGCGCGCGGCGCTGGATACGACCGGGCTGCTGGGGCCGGGAAACCATGCGACGGAACGCGTGCTGTTCAAGCTGCCGCAGACAGCGGATGGACGACCCGTGACGGATGCGGCGGTTGCGGATTTGAAGACGAAGGTTGCGGCGATGCTGCCGGAGGCGCAGGTGACGGACTATCGCGAGACGAACCCGTCGGTGACCGAGGGGCTGGACCGCTCGACGAGCCTGTTGTCGCTGATGAGCCTGGTGGCGCTGGTGCTGGGCGCGGTGGGCGTAGCGATGGCGATGCGCGCGCACCTGCAGCAGCGGCTGGACACGATCGCGATCATGAAGTCGCTGGGGGCGCGCAGCGGGCAGATCATGAAGATCTACCTGCTGCAGACGCTGCTGCTGGGGCTTGCCGGGGGATTGCTGGGCGTGCTGCTGGGGATTGCGGTGCAGCTTGCGTTCCCGCTGGTGCTGGGCAAGCTGATCAATGTTCCGACCGAGTTGCACCTGCAACCGTGGGCGATCCTGACGGGGCTGGGCGCGGGCCTGCTGACCACGTTGCTGTTTACGCTGCCACCGCTGCTGGACATTCGCGGAGTGAGGCCGAGCCTGATTCTGCGGCGCGATACGGAGTCGGATTTTGGCGACGGCGGCGGGGTGAGCTCGGTGCAGCGTGTGCGGGGGCGGCTGCCATGGGTTGTTCTGGGGGTGGTCGTTGGGATGGTGAGCGTAGCCGTGGTTCGCAGGTACTGGCCGGGGCACTCGCTAGAGCTGCTGCTGGAATGGATCGCCCTCTTCGCCGCGGCGATTTTCGGTCCGATGAGTTGGAACTGGACGCGCCGCAGGCCCATGCAGGCGAGCTCGTTTGTGCTGATACTTGCCGGGATCGCTTTGATTGCGACTACGCTGTCGGACTCGGCCGAGGTGGGACGGGTGTTTTCGGTGGGTCTGGTGATTGTGCTGCTGGTGCTGCTGGCGGCGGCGGCGGCGGTGCTGTGGGGGCTAAAGTTCTTTTTGAACCGAACGCGGCTGCATCTGCCTTCGGCGCTGCGCCACGGGCTGGCGAACCTGTACCGGCCGGGCAATCCCTCGGCAGCGCTGCTGGCCGCGCTGGGCATGGGCGTGATGCAGATCATGCTGGTGTTCCTGGTGCAGCGGGCGGTGGTGAACGAACTGCACATCGCGTCGGCGCCGAACCTGCCCAATGTGTTTCTGGTGGACATTGCGCGGACGGAGATCGACGGGGTGCGCGCGCTGCTGAAGACGCAGCCGGTAGTGACAACGCAGCCGGAGCTGCTGCCCGTGGTGTCGGCGCGGATCGAGAGCATCGACGGCGTGACACAGGCCGAGGCCAGGGCAAAGGCGGATGCGGAGCGGGCGCAGGCAAGGACGGATGCGGAACGCGATCAGGCGCAGGGGACGCCGAGGAACGGGCGACGGCGAAGGATGCCGCGCGGGGTGAGCCTGACCTGGGCGGAGGCCGCGCCGGTGGGGACGAAGGTGGTGGAGGGCGCGTGGTGGAAGGCTGGCGAGCGCAGTCCAGAGCTTGCCATCTCGCAGCAGCAGGCGGAGTGGCTGGGCGTGAAGCTGGGATCGACGATTGTGTTTGACGTGCAGGACCAGCAGATTGCGGCGACCGTGGTGGCGTTGACCAAGGCCGATGGACGGCACGCGTACTCGCGGGCGGAGTACACGCTGCCCAAGGCGGCGCTGGACGGGCTGCCGGCGGTGTGGAACGGCGGAGTGCATGTGGACCCTGCGAAGGTGGGCGAACTGCAGCGCGCGCTGTACGCGGCATTCCCAACGGTGACGGTGATCAACGTGGCGCAGGCGCTGGAGACGGTGCGCGCGGTGGTGATCCAGATAACGTACGTGATCCAGTTCCTGGCGGCGTTCTCCATCTTCGCGGGAGTGGTGATTCTGGCTTCGTCGATTGCGGGAACGAAGTACCGGCGCATCCGCGAGGTGGTGGTGCTGAAGACGCTGGGCGCGACGCGGGGCAGGATTGCGACGATCTTTTCGATTGAGTTTGCCGTGCTGGGGCTGGTGGCGGGCGTGGTGGGGATCGGCTTTGCCAACCTGATTACGCGCCAGGTGCTGCATACGATGAATGTGGCGTACCAGGCGCATTGGCTGCTGAACTTCAGCGCGCTGGCTGGAGTGGCGGCGCTGACGGTGGCGACGGGATGGATGGCGAGCCACAGGATCCTAGAGCAGAAGCCGCTGGAGGTGCTGCGCGAGGAGTAGGTTGGGCCAGAATGACGGCAGTGAATTGGTTCGGGTATGATCCTGTTGCCGCAGGCAGGGGTGGTTTGGCGGCCCAGGCGTTGATTGGTGTCAATAATGATTCGGGCTAAAGAGCGAGGTCGTGCGATGTCAGTTGGGCGGAAGATGGGGTTGCTTGCCATGGCGGCGGGCGTTTGTCTGTTGGGAACGATGCAGCAGGGCGCATGGGCGCAGGCAGGCGCACCGGGCGCACAGCCGGGAGCGCGGCAGTTTCCGCCACAGTTGACGGACACGCCGGTGGCCCCGCCCAACACGGAGGCGATGCGGCTGGCGGGGATTGCCAAGGACAACTCGCGCGGGTTCGGCTCGTCTCCGGACGACGGCGGGCCGCTGGACAGGGACCTGTCGCGGGCGATTACGCCGGAGGCGGTGGGCGCGGCGATGCGCAAGGTGGCGGACTCGGAGCTTGCCGGGTCGCAGCAGTACTTCACGGTGGTGGACCGCGCGCGCAACATGGACGGGCGGATTTGGACGTGGAGCGTGTTATACGCGGGGTACATGGCCGCGGCAGACGCGCTGAACGATGCGAGATACCGCGACGCGATGGAGCAGGTGGGCAAGAGCTACAACTGGGGGCTGCGTTCGACGCAGATGCCCAGCGGCGACGACCAGAGCATCGCGCAGATGTACCTGGAGCTGTATCTGAAGGACAGGAAGCCGGAGCAGATTGCGCCGATCCAGACCGCGCTGGACGGGATTCTGGCCGCGCCGCGCCCCGAGATGGGGCCGCAGCACAGGATCACATGGTGGTGGTGCGATGCGCTGTTCATGGGGCCGCCGGTGTGGGCGCGTATGTATGCGGCGACCGGCGACAGGAAGTACATCAGCTATCTGGACGAGGAGTGGGCGAAGACATCGCAACTGCTCTACGACCCGCAGGCGCACCTGTACTCGCGCGACGCGAGCTACATCACGCGGACGGAGAAGAACGGACAGAAGATGTTCTGGTCGCGCGGCGAGGGCTGGGTGATGGGTGGACTGGCTCGGACGCTGGAGTATCTGCCCAAGGACGATCCGGCGAGGGCGAAGTATGAGACGCAGTTGAGGGAGATGGCCGCTGCGCTGGCGAAGATCCAGGGGCCGGACGGGTTGTGGCGCGCAGGGCTGCTGGACCCGGCAGACTACGACCAGCCGGAGATCTCGGGGTCGTCGCTGATTACATTCGGCATGGCGTGGGGGATCAACAATGGGATTCTGGACCGCGCGGTGTATGGGCCGGTGGTGACCAAGGCGTGGGTGGGAATGCTGCAACACATCTACACGGACGGGCGGCTGGGAGACATCCAGCAGACTGGCGCGGAGCCGGCGGCGTTCAAACCCGCAGCAAGCTACAACTACGGGATCGGCGGATTTTTGCTGGCGGGCAGCGAGATGCTGAAGCTGGCGCAGGCCGGGCCGCAGACGGCACCGGTTGCCGCGCCGCAGGCTGCACCGGCAGCTCCGACGCAGAGGCCGCAGCGGAACGGAGCTCCGGTGTCGCCGGACGCAGCAGCGCGTGCGCGGAAGTTCGGCAGCGTACCGGACGACCCGGGGCCGCTGGCCAAGGACCTTTCGCCGAAGCTGAAGCCGAAACCGGTGGCCGCGGCGATGCGCAAGGTGGCGGACTGGCAGCTTGCCCAGTCGCAACAGTACTTCGCGGCGTTCGACCGCTCGAAACAGCTCGATGGCGCGATCTGGACATGGGGCGCGCTGTATAGCGGATTGATGGCGGCGTCGCAGTCGCTGGGCGATCCAAAGTACGCCAACGTGATGCGGGAGACGGGCAAGGCCTACAACTGGGAGCTGAGCAAGACGGAGAGCGGCGCGAACCAGCACAGCATGGCGCAGACCTATCTGGAGCTGTACCTGATGGACAAGGAGCCGGAGGAGCTGGCGCCGACCAAGGCCACCTTCGACGACATCCTGACGCGGCCGCGGGTGGAGGTGGGTTCGACGCGAAGGATCGAGTGGTGGTGGTGCGATGCGCTGTTCATGGCGCCGCCGGCGTGGGCACGGCTGTTTGCGGCCACCGGTGACAAGAAGTACATCACATATCTGGATGAGGAGTGGGCGAAGACCTCGCAGGAACTGTGGGACCCGGCATCGCACCTGTATTTCCGCGATACGACGTTCATAACGGCAAAAGAGAAGAACGGGGAAAAGGTCTTCTGGTCGCGGGGCGAGGGATGGGTGATGGGCGGACTGGCGAGGACGCTGGAGTACGTGCCGAAGGACGATCCAGCGCGCGCGATGTACGAGACGCAGTTGAAGGAGATGTCCGCCGCGCTGGCGAAGATCCAGGGGCCGGACGGGTTGTGGCGCTCCGGGCTGCTGGACCCGGCGTCGTACGACCAGCCGGAGATTTCGGGCTCGGCGCTGATTGCATTCGGCATGGCGTGGGGGATCAACAATGGAATCCTCGACCGCAAGACGTACAAGCCGGTGGTGGAGAAGGCGTGGGCGGGAATGCTGCAGCACATCTACGCGGACGGGCGGCTGGGAGACATTCAGCAGACCGGGTCGGCGCCGGCGCTGTTCAAGCCTTCGTCGAGTTTCAACTACGGGGTTGGCGGATTCCTGCTGGCCGGGAGCGAGATCTACAAGATGGCAGGGGGCAAACCCGGCAAGAATTAGTTATTGAGTGTCGATTGCGGAGGCGGTCTATGTTCCATGCGGCGCAACGCGTGTTGGCGGGCTTGTCTGTTGGGCTGCTTGCGCTCGGCGCGTGCCACGGGCCAGCGCGGACGACGCTGACGCTTTCAGTGGCGGCGAGCCTGACGGAGACGATTGGCGAGATTGAGACGCAGTACCGGCAGGATCATGCGGAGATAGATTTCCGCAACAACTTTGGCGGATCGGGCACGCTGGCGCGGCAGGTCGAGCAGGGCGCGCCGGTGGATGTGTTTCTATCGGCTGCGGCGGGGCCGATGGACGAGCTGCAGGCGAAGGGGCTGATCGAGGCGGGGACGCGGCACGATCTGCTGCGCAACACGCTGGTGCTGATTGCTCCGCGCGGATCGGGGTTGCAGGGGTTTGCGGGACTGACGGACAAGAGTGTGCGACAGATTGCGCTGGGCGATCCGGGGAGCGTACCGGCCGGGCAGTACGGCAAGGAGACGCTGACGGCGCTGAAGCTATACGAGCGGGTGAAGGGAAAGATTGTGCTGGCCAAGGACGTGCGCCAGGTGCTGACGTACGTGGAGACGGGCAACGCCGACGCGGGACTGGTGTATGCGACCGACGCACAGAACGATGCGCGGGTGCGGATTGTTGCGACCGCGCCGGAGGAGACACATGAGCCGATCGTCTATCCGGTGGCTGTGGTGGGAGCGGGGCGCGAGAGCGGTGCGGCGCAGCAGTTTGTGGAGTATCTGAAGAGTCCCGCGGCGGCTGCGATCTTCGTGAAGCATGGATTTACCATGGCTTCATGGTGAGATTGCCGATCGACGCGTCGCCGCTGCTGATCTCCATTGCGACTACCTGCGCGGCCACGGCGGCGACATTTTTCCTGGGGCTGCTGGCGGCGTGGTGGATGTACCGGGCGCAGGGCGACTCGCGGGCGTGGGGCGCGCGGACGTGGGGGCTGTGGGGATGGGGATTGCGGACGCTGGGCCTGCGGGGATGGATTGACGGGCTGCTGACGTTGCCATTGGTGCTTCCGCCGACGGTGGTGGGTTTTTTTCTGCTGCTGGTGTTTGGGCGTCGCAGTTTGCTTGGTGCCGCGCTGGAACGGGTGGGGATCACGATTGTGTTTTCCTGGCCGGCAACGGTGATTGCGGCGACGGTGGTAGCGTTCCCGCTGATGTACCGCACGGCGCTGGGCGCGTTCGAGCAGGTGAATCCGACGCTGTTGCAGGCGGCGCGGACGCTGGGCGCATCGGAGTGGAGGGTCTTTCGGCGAATACTGTTTCCGCTGGCGGGGCCGGGGGTGGTGGCGGGAACGGTGCTGGCGTTTGCGCGCGCGATGGGGGAGTTCGGCGCGACGCTGATGCTGGCGGGAAACATTCCCGGGCGCACGCAGACCATGCCGATTGCGATCTTTTCCGCGGTGGAAGACGGCGACATGCGCCTGGCCGCGGTGTGGGTCACGCTGATTGTGGCGATCTCGCTGGGGATGATCCGACTGTTGAACCGGGAAGGAAGGGCGGCGCGCAGGCGGGTGCAGACGGAGGTTGCGGCGACGGCGCAGATCGATGCAGGCGAGCTTCCCACAGTGCCTCGCGCGGCGCTTGCGCAGAATGAGGAGAGCGAGACTCCGTCCGCGCTCGAGATCGATCTGGAGAAGCGGCTGGAGCGATTCACGCTGAAGCTGCGGCTGCGCGCGGGGAGAGGCGCGGTGGGAATTCTTGGGCCGTCGGGCGCGGGGAAGACGATGACGCTGCGGCTGATTGCGGGCGTGGCGGAGCCGGATGCAGGGCGGATTGTGCTGAATGGGCGCGTGCTGTTCGACAGCGCGGCGGGTGAGAATGTGCGCTCGGCGCGGCGCAGGATCGGGATTGTGTTTCAGGACTACGCGTTGTTTCCGCATATGACGGTGGAAGAGAACGTGGGCTTCGGGCTGAGCGGGCTGAATGCGGAGGAACGCAGGCGCGTGGTGGCGCGGCACCTGGAGCGGATGCACATTGCGGAGCTGGCCGGACGCATGCCGGGCGAGATCTCGGGCGGGCAGAGGCAGCGGGTGGCGATTGCGCGGTGCATGGCGATTGAGCCGGACGCGCTGCTGCTGGATGAGCCGTTCGCGGCGCTAGACCCGCACCTGCGGCGCAGGACCGAGGAACAACTTCGCGAGACGCTGGCGGAGTACAAGGGCGCGGTGTTGTTTGTGACGCATGACATGGAGGAGGCGTTCCGGTTCTGCAGCGAGCTGGTGGTTCTGGACGGCGGACGGGTGATTGTGAGCGGGCCGAAGCACGAGCTCTTCGAGCGGCCGCGCACGGTGGTGGCGGCGCGATTAACCGGGTGCAAGAACATTGTGACGGCGCGGCGGGTTGGAGCGGAGCGGATCGCCGTGGATGCGTGGCAGTGCGAGCTGCGGACGGCCTGTCCGGTTCCCGATGGATTGACCCACGTTGGCGTGCGTTCGCATCAGATTGCGTTTGCGACAGACGCTGCGGCCGAAAACACATTTCCAAGCTGGCTGATGGGCACCAGCGAAGCGCCGCACGAGATGACGCTCTACCTGCGGCTGCGCGCGCCCGCCGAGGGCGATGGACCGGCGCACATGCAGGTGGATGTGCCCAAGGACGCAGCCCGCGCGCTACTGCAGCGGCCGCAGCCGTGGCTGGTGCGGCTGGATCCGGCGCGGCTGCTTCTATTGGAAGGCTAGTTGCGGGATGCGCCGGACGCGCAGATCGAATGCTGTTAAACTGAGGGAAACACTACACTGGATGCAGCGGGCGTTTCATTGGATTGCGCCGCATGGAACGGGGCGCGAATCGAGAGAAGGGGCATGTGTTGATCGAAAGCGAGTCCAGCACACGAGCCAATGCGATTGAGCCGGCGTCGGTGCGGACGCACGCGGCGCTGATGGGGATCTACGAGATCTCGAAGGTGCTGACGCGTCCGGCGCGGCTGGAGACGGCTCTTTCCGGCGTAGTGAACCTGCTGCACAGCTTTATGGACATGAGCGGCGGACTGATCGCGCTGCTGGACGACGAGGACCGGACGACGACCGTGGTGGGCGCGGGCTGGAGCGAGGCTGAGGCGAGAGAGCACTTTGAGGAGCTGCCGGAGCAGGTGGTGGGGCAGATTGTGGTCTCCGGAATGCCGCTGGTGGTGCGCGATGTGGCGCGGAGCCCGCTGTTCGCGCAGTGGAGCGGACTGAAGCCGGAGGACGCGGAGGCGGCGCGGTCGTTTGTGGGCGTGCCGATCAAGGGCGAGAGCCGCACGGTAGGGACGATCACGATTGAGCGCGTGGGGAGCCAGTCGTCGCCCGGAACGCTGGACGAGGACGTGCGCTACCTGACGATGATTGCCAACCTGGTGGGGCAGACGGTGGCGCTGCAGACGATGGTGGAGCGCGACCGCGAGCGGCTGATGGCCGAACGCAACCGGCTGGAGCAGGAACTGGAAGAGAAGAGCGCGGCGAAGCGCGAGGGGATCTCGTGGATTATTGGAAAGAGCGCGGCGATCCGCGAGGTGACGGAGAAGGTGCAGTTGGTGGCGCGATGCAACCTGCCGGTGCTGCTGTGCGGCGAATCGGGGACGGGCAAGGAGCTGTTTGCGCGTGCCATCCATGAGTTCTCCCCGCGCAAGGAGCAGTCCTATATCCGGTTGAACTGCGCGGCGCTGTCGGAGTCGGTGCTGGAGTCGGAGCTCTTCGGGCACGACAAGGGAGCGTTCACCGGGGCGATTGGAATGCGCAAGGGGCGCTTCGAGATGGCCGATGGCGGGACGCTGTTTCTGGATGAGATTGGCGAGATATCGACCACCTTCCAGGCCAAACTGCTGCGCGTGCTGCAGGAGGGGGAGTTCGAGCGCGTGGGCGGCAACCACACCATCAAGGTGGATGTGAGGCTGGTGACGGCGACCAACCGGAACCTGGAGGCAGCGGTGATCTCAGGCGACTTCCGGTCGGACCTTTACTATCGCATCAGCGTGGTGCCGATCTTTCTACCCGCTTTGCGCGAGCGGCGGGAGGACATTCCGCTGCTGGCGCGCGAGTTTGTGAAGCGCTTCAACAAGGAGCATGGGGTCTCGCTGAGCATCTCGCCGCGCGCCATGGAGGTGCTGACGGCGTGCGACTTTCCCGGCAACGTTCGCGAACTGGAGAGCTGCGTGCGGCGCACCGCGGCCCTGACCAAGAATCCGGTATTGCAGGCGGAGGATTTCGACCTGAGCAGCAAGAGCAGTTCGACGGTGATGAACAAGTCGATGGGCAGGGCGCGGGCCACGAGCGAAGGCGGCAGGCCTCATCCCATTGCGGAGTCGTCCGAGGCAGAGCGTGCCGCCGCTGGGTTCGGCAATGAGGAGCCGGACAGGGGGTTCTCCGGTGAGGTCGCAAACGAAGGCGACTTCAGCGAGCGAGAGCGGTTGGTTGACGCCATGGAGCGGGCCGGATGGGTGCAGGCCAAGGCGGCCCGGTTGCTTGGCCTGACGCCGCGGCAGATGGGCTACGCGCTGCGCAAACATGGGATCGAGATCAAGCGGTTCTGATTGGATTTGCGGGCGGCAGCAATGCTGTTAGCCGAGCCAGTCTGGATTGTGGGCTGAACCATCGAACATCGCGGTGGTCTTGAAGGGTTCAAATTGGCCGCTCATGGCGGCGTCGTGCGTGCGGGCTAGCAGCGCCGCTGTCTCGGTCGCGGTCAACGGTTTGAAGGTGCGCATCGCCGTGAAGGCCTGCTCCATGATCTGCATGGAGTCCATGCCGGTGATGACGACGGAGACCGGCTGGGAGAGCGCGTAGTGCAGCGCCTCGACTGCGCTGACGGTGTTGCTTCGGAGCAGGATGCCGCAACTGAGGGTCTTCATGGCAAGCACGGCGGTCCCTTGCGCTTGGGCCACGGGAACCACCTGCTTCGAGAACGAGCGGAAGTGTGCGTCGAGCACATTGATGGGCATCTGCACCGTATCGAAGTGGAAGCCGTGTTGCTGCGCGATCTCGAACATGCGCAGGTGAATGGCAGGATCCTTGTGGCCGGTGAAGCCGATGTAGCGTATCTTGCCTGTCTGTTTGGCTGCGACCGCAGCCTCCAGCGCGCCACGGGCGGCGAAGATGCGGTCGGGGTCCTCCATGCGAATGATCTCGTGGAACTGCATCAGGTCGATGGTGTCCACCTTGAGACGGGCGAGGGACTGCTCGAGTTGCGTGTTGAAGGACTGGGCGGAGCGGCCGTCGATCTTGGTCATGAGGAAGACTTTGTTGCGATAGCCGTCCTTGAGGGCGTCGCCCATGCGCGACTCGCTGGCGCCGTCGTTGTAGTCCCAACTGTTGTCCATGAAGGTGATGCCGCGGTCGATGGCGGTGCGAACCATGCGCACGCTCTCGGCGGGATTGGATTGCACGCCGATGTGGTAGCCGCCCAGGCCGATGGCGGAGACCTTCTCTCCGGTACGGCCCAAGGTGCGGTACTGCATCTCCGAATCCGAAGACGAGGGTGCCGCTGAATTCTGTGCCTGACCAAGAAGGTTGGATGTTGCCGCGGCAGCCACTCCGGCTACGGTGGCCGCCTTGAGAAACTCTCTTCGCTGCATACACTCTCCCGTGGAAGTGAGGTTGCAACCATGCAGGCGAGGAGGGCGCATCTGGGCTACTCGGGAGCATGGAGATGGCGATCATGGGCCCAATGCGCGTTCTGTCGGACTCCTATTGATGCAGGAGACGGAAAGAGAGATGCAGGAAAGTGGGTTGGCGCAGTGGGCACGCCGACAGGGAAGCAGAATTCAATAGGGATTAAAGGAAGGAGAGGCATGGTCGGGGCGAGAGGATTTGAACCTCCGCCCCCCCTGGTCCCGAACCAGTTTCAGGCGTTTATTGAAATTTGTTGAGATCGCGTGAAAATAACTGATTTGGATTAAATTATGTTGCGGGTGTGCAGTTGAAAGCTGCGGTTCTGTGCAGTCCTTGGATGCTTCGACCGCTACGATTTCGTCTACAGTCGCACATTTCCGGCATAGAAAGAACGGATGGCATGTCGAGAGAGACTGGTAGCGACGTGCTCTCCACACAGACGGCGAGGAATCGCCGGTTTTTTGACCACAACGTTGTTTTGGTTTTGCAATTTGCCTCATGAGCGGTACAATTCCGCGAATCGGTGCCGAAAAGGAGATTCCGAATGAAAGCAGTTCCGCGTCTTACTGGAAGCTTCCTCTTGCTTTGCCTTTCTCCCTTGATTCTTATCGGCATGTCGTTCAGTCTGCATGCCCAAACCGCCGCTCCTGCTTCCTCCGCCAAGCCGGCCGCCACAGCCATCAATACGGCCTCCGGCTTCTCCATCGAGACCGAGATGCTGACCTACCGCGCGCTCGAATCCAACGGCGAGGCCATCGCCTGTGACGTCGCCTCCTACCTGGAGAACGTCAAGACCAGCTTCCAGAGCCAGTCCGGCGGTGCCATCTGCAACGTCCCCAGCGCTACCGACCCCTCCACCGTCGGCGTCATCGTGCTTCCCTTTGACCACAGCGTCTTTGCCGACTTCCAGATCTGGCGTTCCGACATGCAGACCATGGCCGAATTCGAACAACGCGGCGCCTCCGCATGCAACGCCGAGCCCAAAGTCGAGCTGCCGGGCACGGAGCCGCCCAAGTCGTCAGGCTTCACCAGTCGCGGTCTCACCGCCAGTTCAGCCACCTCCAGTTCGGCCTCCTCGGTGTTAGGCATGCTCCCCGGCGGCAATGTTCTGTCCGCCGCCTCGGGTGCGCTGGGCCTGTTTGCCTCCAGCCAGGAGGCCGCGCCTGTCGGCGGCACCATCGAGGACCAGGCCTTCATGGACAACGTTGGCCGCGAGCTGCGTACCGTCAACATCTCGGTGATGATGCCGTCGGTTTACACCCCCTACGGCCTCACCTCCGTCGACCCCGCGCGCTCCCCCTTCTTTATCGCTCTGGACAAGCTACTGCACACTCGCGACTGCCTGGTCAAAGCCAAGGGCGAGAGCGATGCCGACGTCAAGAGCATCGACAGCTTCCTCGCCGTGCTCTCCGGTCCCACCACAACTGCCAAGCCCGCCGGCAATCCATCCGCGGGAACCCCGGCAGCCGCGGCCGGAACCGCCTCCAACGCCGCTGCGGTCCAACCTGCCGGGCCCTCGCACCTGCAAGCCGTTCTCTCAGCCGATGGCCTCGCCGAGCGCCTGGGAGCCGACCCCGCCACCGGAAAAATCCCCGACAACGCCCCGCAGCACCTTCTGCTGGTCAAAGCGCTCGAGTCCGGCGGCTCCGTCAACCGGTCCAGCAACATCTTTGGCACCAAGATGAGCTACAGCGGCGGCTCGGTGGGCACCTACGCCCTGTTCGACCTGAACGGTCAGTTGGAATGCTCCGGCAACGTCTATGACTACGCGGGCTCCATCACCAGCGAGAACTTCCTGAAGCATCTTCACTCTTACGTGCCCGACCCGGCCGCGCAGGTCATCTTCCAGCGCGGCGCCTGCCGCGCCCACTGACGCGCCCATGGAAGGAGTGCCGGATCGAGCGAGTATTTCGATATGAATCCCCCCGAGTACAATTCAACCATTCGACATTGACCATTGAGGGTTCCTGATGACACCGCTGCGAAGGGCCTCACTGCCGGCGATACTCTCGCTGCTGCTCCTGTTCTCCTTTGCGCGTCCCGCGGGCGGCTACTCCGTGCTTACCCACGAAGAGCTGATCGACCTTACCTGGTACGACTCGATCCGGCCCCTCCTGCTCAAACGCTATCCGACGCTGACCCCAGACCAATTGCGCGATGCCCGCGCCTACGCCTATGGCGGCTGCGTCATCCAGGACCTCGGCTACTACCCATTCGGCAAACCGTTCTTCTCTGACCTGCTGCACTACGTGCGCACCGGCGACTTTATCCGGGCGCTCTTCCGCGACGCCCAGGGGCTCGACGAGGTCGCCTTTGCCATTGGCGCGCTCTCCCACTATCTGGGCGACACCATCGGTCACGCCAACGCAGTCAACCTCGCCGTGGCCAACGAGTTCCCAGACCTGGCGGGGCGCTTCGGTCCCAACGTCAACTACGCCGAGGGACCGCACCAGCACGTGCGCGCGGAGTTCGCCTTCGACGTTAACGACATCGTCAAACACCGCCTCGCTCCCGAGCGCTACCTCAACCACATCGGCTTTTCCGTCCCCATGCCTCTGCTGGCGCGCGCGTTCTATGAGACCTATGGCCTCCATCTCAGCGAAGTGCTCGACGAACATGGTCCCACACTGCGCGGATACCACTATGCCGTGCGCACGCTTCTGCCCCGCGTCGCCTATGCGGAAGCCCTGCTCAACCGCAAGCGCATGCCCCCCGACGTCCCCAGCCCCGCGCTCGACCAGTTCAACCAGGAGATCGCCAAACTCTCAGCTGCCAGCAACTGGGCGGCCTACCGCGGCCACGCCGGGTTCGGCACTCACCTGCTGGCAGGCTTCATCTTCATCCTTCCCAAGGTCGGCCCGCTCTCCGGCCTCGCGCTGCGCGGCCCATCGCCCTCCGCCGAACAGGACTACGTCAACGCCCTCATGCAGACCACCGGCAGCCTCCGCGAGATGCTCGCCCAGGCCACCCACTCCGGCACACTGCCCAACAAAGACCTCGACACCGGCGACGTCGTCTACCCCGGCACCTACCCGCTGGAGGACTACGCCTACGCCGATCTGCTGCACCGGATGACCCGCGATCCCTCCTCACCCATCCCCTTCGGCATCAAGCGCGACCTGCAGGCCTACTTCGCCGATCCAGCCAAGGCAAAGTACATCCAGTCCAACCCGAAGAAGCTGGCCCAACTGCGGCGCGACCTGCCCATCCTGAAGACCATACCCACCAGGGCCCTCGAACCCGCAGGCGCCTTCCTGCCTGAGTCAGCCGAGGACAAGCCCGGCGCCGCGACACCCAGCCCGCAGCCTTAGAACCAGCGCCAAGCTCCACACCTCAGAGCCAGTCCTCAGGCTACCTTGCCCCCGGCGCCGGCGGAATCTCCAGCCGTGCCCGTGTCCTGCCCACCGTGGCCACCGTCAATCCGTTTGTAATGCCCACCACAGCACGCGGGTTCTGCTTGCCGTCGGTCGCCTGCCGCACCGATTGCTGCAAATAACTAAACAGCTCGCCCGCAGTCACCACGCCGTCATGATTCAGGTCGGCCTCGCCCTTCAGTCCGCGCAGAAGGTAATAGGTAAAGACTCCGTGGCCATCGCCCCACTTGGCATCCTCGAACGACGACTCGCTGATGTCGCTGGCCGTAATCACCGCTCTCTGCCCCTTGGACGCGTAGCGCTGCAGATACTGGTTGACCAGATTGTTCGCTGTCTTTGAGCCGGTGCCTGCGCGCAACCCGCTAAAGCCATAGCTGTGGCAGGTGTCGGCAAACGTCAGCACCCGCTTCGCCTTCAGCACCCGGTCAAAGACATCTTGCAGCTGCCACATCGGGAACGCCGTTCCGCCCATATCGTCCGGCTTGGAATCCGCGGTCAGCAGATACAGATTGCGCGGATCGAGCGGGTCCGGCGCGCCATGCCCCGCAATGTAGATCACCACCGTGTCCTGCTCCTGCGGCCTGGTCAGGAAACTGTACAGCGCGTGCCGCACCGACTGCGTGGTGGCATTCTGATTCAACAGCAGCAGCGAGTCGTCATCCGTCACCGACCCGCCCGCTGGCGACTTCAGAAAATCCAGCATCGACTGCGCGTCCCGGTCGGCGTATTGCAGATCGTTGATCTGCCCGCCGCCGTCTCCCTTTTGGTAATGAGAGATCCCGATCACCACGGCAAACAGCCGGCCGGCCCGCTTCTCCGGGGCATGGGTCGTCGGAATCGCCTCGAATCCGCGGTCCTTCGGCCCGGAAGCGCCACGCCCAAAATCCAATAAGAAGTTGTAATACTTGGTTCTCCCGAACTGGTCCTTGTACTCCAGCTCGACCGAGTTGCGCCCCGGCAGCATCGGAAAGCCCCCGGCGCCGGTCAGGTCCACGTTCAAAATGAACCCATCGAGCCCGCTGGTGCTCTTCATCGCCACGTCGGCGGATTCGGTATTCACCTTGGTGTGGATGGTCCCGTAGCTGATCACCGGGCCGCCAGCGGGGATATGCAATACCAGCTGCTGAATCGAGTTCGGTGACTGGTCGAGCGCAATCGTACTGTCGACTGCCACACGTTGGCCGGCCTGGGGCAGTTCAAGCCAGGGATCATTGTTCCGCGCGGGCTGGCTCGCACCGCCTCCCAGGGTGAGCAACGTCACTCCAACCACCATCACCAGGAGACTTCGGAACACTGTTGCCACCCCCCGATTGTTGCAGAAGGACCTTGCCGCACCGCTGACTATTCTCATGACATGGACTTCCGTTTTGTCTTTGACTCCGTCTTTACAAGACATTATCCTGTATCCCTTCCTTGTTGCACGGTATCTCCGGGTCTAAGGAGTCTGTCGATGCAAACCTCACCAAAATTATCTCTCGCATTCGGTGTTCTGGCGCTGGCCGGGACCGTTGCCTTCTCCCAGAACCCGAACCAGAAGCCCGCCGCCGCGGTGCAGAAGCCGGTTGCCGCTTCCGACAAGGCTCCGGTGTTTACCGACGACGACAAGAAAAAGATGGCCGAGATCGAGCAGCGGCCAGAGATCAAAGATGCCATCCAGGCTGCGTGGGACGATAAGCGCCGCCAGGACATCGACTACATCTACAACATCAACTCGTCGGCCCACTTCTCAGACATGTCCGGCCCTGAGTTCGCCACCTTCCGGGATCATTACGGCCAGCTCTACAACAACCCGATGTTGCAGCGCTATATGAATGCCATCGGCCAGCGCCTCGTTCCCAAAGACTCCCCCAACATCTACTCCTTCAAGCTTCTGCTGGACCCCATCCCGAAGGCGGAGGCGCTCTCCACAGGCACCATCCTGATCAGCACTGGCATGGTCTCGATGCTGGACAACGAAGCCCAGCTCGCCTACGTCCTGGGCCACGAGATCGCCCATATTGAGAAGAACCACGCCTACATGATTGTGCGCTTGAGCATTCTCGAACCGACGCTCAATGCGGAAAAGGACAAGGAGAATAAGGAGAAGCGCACCATCGTCAGTGCGGTAACCACCTTAGCCACCGGCGGTATTGGAGGCATCGCCGGCGGATGGGGTGGCGCTCTCGTCGGCGGCGCTGTCGGGCTCACCGGCGGTATCGCCGGAGGCCAACTCCTCTTCCGCGACCACAACACCGTCACTGAATGGGGCGATGTCTACGAGAACGAGGCGGACGAAGAGTCGCTGCATTACATGCTGGCCCAGGGCTACGATGTGCGCGAGGCTCCACGGCTATATGCCCGCCTTCAGGCAGCCGCCGCGAGCGATCCGCGCATCGGCCTCGGCTTCATGGCCAAGGAAACGCGCTTGAAGGCCCGTACCGCGCACATCCAGACCGTCCTCGCCGGCGACTTCAAGTCCCAGTGGGAGGCGAAACTCAAAGCTGGCGGCCTCACCGGGTCGAGCGGCGAGTTCAACCTCATCATGGCCGCCCTCAAGCGCGATAACGGCATCATCGCCATCGACTACGACCTCTTTGCCATGGCACGGGACAACCTCGAGGAGGCGGTCAGCCTGCGCTCCAACGACCCCCGTGCGCAGCTCTATCTCGGCAAGATCATCTCCCTCACCGCACGCACGCCTGAAGAAAGGCAGGAAGCCGAGGACCACTTCCTCAAGTCCATCCAGTATGACGGAGCACGTGGCGCCTACCCCGATCCGCACCTGGAGCATGCACTCCACCTGATCGGCGAAAATGGCGACAAGGCAGAGATCAATAACGAGATTCAGGCCTACGTTGCTCTCTATCAGCGCGAGCATATGGGATCGCTGCCCAACAACATGTCGATCCTGTACGACTACCTGACCTTGGTCGGCGACACGAACTGGTACGCCGCGCCAGCCGCCGTCGTCTCAACCAAAAATGTCGAGGCCATCCGCACCAGCTCCGGCAGCTCCGCTCCGTTGACTGGGCCGCAGGTCGTCTCGGCGGCCCAGACACCGCCCGGCAGTTCCGCTGCAAGCCCGCAAACAGTCAACGTATCCCAACCGGCGACAGGAGCGACTAAATCGAAGGCGGCCTCAACGAAGAAATCAGGCGGGGAATGAGAGTTCGCGCTTTCGCAGCTGCCTTAGCCGTTATTGCCTTGGGTGCATCGATGTCCGCGCAGCGTATCGCCCTGGGGATCGCTCCGGCATACGATGCCGGCGGCGACGACTTTGGCCCGCTGCTGGTGCAACACCTGACCCTCTCCATCTACCAGGACCTCCTCGGCAGCAAGCAGTTCGCGCCTTCGCTGCTTAGTCCTGGAGGCGTCTACACGCCGCTCGACACCAGTTGGCTCCTCGAGTACGTGCAGGACCGTCCCGAGCTCGATCTGCTGCTAGTGTCCACGCTCAAGCCCACCGTCAACGACAAGAACGGCAGCAGCATCAACATCGAGCTCGATCTGCTCGACGCGCACAGTGGCGACACCAAGAGCACCTGGACGGTCTCCGACACTACCAAAGCCAAGAGCGCGTGGTTTCAAAAGGGTGAGGCGGCCGTTACCTCCGCGATCAATGGTCGCTCCAGTCAATATGGAGGCGTCGACATCCTCACCACGTCGACCGACTTTGAGAAGCAGCCTATCGGCAGGTCAACGGCACACCTCGCAGACGAGGTCCGCGACACCCTGCCGGCCCACCTTGGCGGCTTCGTCAAGACCGTGCCGGACAAATCTGCGGATGTTCCCGCGCCTGCGGTCGCCCCGGCCCCATGTACGATGCACACGCGCATCACGTACGACTACAGGCATAGCGTCTCGCACTCCTACACCCTGCTGGCCAACAACCTCGACGAGACCACCGCCGTCGTCGATGGCGTAAGCACCTTCAAGATAGCCGAGGGTCCGCTCCTGCTCCAGTTCACCGTCAACGACGCCCCATATCGGCTCACCAAGGAGCCGATCTACCAGCTTTCAACCTACCACTCCTGCAAGAACGACACCCTGGTCATCGACCTCGGCCAGGGCGGAGAAGCGCACCAGCACTGGAAGTAAGCGCATCGAACTGCTCCTGCCTGCGCTCTTGCCCGGCGGCAGATCAGTGGGAGACGTTCCCTGGCACACTGCGCAACGACTGGGTCTCAATCCCCCAGTTGGTCGGCACCTCGGCGCCGCTTCCCCGCGTCCCGCCGCTCGCGTTCGACAGAAGCTCTTGCAGCGGCGTCCTGGCGCCGCGAGTCGCTCCCCGCGCCACCCCCTCGAAGTTCAGCACTGACGGATCGGGCAGCGGCTGCGCGGTGCTCAGTAGAATCATCGTATCCACCCCGTACGGAGGCCCCACCTTCAACGTCGGCGCATGACGAAGAATCACCTGCTGGTCCTGGTCGCCCTCGCCCGGATACTGGTTCTCCGAGGAGTTCAGCGGGTAGATCAAGCTCCCTTTGCCGTGGCAATCAATGTCCAGTATGTAGACCCAGCGCGGGTCCTTCACCTTGCCGTTCGCCTGCAACGCAAGCCGCATGCGGTCGTTCTCATGCACCGGACTATTGGTGTCGATCGGAGTTGTGCGGGTCATGGGAACGAACACGAGCTTGAAGTAATCCGCCTGCGACGCTCCCGCGACCGGATTGTTCGCGAGTTGCAGCCATCCATGCACCTTCGCCAGCTGCGTAGAGTAGATATCGAGAGTCACCGCCGCAGTCGGTGCGGTTGCGCCGTCGGTCAGCGCGACCCAATCGCTGCGAACCGGATAGGGCGACGTCGCCGAGCAGCCCGGGCTATGGTCCGGCACCGCCGAAGGGTGCGGTACAGTGGCAAACTCATTCTTATGGAACCATGCGTAGCTGGGGTTTCCCTTCACCACGGAACCGGCCAGCACATAACTGGCGTCCGCAATAGCGGTCGTCGCCTGCGCCTCGCTGTTGGCATCCGCAAACTGCAAGGAGTCGGCCAACTCGCGCGGCACCGGCAGATCGACCCACAGCCGGGCATTGGAGGCTAGGTGCGCCTTCAACGCGTTCGCCGAGAGCTGCGCTCCAAGAATCGCCGGCACGCTCTTCTTGTCAAAGTTAAAGAAGGAGTGGTTCACTTGCGCCGCAGAATCCGCATCGATATGCCGCATAGTCCATGCCGTTCCGTTCCAGCTCAGCACGTCGGTATAGGCCTGCTCGGCAGGGTCTGAGATCGTCACCACCCCGGATGCCTTCACCTGCGCCGCGGCCGCCGCGGTCTCGGCACTGGAAAGATTTGACGGGCCAATCCAGAATCGAAGCGCACTCGACTGTCCCGGAATCAGTTTGGTCAGCTCGAAGATATCGCCCACATGCACCTGCGCTCCCGCCGGGCTCACAACTGTTGCGCTTGACCGCGCAATCCCCAGCGCCTCGTCTACCCGCAACTTCACCGGAGTCCCACCCGCGCTCGCCGTCGTCGCTGTAAACTCGCTCCCCGGCCCGATTCCCGAGACTATCCCAATGTCCAGCCAGATGCTTCCATCGGCATCCACCTGCAACGCCGCCGTCCGCACCTTGTCCGCGTCTGCGCTCGATGCCCCGCCAAACAACGGCTGCGCGCGCCGCCTTGCATTCGCATCCAGATCGGGCTCCTGGTCGGCAACTCCGTTGCCTTCCAGCATCGCCTTCACCCGCTGATAGACCAGCGACGCCGGCGCATCGGCGGGCAGCACCTGCAAAGTCTCAATCAGCGCCGCGGTAAAGGCGCCGTGCGACTCCGGCATGTCCGGCGTAGGGTTGGCCTCGTTCGCCGCCTGGTCCTGCTGAGCCGCTGCAAACACCAGAGCCGGATTGTCCTTCCGCTCCGTCGGTGGAGTCACCTTCTGTCCGTTCGCAAGCGTGTCCGGCGGATCGTTCACCGGCCGCGGGTCGTAGGGCAGCGAGCGTTGCCGCCCCGAGAACAGCCCTCGCGTCGCACCGCCGCTGTGGCAGCTATCGAAGATCACCGTCAGATGAACACCCTTGTCAATTGCCGCGTTGAAGATGCGGGTCATCTCCCGGTCGCGGATATCGTAGCCGCCCTTATACGCGTCCGCGGGCACCAGCGTGCTGTCCACATACACCAGCTTGCCGTCCTCGCCACGCACCGTCAGCTTCTCGCCCGCCGTATTCACTCGCAGCGACCCATGGCTTGCGTCATAAAACACCAGCGTGTCCCCGCGCTGAGGCACATCGACGAGATACTTCTTCATCGCCGCCAGAATGCCATCGTGCGTAGTCTGGTCCGCAGACAGAACCACCACCCCCGGCCGCGTACGCCGAGGCGCAGGATTGGTCAGCAGCACAACATTGTCCGCGGGAAAGCCAAACTTCGGGCCGGTCAGAATGTCCGCCATCGACAGCGCGTCATTCACCGCGCCCTCGAGGTTCTGGAAGCTCCCTAACTCGCATCGCCCATAGGTGCAGCCATCCTCATGCTGGGCCGTCGTGCCCACTGGCTGGTACGTGTCGATGCCCAGTATCAGCGCGCGCCGGGTCTGCGCCAGTGCACCGCCGATCAAACACAACATCATACTTAGTACAGGAATTAACCGCTTCATCGAAGTGCACTGCCCGATCTCTTGTAATTGTCCTTCGCCAAAATACTGATTTGCTATTGAATCAGACAGATGGGTAGAGTATCCAGTTTCGTTGTCTGAATGTAAGGCTAGATCATCTCTTCCGGCTGTACATCAGTAGATGTTTTTGTAGACGGTGTTGCACCCACGATGCGTCGAGAGGCTCAATATTGACGCACCTTCCGGCACTAGAGCACCTGGGCCAATCCCCGGGGGTCGGAATCGCTGGTTTGCAAGTGACTGAAAATATTGGTCGGGGCGAGAGGATTTGAACCTCCGACCCCCTGGTTCCGAACCAGTTTCAGCCGCTTATTCATATTTGTTGAAACGGTGTGAAAATAACTGATTTAGATTGAATATGTTGCGGGAGAATCGTTGAAAGCTGCGGTTCCATGTTGTCCTTGGATGCTTTGACCGCTACAAATTAGTCTACAGTCGCATATTTCCTACATCGAAAAGATGGACAGCATTTTGTCGAGGGACAGTCAGAAATTGAGGAGTGCATCGTAGCGCTCGATGGGATGTAGGATGGATCGCAAGGAAGAAACCTGTGGATCGTGGTCAGCTATCGCTTTGCACGGACGCACCGGGCTTAGAGGCGCGGGGATTGTTGGGAGCAGCGATAACGACATCTCTCGATACTCGGCGAACCGGGTTCCTGTCTGTACTTTCTGTTGTTATGCTGGCGTGGGTCTTCTTGTGCCCCACAGCGAATGCGCAGACTAACGAATGGGCATGGATGGGCGGGAGTGTCACCGGAGGAAGTTTCGGCGTATACGGGACACTTGGCACGCCAGCACCAGGGAATGCCCCCGGCGGTCGATCTCAGCCTGTCAGCTGGACAGACAGCAAGGGCAATCTCTGGCTCTTCGGCGGAAATGGCTTCGATTCGGCAGGTAATCCTGGTTACCTTAACGATCTTTGGGAGGTTAACCCATCCAGCAATGAGTGGACGTGGGTGGGTGGAAGCAGCACGTTGTCCGGCGATTTCAGCTCCGGGGCGGGCGCGTACGGCACGCTGGGTATGCCTGCCGAGGGAAACATTCCTCCCGGCCGCTCCGGCGCTGTCAGTTGGATCGACGCCAAGGGGAACCTGTGGCTCTTTGGAGGCTTCAGCTACAGTTCAGCCGGGTATGCTCTTTTCAATGACATGTGGGAGTTCAATCCCACAACCAACGAATGGGCGTGGATGAGCGGGAGCAATATGGATGCCTGCTGGTCTGAATGTGGCCAGTCCGGCGTGTACGGCACGTTAGGAACGGCTGCTGCCGGGAACGTCCCCGGGGCCCGCGATAACGCGATCAGCTGGACCGACAGCAAGGGAAATCTCTGGCTCTTTGGGGGTGCAGGATACGATTCAGCGGGCAATCAGGGTAATCTCAACGACCTTTGGAAGTTCAGCCCCTCCACCAGCGAATGGACGTGGATGAGCGGGGCGGACACGGTCAACCAGCCTGGCGTGCCCGGCACATTGCGCACTCCCGCTCCCGGCAACGTACCCGCAGCCCGCAATGGCGCGGTCAGTTGGATCGACAGTAGCGGCAATTTTTGGCTCTTTGGCGGCGTCGGTATTGATGGTCCCAACAGCAGTATTGGTTCCTTCCTGAATGATCTCTGGGAGTTCAATCCCACTACCAACGAGTGGACCTGGATGAGTGGCATCAGCACGACCCAGACTTATACGGCAGGTCAACCCGGCGTCTATGGTAGCTTGCAAACGCCTGCTGCCGATAACGTACCAGGAAGCCGAACCGGAACAGTTAGTTGGACGGACAACAAGGGAAATCTATGGATGTTTGGTGGAGATGGCTACGATTCCACTGATACCCAGGGTATGCTCAATGACCTTTGGGAATTCAATCCTTCCACAGACCAATGGACATGGATGAACGGAAGTGAATGGTGTGACCCATTAGGCGTGTATGGCGCATTGCAAACCCCGGCCCTGGGAGACGCTCCTGGGGGCCGGTACGACGGTGTCAGTTGGACCGACAGCAAGGGCAATTTCTGGCTCTTTGGGGGCATTGGTTATGACGGGGACGGCACCTCCGGCTTTCTGAGTGACCTATGGGAGTTCCAGCCGAACACGGGAGGTTTGCCTGTCACCGCGACACCAACTATTGAGCCGTGCTCAGGAACCTACACATCCTGGCAGACGGTAACGATTACCGACACTACGCCCGGAGCAACCGTCGATTATCTCATCAACGGAATCACACCAGCTTCGGCATACACAGGGCCAATCATTGTTTCCTCATTGGAGACCATCGAAGCCATCGCAGGCGCCAGTGGATACGCGAACAGCAATATCGCTTCTGCGAATTACGTTGCCAATCTTCCCCGGGCCGCGACCCCAACTTTCAGCCTCGCGCCGGGAACGTACGCCGTGCCCCAGACTTTAACGATCTCCGACACAACTTCTGGAGCGACCATCTACTACGCAATCGGAGCAGTGCCGACTTCGGGTTCCACGGTGTACACAGGGCCGATCGCCATCTCTTCGACGGAGACCGTGGAAGCCATCGCTGTGTCCGACAACTACCTGAATAGCGCCATCGCAACGGCTGCTTACATCATCGGACCGAACCCGTCAGCCGAATGGACATGGATGGGCGGAAGCAGCTCGATTCCGGCGAACTGTCCCAGCACAAGCAACTGCGGCCAGCCCGGGTGGTACGGCACATTTCAAACACCCGCTGCGACGAATGTTCCCGGAGGACGTTGGGGCGCGGTGAGCTGGACAGACAGCAGGGGGGACCTGTGGCTGTTTGGGGGCGTGGGGAACCAAGGTTCTCTCAACGACCTCTGGGAATTCAATCCCTCTACCGGCGAATGGGCCTGGATGGCTGGAAGCAGCACGGCTGCGTACAGTCCCCTGGCCGGTTCCGGCCAACCTGGTGTGTACGGCACGCTGGATACGCCTGCCGCCGGAAATACACCTGGCAGCCGCTTCAATGCTGCCGGTTGGACCGACAACAAGGGGAATCTGTGGCTTTTTGGGGGGTATGGCTTTGACGCCAATGGCGCGGTTGACGACCTCAACGATCTTTGGGAGTTCGATCCATCTACGAATGAGTGGACATGGATGGGGGGAGACAGCACGCTGTCATGTCTGGCGGTAAATGAATGTTCTTTTCGGCCCGGCGTCTACGGAACATTGGGATCGCCTGCGGCCGGAAACACTCCCGGAGGCCGCGCTGAAGCCACGAGGTGGACCGATCACAGCGGCAATTTCTGGATATATGGAGGCTATGGAGCGGATTCCAGAGGCATCGGGTGCAATCTCGACGACCTTTGGGAATTCTATCCTTCCACAAACGAGTGGGCATGGATGGGCGGCAATAAATTCTGTTCCGACTTCGATGCAGGTATCCCGGGGGTCTATGGCGCCTTGGATGTACCGGCGGTTGGGAACCTTCCCTGGAGTCTCGTATCTACAGCGAGCTGGACCGACAGCAGCGGTAATCTCTGGCTCTTCGGAGGCTTGGGCGTGGATGCGACCGCTACCGGCTACTTTCTGAACGATATGTGGGAGTTCTATCCTGCAATCGACGAATGGGCGTGGACGAGCGCAAACAGCGTTAGCGCCCCCGGAGGCAATGGCTCCGGAACATACGGCACGATGGGTGTTTGGTCGCCCGGTAATATTCCCGGAGAACGCGATGAAGCTGCGGATTGGACCGACAGCAATGGCAACTTCTGGCTCTTTGGGGGCTTTGGCATAACTTTCACATCTCCACTAGGCGTGCTCAACGACCTTTGGGAGTTCAAGCCCACGATCAACGAATGGGTATGGATGGGCGGAAGCAGCACGGTCATTTGCCTGGCAGAGAACTACGGCATTTGTGTGTCCTACGGCCAGCCGGGAGTGTACGGCGCACTGGGAACGCCCGCGCCCGGGAATGTACCCGGAGCACGTGATTCCGCAACCACCTGGACAGATAGCAGAGGCAATTTATGGCTCTTCGGCGGTTCAGGCTACGACGCACAGGGCGCTTATGGTTATCTCAACGACCTATGGCAGTACAGCCTTACAGCGACTCCAACCGTTCGTCCCCCTTCGCCTGCAGCCACGCCCACCTTCAGCCTGGCTGCGGGAACCTACCCCTCGCCGCAGACGATGATCATCTCCGATCAAACACCCGGCGCGACCATCTATTACCTCATTAACGGAATCACACCGGCTTCGGCATACACAGGGCCAATCACCGTCTCCTCGTCGGAGACTGTCGGGGCCATCGCCGTGGCCAGCGGGTATTCGAGCAGCGCCGAGGCAACCGCAGCCTACATCATCAATCTTCCTCCAGCGGCTACCCCGACCCTGAGTGTGCCCACAGGGACATATACCACGGCGCAGACGGTAACCATCTCCGACTCAACCGTAGGAGCAACCATCCACTACACCACCAACGGAACCACGCCGACTACCAGTTCGCCCGTATACAGCGGCCCGATCACCGTCACATCCACAGAAACACTGGAGGCAATTGCGACGGCCAGCGGCTATTCCACGAGTGCCATTGCCAGCGCAGCCTACACCATCAACCTATCCGGTCCGGACTTTTCCGTAACGGCCTCTCCGGCGTCCCTCACGGTGACCGCCGGGCAAAGCGGAACCACCACAATCTCGGTCATGCCGCTGAATGGGTTCAACACCGCTGTTTCGTTCAGTTGCTCGGGGTTGCTTTCCGGGACATCGTGCAGCTTCTCTCCGGCGACCGTGACTCCGTCGGGCACAGCGGTTTCCACAACGCTGACTCTCACTGCCAGTACAAGCGCTAGCAACCAGCCTCCGTCACCACTTCGATACATGCCCGTTGCGGCTCTAGCACTCACTTTGTGCTTCGTTCGTTTCAGAAATTTCCGTCGGCATTCGGTTTGGATTCTGTGTGTGGCCGCGACGCTTAGCCTGCTTTGTCTCAGCGCGTGCAGTGGAGAAAAATCCAGCACCACCAGCGAGACTGGACCGGCACCAACCCCGGAATCAGGAATGGTCACGGTGACGGCGACCTCCGGCTCGCTTTCTCACTCGGCGGGGCTGAGCGTATCCGTGAACTAAACACACCCTGCGGCCGTATCACGCCACTATCGAGCGGACTGCGAAGACCAAATAAGTAAGTAAGAACCGGTGTTTAAGGTACGAACTCGGCTGTCTCTCGCCAAAATGCCGATCTACAGTTGAATCAAAAAAGTGGTAGCGTATCCAGTTTAGCTGCCTAGTTGTAAAACTGGATAATCCTGCCGACTGTAGATGTTTTTGTAGACGGTGTTGCACCCAGTATGCGTCGAGAAGCTCAATATTGACGCACCTTTCGGCACTAGAGCATCTGGGCTAATCCCCGGGGGTCGGGATCGCTGGTTTGCAAGTGACTGATAATATTGGTCGGGGCGAGAGGATTTGAACCTCCGACCCCCTGGTCCCGAACCGGATTCTGCCTCTTATTGAAATTTGTTGAAATCGAGTGAAAATAACTGTTTTAGATTGAATGCGTTGCGAGCACACAGTTGAAAGCTGTGGTTTCGTGCAGTCCCTGGATGCCTTGACCGCTACGATTTCATCTACAGTCGCTCATTTCCTACATAGAAAGTTTGGATGAGCGCATTCCCAGCCCTTGATGTATACACAAGATGATGGCCATTTCACCTCTGAATCGCGGGCACAGGCACGTAGCACCCAGTCACGAACAAGTCCGTGCGTGAAATAAATGTTGAGATGTATCGTCGGCAAAATTGAACACCCACCGAACGGGCCGACGACTACTCGGCATGGAAGTTGATCAGCATCTCCTTCAATTGCGAGCAATACCAAGTGATTCGCTTTGTCCAAATCCGTCAGATCCTCGGCGTGAGCATCTGGAAAATTGCTGCTACAGTTCTTCTCTTCTTAGTCGCATACTCACGTGGACTCGGTCAGGATTATCCAGCTTCTTGCAAACCTAACGATTGGTTTCTGCTGAGAGCTCAGGCAGAAGCAGGTAAGGTTTCATTGCTTTGCAAGGGGGTTGTAGATGCCAGCCTCGAACGGCGCTCCATTGCCGAGCGCGAGTTGAACGGGTTCATTCGCCAGCACCCTGACACTGCCAGCGTAGTCGCCGCGCACGAGGCTCTCGGAAATATGTACTACCGAGAAGGGCGATATCGAAAGGCTCTTCATCAACTTGACATGGAATTGATTGAACACTCTGCTGCAGAAGACGCCAAGGAAGTGCATTCTTTCTTTTCTGTTCTTTCGCAGTATCCAGATCTGGAGATCGCAAGTAACCTTCCTTCGGAGGTGCAAGCTGAGACTGTTGGGGAGAACCTTTATTTACCTGTGCGTGCAAATGGTTTTCTCGGAATCTATATCGTCGACACGGGCGCGAATGTTTCGGCACTTTGCGAATCTGAAGCTCGAAGACTGGGACTAATAACGCATGAAACAGTGTCGAAGGCGCTAGATGTCAGCGGAGCTAGCATCGGCATGCGAGTAACAGAAACGCCGGATTTATGGATAGGGAAGACACATCTAAAACATGTTGCCTTCGCGGTTTATCCCGATTCGAGCGAACCATTCGTCGAACTTCCAAAAGGCCATAAGGGCATCCTTGGAATTTCAGTCTTGATTGCTTTGGGAGCCTTTCGGATCGATAGGGATAATCATTTCGAAATACTCTCCAATCCCAAGTCGACGGCACAGAATCTCCCGATAGTTTTTAATGGTGCATCGGCTGTAGCCCAGATTGGGCTGAACGGGAAGACCTTGAGTTTTATCTTCGATACGGGTGCGGCACGATCATATCTATACCCCCCGATCATCGCGGCCGTGCCTGATTTGGCACGCACAGCAAGGAGGCAATATCAAAGTGTAACCGGCGCTTCCGGCAGCACTGTTCAAGAGGTTTTCATTATGCCCTCAGTAAATCTCTTCCTTGGGAAGAACGTCGTCCTTTCACCAGCAACGGTTCTCCTCAGAGGAGATACCGAAGACAGCAAATGGGCAGCGGGAATCCTCGGGTTTGATCTAATATCGCAGACACTTCCAATCACTGTAGACTTCAGGAGAATGCAGATTTCAACAGAGTAATCCGAAACCCAAGAATCATTCGCTGGCAACTCCAGCACTTCAGGATAAGCATGGATAAGTCGACAACCTATTCGAGGGTTCATCCGGTAGCCTATAGCTCGAAAATGACTGCATCACCGCCTTTGTCGGTGGCACAAAGATGGTGATAGACTCCAAACTGATTGAATCAAGACGAATCCCTGCGCCAGTCTCGGTGTCCAGCATTGTGGATCGATGCCTACAGCGATTTCTCGACAGCTTCATAACCGTTGCGCTCGCGTGCTCAGCCGTTCAGCACTTACTCTCAGGAACATTGCGAAAAATCCATGCAAAGAAACAACACGTTGGGATGTGTCTCAGTCTCGATGCGCAAGCAGGAATCATCGGCCGGCAGATTTAAGGCTCTCTTAAGGCATCGTCGACTGCCATAAGAACGAGACTCCTGGCATGGTTCCCGGCAGCCAGGTCCTGATGTGCCGGATCAGAGGTGAACCGACAGGACTCAAGTGACCGCAAGGAGAAGCGACGTGAGCAAAACCCGAAATTTCCTGCCGCAAATCCTGATGGCTATTGCAGCCAGCATGCTTCCTGCTTCCACCCAGACCAACTGGAAGGTGCTCCACACATTTCATGTTGGTGGGGACGGCAGTTGGGATTACGTCACAACGGATGCGCCGAACCAGCGCCTGTTCGTGACGCGCAGTACGCACACCATGGCGATTGATGAGGTAACTGGCAAAGTGCTGGGCGACATTCCCGGCCAGATTCGCTCGCATGGTATAGCCTTGGTTCCGGCGCTCGGACGAGGCTTCATCACGGATGGAGGCGGACCGGGCGCGATTGTCGTTTTCGATTTAAGAACATACGCCGTGCTCGGCAAGATTCCCGCGGTTCCGGACGCGGATGGCATCATCTACGACAAGAAACTCAATCGCGTTCTGGCTGTTTCAGGGGATGGCAACGAGCTGCTGACTTTCAGCCCTGATATCGATCCAACGACCGGCAAGCTCGACCCGCCGATCCCGCTCGGCGGGGCGCCGGAGTTTCTCGCATCCGACGGCTCGGGCAAGGTGTACATCAACCTTGAAGACAAGAATCTTGTTGCCGTCGTCGATCTGCTCACGCGCAAGGTTGTTGACCGCTGGCCCGTCGCTCCCGGAGGACATCCGGTGGGCATGGCGATGGATCCGGCCACGAATCGACTGCTTATCGGCTGCCGCAATCCACAATTGTTAGTGGTAATGAACGCCGAGACCGGTACGGTCGAGAGCTCGCTGCCGATCGGTGCCGGTGTCGATGCCACGAGCTTTGACGCGGGCCAAGCGTTTGCCAGTGCCGACGATGGCACTCTCACCGTTACCTCAGTGAAAGACGGTAAGTGGGTCGTAGACCAGACGGTCACCACGCCAATGGGCGCACGCACCATGGGGCTGGATCCGGCGACGCACCGGATTTACCTCCCCACAGCCGAACTGGAGCCTGCAGCCACCGGTAGACCGAGACAAAAACCAGATACATTTATGATTGTTGAAGTCGGACATTGATCCACGAGGATAATGATTCCATTGAGAAGGCAAAGCAGTTTCTTCCTGCTTGGCGGCGTTCTGGCGGGTTTGCTCAGCGGCGCGGCCATAACACGGGGTCAGGCGCCGGCGCCTGAAACAGCGGCCTCTGCTCCTGTTGCCCAGCCGGTCGTGGTTACGCTGGAAGAGGCCATTCGCCGCGCACAGTCGAGCGATCCGGCCTTTGCTGGGGCGCAGGCCACCGGCCAGTCGGCGGCGCTGGACCGCTCCATTGCCCGCGCCGATTTGCTCCCCAGCGTGCGCTTATTCAGCCAGGACATCTACACGCGACCCAATGGGATTTACAACGAGGGCGATGCAGGTCAGTCTTCGGCGCCTTTGCCCAGCTTCGTCGCCAACGACTCGAGACCCTGGGAGTACATGGCGCAGGGTGTCGTGGACGAAAAATTCAGCTTGGCAGGGACGGCGGCCGTGCGCCGGGCTGACGCAGCCGCGGCGCAGGCGGCGGCGGAGCAGGAGATTGCGCGGCGTGGACTGGTGGCCGGCGTAACAACGCTCTTCTATGCCTCGCTGGCGGCCGATCACAAAGTGGACGTGGCGAAGCAAGCGCGGCAGGATGCGGCCGATTTCACCAAGCTGACCACTGAGCGCGAGCAGGCCCGCGAAGCCGCGCACGCCGACGTGGTGAAGGCGCAGCTTGAAGAGTTGCAAAGCACACGTGAATTGCAAGACGCGCAGGTTGAAGCGGAAAAGGCGCGGCTGGAACTTGGAGTGCTGCTCTTTCCCGATCCGCGTACTCCCTACATGCTGAGCGCGCAGCAGGCCGTGCCGCCGCTTGCTTCGCGCCAGGATATAGACGCGGCGGCGGCGAAGTATAACCCCGAGCTCGCAAGTGCCCTTGCCGCTCTGAGCGCCACCAATGCCGATGTGCTGGCGGCGCGGGCCGCCTATCTGCCCGACTTCCAGTTCAACCTGACCTACGGCATTGACGCCAATCAATTTTCCGTCAATGGCCCCCTCATCACCAACGGGACCAGTAGCGGGATCCAGGCGCGTAACCTCGGCTACTCCACCACCGCTACAGTCAACCTCCCCGTCTGGGATTGGCTTTCCACTGAGCACAAGGTCAAGCAGAGCGAGATTCGCCGCCAGGCGGCGCAGGTGGCGTTGAGCGCGACGCAGAGGCAGGTGATTGCGAAGCTTGATGAAGCCTACTCCGAAGCTGCCGCAGCGCGCGATCAGCTTGACTCGCTGGAGCAAAGTGTTTCCATTGCCGCCGAGAGCCTGCGCCTGACCAAGATGGCCTATCAGGCCGGCGAATCTACGGTGCTGGAGGTGGTAGACGCGCAAAATTCCTACGTGACTGCTGAAAATGCGCGCGAGGACGGACGCGTGCGCTATGAGACCGCCCGAGCCGAGTTGCAAACGATCACCGGAACCATGTGAAGAGACAATGAGCGAAACCATGAATGGCAAAACCATGAGCCAAACCCAAAAACGAATTGCGTGGCGCTCCAGGGTCCACCTCCTTCTTCTGAGCGCAACCATGCTTCCACTAGCCGTGCTGCCCGGCTGCAAGAAGGAAGAAGCGCCAGACGTCCAGGTCACGGTGCAGGCCGAGCATCCTGAACAGGGGCCGATCTCAAGCCGGATTACCGCCGACGCTGTGCTCGCTCCGCTGGCGCAGGCCGCCATAGTGCCCAAAATCGTTGCTCCGGTGGGCAAGTACAGCGTGGAGCGCGGCACGCATGTGAAAGCGGGTCAGCTGCTGGTCACTCTTGAGAACAAGGACCTCACTGCGGTTGCACAGGACAACCAAGGTTCCTATGAAGCTGCGCAGGCCGCCTATGACGCGGCCACCAAAGCCCAGGTCCCTGAAGACGCCATCAAGGCCGACTCCGATCTGGCCCAGGCCAAGGCTAATCTGGACCTGGCGCAAAGCATCGTGAACGCCCGCAAACAGCTCTTTGCCGAGGGCGCCATTCCGGGCCGCGATTTTGACACTGCGCGGGCCTCGCTCATAGAGGCCCAGGAAACGTATGACGTAGCTGCCAAGCAGGCTGAGTTCATGCACAGCGGGGGCCACGAATCCCAGTTGAAAGCTGCCCAGGGCCAGTTGACCTCAGCCGAAGGCAAGTTGAAAGACGCGCAGGCTGACGTGAGCTACTCTCAAATTCGCAGCCCCATCGATGGCGTCGTCACCGATCGGCCGCTCTTCCCCGGCGAAACCGCCGCAGCGGGCGCGCCAGTGATTACAGTGATGGATACCTCCAGCCTCATCGCCAAATCTCATATCGCGCAAAATCTGGCCCAACAGATCAAAGTGGGCGGCGAAGCGCAGGTCCATGTTCCGGGCATCGATGATCCGGTTCCCGCCAAAGTTTCCATGGTCAGCCCCGCGCTCGACCCCGGCAGCACCACTCTTGAAGTCTGGCTGAAGATCGACAACAGGAACGGAAAACTCAAGGTGGGAACGCCGGTGAAGGTTTCCATTACCGGAGAAACGGTTGAGAAGGCATGGAAGGTTCCCCTGACCGCGGTTCTTACTGCTGACGACGGCGGCAAATCCGTCATGATCATCGGCAGCGACGGCGTGGCGCACAAGAAGGCCGTTACGCTGGGCATTACCGATGGCGACGACATCCAGGTGCTGACCGGCGTGGCGCCGGCAGACATGGTCATTACCGGCGGGAGCTACGGACTTGACAATGGCACCAAGGTAAAGATCGGCAAGGCAGAGGACGATGACGATGCCAAGCCAGGCGCGGGCAAGGATGATGATAACGCCAAGCACGCCGCAGCGGGCAAGGGCAGGGAGAAAGACTGATGCCGATCGACACTCCAGCCGACGGTCACAAGCCCTTCTGGCTGGCCCGGTACACGCACACCATTTTCTTTTTTGCGGCTGTATTGACGCTGGCTGGCATCTATTTCGCCATGCAGGTGCCGATCGCCGTCTTTCCTGAGACGAACTTTCCCCGCGTGGTCATCGGCGTGGATAACGGCGTGATGCCCGTGGAGCAGATGCAGGTAACGGTCACCAAGCCCATCGAGGATGCGGTCAACTCCGTCCCCGGCCTGTTGACGGTCCGCTCCACCACCAGCCGCGGCTCCGCTGAGGTGAGTCTCTTCTTCAGCTGGGACGTGGACATGGTGCGCTCGCTGCAACTGGTGGACGCGGCGCTGGCCACGGCGCAGCAATCGTTGCCCGCCACGGCCAAGATCACCACCAACCGGCTCACCTTCGCCAGCTTCCCAATCCTCGGCTACAGCTTAACCTCTGACACCATCTCGCAAACACGCCTTTGGGAGATTGCCACTTACGACCTGAAGCCTCCGCTGAATCGCGTCAGCGGGGTGAGCACCGTGGTTGTGCAGGGTGGTAAGGTACCTGAGTTTCATGTGATCCCCAACCTCGCCCAGCTGCAAACCGCGGGCGTCACCATCTCCGACATCGTCAACGGCATCCAGGCTTCAAACATTGTTGACTCGCCTGGACTCTACGAGGCCAATCACCAGTTGATCCTCGGCCTCGTCGGTGCGCAGGTGCATGACATTGATGGACTGCGCCAGCTCGTCATCAAGACCAGCGCTGCCGGATTACCCATCCGCGTGGCTGACGTGGCCACAGTTGAAGATTCAACTGAGCCGGTCTACACCACTGTCACCGCCAACGGCAAACCAGCGGTGCTGCTCAACATCGCCCGCCAACCCACCAGCAATACCGTGGCCGTGGCCAATGCAGTGGCTTCTGAAGTCACCGAGCTGCGCAAGAAGCTGCCCCCGGGCGTGAAGCTGGAGCCATTTTACGATCAGTCGCAACTGGTGCGCGACTCGATCTCAAGCGTGCGCGACGCTATCTTCATTGGCCTGGTGCTGGCTTGCATCATCCTGTTTCTGTTCTTGCACGACTGGACCTCATCGCTCATCGCCGGGCTGGTTATTCCAGTCACCATCTCAGTTACGATCCTCGTGCTGTGGATGGTTGGCGAGAGCTTTAACCTGATGACGCTTGGCGGGCTGGCTGCGGCTATCGGGCTGGTAATCGACAACGCCATTGTGGTGGTTGAGAACATCGTGATGCATCGCGATAACGGCGAGCGTCGCGGCGAGGCGGTGCGCAAGGCACTCAAAGAGATCACGGCTCCACTGGTCGGTTCCACGATTACGCCTGTGGTTGTGTTTTTGCCGTTGGTTTCTGTGAGCGGAGTTACGGGGAGCTTCTTCCGCGCCCTGGCCATAACCATGACAGCAGCTCTTCTCACATCGCTGGCGCTGGCGCTCACATCGACACCCGGGCTGAGCTACGTGCTGCTGAAGGAGCACCGCGAAGACGCGACTCACGATCACGCTGCCGGACGCCTGCTAACGCGCGTGATTGAATTTCATCGCGTGGTTCTCGACTGGGCAATTGCCAAGCCGCTATGGGTCGGCGGCATCTGCCTGCTGCTCGTCATCGGCTCCTGGGTTGGCTATCAGGCTCTCGGCTCAGGCCTGTTGCCCGAAATGGACGAGGGCGGATTCATTCTCGACTACATCATGCCCGCCGGCAGCTCACTTACTGAGACCAACCGCGTTCTCGATCATGTGGAGAAGATTCTTCACGAAGATCCCGAGGTGGAATCCACCTCGCGCCGCACCGGATTGCAGATGGGCTTCGCCGCTGTCACTGAAGCCAACACCGGCGACTTTACCGTGAAGCTCAAAGCCAAGCGTAGCCGCAGCGTTGACGACGTGATGGATGACGTGCGCGACGAGATCAAGTCCACCGAGCCGGAGCTGGACATCGAGCTCCACCAAGTGCTGCAGGACAACATCAACGATCTTTCCAACGCGCCTGAAGCTATCCAGATCAAGATTTTCTCGGAGGATCAGCAATTGCTCAACCTGACCGGTCCGCGTGTGGGAGACGCAATCGGCAAAATTCCCGGCATCGTGGACGTGGAAGACGGCATTGAAGACACCATCAGCGGCCCGGCCACCAACTTCGAGGTCATTCCCAGCATCGCGGCGCGACTCGGGTTTACTCCAACGGAAATCTCTCTCGACGCAACCTCAATCCTCGATGGCATCGAAATCACCGATCCACTGATTTCCAACGGCCGCCCCTATACGATTCGCGTGCGCCTCGGCGATGAAACGCGCGCCTCGCTGGACGCTATCCAAGGCACCGTCTTCAACAGCAGTACAGGCCATACCGCGACCCTCGGCTCACTGGCCACCGTGACCCAGTTGCCGCCGCAGAATGAAATCCTCCGCGAAAATCTGCAACGCCTCGTCGTGGTCACCGGCGGTCTTGAGGGAACTGACCTGGGGACGGCGATGGGGAAAGTCCGTATGACTGTTGCCGGTCTCCATCTGCCCGCATCCGCGCGCGTCGAGTACGGCGGCACCTATGAGGAGCAGCAGAAGTCATTCCACGATCTGCTCCAGGTCTTGCTGCTGGCACTGGCTCTGGTCTTCGGAGTGCTGCTAGCCGAGTTCCGCAACTTCGAAGCGCCTATTGCCATCCTCACCTCGTCCGTGCTGTCCATCTCCGGCGTGATTGCCGCGCTGCTCATCACCGCAACCTCGTTCAACGTCGCTTCTTTCATGGGCCTCATCATGGTCATTGGCATCGTGGCTAAGAACGGCATCCTGCTGCTCGACGCCGAAGAGCGCTTCCGCGCGGAAGGCGCTCCGGCTCGGGAAGCGATGCTCCACGCCGCCCAGCGCCGCCTCCGCCCCATCGCCATGACGGCCCTCGCCGCCGTTTGCGGTATGTTGCCTCTGGCCTTCGCCCTCGGCGCCGGCTCGCAGATGCTGCAACCGCTCGCCATCGCCGTCTATCTCCTCACGCGCAATCGCACACAAACGCAGGAAGAGGTGGCATG
Organism: Acidobacteriaceae bacterium; assembly: GCA_049513335.1. GTDB lineage: Bacteria > Acidobacteriota > Terriglobia > Terriglobales > Acidobacteriaceae > Edaphobacter. The sequence continues at coordinate 2,621 of JBEKWE010000005.1, read as the reverse complement.
ATCTTATATGAGTGGTGTCGCCCCCTTAGTCACCTTTCCTACGCCAAAATAGCAATCTGCAGTTGAATCAGACAGATGGGTAGCGGATGCAGTTTGACTGCCCGAGTGTATAGCTGGATCATCCTGCCGACTGTAGATACTTTTGTAGATGGTGTTGCAGCCGAGGTTTAGCTAAAACCCAATATTGACGCACCTTCCGGCACTAGAGCATCTGGGCCAAAACCAGGTGATTGGAATTGCAGGTTTGCAAGTGTTTGAAAATATTGGTCGGGGCGAGAGGATTTGAACCTCCGACCCCCTGGTCCCGAACCAGGTGCGCTACCAGACTGCGCTACGCCCCGAACTTTGTTGCCCAGCCGCTCATCCTGCCAACAGCAACAAGCTGCTTCGCCAAGGGCCGCCTGCTGTGGCGATGTGCCACCAACAGTGGCCGAGTGGATGCCGGCGTGTGGGATGCAATCTGTGGGCCGAGAAAGGCGCACTGAATTGCAGTGCCAACTCAAGCAGTTTAGCAGAGAAGCGGGCGAGGTGCGCGGGCTTTGGCGATGCGCGGAGGAAGGCGTCGTTGCGGCGGGAGCAGTTGCCGACGCGAGCGGGGTGCGCAAGGTGGAAGAGCACAGGACGCCGGCCTGCAAGCAGATGAAGAAAGTGAGCGTGCTGGCGGACTGGACGATGGCGCAGGTGGATGCGTGCGCCGAGGCGCATGCGATTCCGAAGCGAAAGCTGTATGCGCGCGGGTACACCAGCGTCGGATGCGAGCTGTGCGCGGCGGTCCCGGACGATCCGGCGAACCCGCCTGCGGGACGCTGGGGCGGCATAAAACTGGAGTGCGGCTCCATACGTTTAGCGAGAAGATGTAATACACTCCTCTGGCGGGAGGGTGCAATGCGCTGGAGTGCCCGATGGTAGATCGAAGGCGGATCGTTCGGCTGTGGGGCGCGGGCGGGGCGCGGGCGCTGGTGACGCTGGTGCGCGCGGAAGGTTCGTCGTACCGCAGGCCGGGAGCGCACCTGCTGATTGGCGCGGCAGGCGAGTGCGCGGGGACGATAAGCGGCGGCTGCCTGGAGGCGGAGGTGGTGCGCAGGGCGCTGTGGATGGTACGCAACGGCGCGGTGGTGGAGCGCTACTCGACATTGTTTGACGACACGACGGAGATTCCCTTTGGGCTGGGTTGTGGCGGCGTTGTGGACCTGCTTCTGGAGCCGGCCGATACGCCGGAGTGCAAAGCGCTGGTGGCGGCGATGGAGGCTTCGCTGCGCGGAGAAGCGGCGCGCGTGGCGACATGGCTTCCTGCGGAGGGAAGGCCGCTGCGTCGCGCAGTAATCGCTGCGGATGGCGCGGTGATCTTTCGCAGCGAGGGTTTGGACGATGGCGATCTGGACTCGATTGCGCATCGTTTTGCGGCCCCTGTTGAGTGCGACTGCGAGGTCTATGTTGAAACGCTCTCCGCTCCGCAGCGGTTCATTGTGCTGGGCGCAGGCGAGGACGCGAAGCCGGTGGTGACGATGGCGTCGCTGCTGGGCTGGAGCGTGACGGTGGCCGATGGGCGCGCGCAGTTGGCGCGGGCGGAGCGGTTCGCCGAGGCGGTGCGCGTGCTCGCCGTCGCGTCGGTCGCGGAGTTGGAGATCAAGGCGGTGGACGCGGTGGTAATTATGACGCACAGCTACGAGCAAGACCGCGCGTTTCTTGTGGAGCTGCTGGCAGGGGCGGCGGGGTATATCGGGCTGCTGGGCGCGGCGCATCGCAGCAGCCTGCTGATCGGCGAGGCGGCGGCACAGCTCGGGCGCAGCGTGGCGGAAGCTTGCGCACGGGTGTGGGCGCCGGTGGGGATGGACCTGGGCGGCGATGGCGCGGAGGCGATTGCGCTGGCGGTGGTGGCCGAGGTGCAGGCGTGGCGGCATGGCAGGCTGGGCGCGTCGCGCAGGCTGACGGCGGAGGAGGTTGCGCGGCAGATCGCGCAGGGCGGGGCGTCGCGATACGAGCAGGCTCAGTGCGCGATGGGCGAGGCCAAGCGATGACGCCGGCGGTGGTGCTGGCGGCGGGGGCTTCCGTGCGGCTGGGCGAGCCGAAGCAGTTGGTGACGATTGCAGGCGAAACGCTGCTGGAACGCGCGGTACGTGCGGCGCGCGAGGCAGGCTGCTCGCCGGTGGTGGTGGTGCTGGGCGCGGACGCGGAGCGGATTGCCGAGCAATGCGACCTGAGCGACGCGGTGGTGGTGGTCAACGACGCGTGGAGCGAGGGGATGGCGAGCTCGATCCGAGTTGGCGTCAGCAAGTTGCAGGAAGCCGACGGCGTGGTGCTGATGACCTGCGACCAGCCGGCGGTGACAGCGGCGCATCTGCGCGAGTTGATGAAGTCGGGCGAGGCGACGGCTTCGCATTATGCCGGGCGCAACGGAGTTCCAGCGTATCTTCCGAAGACGGCGTTCGCGCAGTTGATGAAGCTGCGTGGCGACGCCGGAGCGCGCGAGCTGCTGCGCGAGGCTGCGACGGTCGAGCTGGCGCACGGCGAGCTGGACATCGACACGGCGGAAGACCTGGCTGCGGCGGAACGCAGGTTTCGCTGAATTGTTGCTCACACTCCTTGGGTGAAAAAAGTCTTAAAGTCTTCGAAACAGGCGG
>JBEKWE010000004.1:0-38481 GCA_049513335.1 Acidobacteriaceae bacterium | reverse complement strand
GAAAAGTAGTCCCAGCCGTTCCAGCAACGAGCGCATCTCGACTCGCCCGCATCGGCACGACCCGCGCCGTCTTGGTAAAATTGAGCTGCGGACAACGCACAAGGAGATCCATGGCAACCATTCTCGAACAGCTTCGCGGCATGACCAAGGTGGTCGCCGACTCCGGCGACATCAACTCCATCGAAAAGTTCAAGCCGACGGATTCCACCACCAACCCCTCGCTCATCGCCGCCGCCGCCCAGATGCCCGCCTATCAGCCCATCGTGGATGGCGTGCTGCAGCAGGCCCGCGCCCAGGCTGGCCCCTCCGCCTCCGACCAGGCCGTCGCAGCCCTCGCCTTCAAGTCCCTCGCCGTCGCCTTCGGTCGCAAGATCCTCGCCATCGTCCCCGGCCGCGTCTCCACCGAGGTCGACGCCCGCCTCTCTTACAACACCGATGCCACGCTGGTCCAGGCCCGCGACATCATCGCCCAGTACGACCAGGCCGGCATCGGCCGCGAGCGCGTCCTCATCAAGATCGCCTCCACATGGGAGGGCATCCGCGCCGCCGAGGTCCTGGAGCGCGAGGGAATCCACTGCAACCTCACCCTGCTCTTCGGCCTGCACCAGGCCATTGCCTGCGCCGAGGCCAAAGTAACATTGATCTCGCCTTTCGTCGGCCGCATCCTCGACTGGTACAAAAAGGACACGGGCAAGGACTTCACCGGCGCGGACGACCCCGGTGTCCAGTCCGTCACCACCATCTACAACTACTACAAGAAATTCGGCTACAAGACCCAGGTTATGGGAGCCAGCTTCCGCAACATCGGCGAGATCACCGAGCTGGCCGGATGCGACCTGCTCACCATCGCGCCCAAGCTGCTCGCCGAGCTTGACTCCAAACAAGAGAATCTTCCGCGCAAGCTCGACCCCGCCAGGGCCGCCGGCATGTCCATCGAGCGGCTCACCATCGACAAGGCCACCTTCGACCGCATGCACGCCGCCGACCGCATGGCCAACGACAAGTTGAAGGAGGGCATCGAAGGCTTCTCCAAGGCCCTCGAAGACCTGGAAAAACTCCTCGCCAAGCGCCTCGCCGAACTCAGCGAGAAGCAGGCCGTCGCAGCGCACTAAGCCATCGAATCGGCAGGAACAGATTGCGGCGGTCCTTCCACGGGCCGCCGTTATTCCTTCATCCGCGGGAGGGATGCAGGCATCCAACTCCCATGGCCCAGGCAGACCAATCGGCGCACCCGGTGCAACAGCTTCGCCAGGCCGTCGCGTCTCTCGAGGCATCGGTCCTGCTCTGCCTGGCCAAGCCAGGAAAGGTTACAGTCCATCGCCTGCGCACCTCCACCCGCCGTGTGGAAGCCCAACTCGAACTGCTCTCCATGCTCCCCGGGCTTCCGCCGCACCGGCAACCGTCCCGCCAGGCGGTCCGCCTGCTGAAGCAGCTTCGCCAGGCCGCAGGCCGGCTCCGCGACATCGATGTCCAGCGCGATCTGGTCCGCGACGAAGTCGCAGGAAGTAAGGTCCATGGCGCACCGCACCCGGACCTTGAGCTGCGCCGCGAGGCGCGCCGGCTCCGTCGTGCGCTCAAACGCAAGGGAGAGGAAGCGGCAGATCGCCTGCTGAGGCTGCTCCACAAACAGCGCGCGCGGCTTCCGTTGGTCTTCCAGGAGCTGCTGGATGCACTGGCTCCGGCACAGTCGATCGCGCTGAGCGAAGCCGAAATGATCGCCCTGGCGCGCAACTGCTTCCAGACTCGCCGCGAACCCCGCCCGCCTGATGCGGCGCCGCAAAATACAGCCGAGTTGCACGAGATTCGCAAGCGCGCCAAGCTTGCGCGCTATCTCGCCGAGTCCGCCCCGCAGTCATTCCTGGAGGCCCACCGCCTCGCCGCGCGATTTGCCGCGCTACAGCAGGCTGGCGGCGAGTGGCACGACTGGCTCATCCTCTCCGAGTTCGCTGCTGACGAGCTGGGCGCTTCGGCACAGCTTCCACGGCGCTTCGCCGCGCGCGCCAGCCGCGCCCGCCGCGCCTTCCAGCGCCGCCTGCGCTATAAGATGTAGCGGCTCAGGTCCTGGTCCTTCACAATCGAAGCCACCTGCTGCTTCACGTACTCCGGATCGACCACGATCACCTTCTCCACCGTCCCGTCGTCCTTCTTGCGCTCGATCACCGGCAGCGGCGGCGCGGGCTTCTGCGGCCCGCCGGTCAGCGGGGCCGACGCGCCCACCTCAGCGATCACGCCCTCCTGCGATGCCTCGCCCCGCGGCCCCTTGAACAGCTCCGGCGCCTGGAAGCTGATCTCGTCCAGCACGCGTTCCATGATTGTGTGCAGCCGCCGCGCGCCGATGTTCTCCGTAGTCTCGTTCACCCGGAAGGCAAACTGCGCCATCTCCGCCAGCGCCTCCGGCGTAAACTCCAGCTTCAGCCCCTCGGTCTCCAGCAGCGCAGTCGATTGCTTCACCAGCGACGACTTCGGCTCGCTCAGAATCCGCACAAAATCCTCCACCGTCAGCGACTTCAGCTCCACGCGGATGGGAAACCGTCCCTGCAACTCAGGAATCAGGTCGCTCGGCTTGGACACATGGAACGCGCCCGCCGCAATAAATAAAATGTGGTCGGTCGAAACCATTCCATACTTGGTGTTGACGGTAGTCCCTTCCACAATCGGCAGAATGTCGCGCTGCACGCCCTCGCGCGAGACATCCGGCCCATGTCCGGCCTCGCGCCCCGCAATCTTGTCGATCTCGTCCAGAAAGACAATCCCCGAATCCTCCACCCGCTCCACCGCCAGCCGTGTCACCTGGTCCATGTCGATCAGCCTCGACTCCTCCTCCTGCACCAGGTATTCGAACGCCTCGGCCACCTTCATCTTCCGCTTCTTCGTTCTCTGCCCGAACAGGCCCGGAAGCATCTCCCTCAGGTTCATGTCCATCTCTTCCGGCCCCTGCGTGGAGAGGAACTCGAAGCTCGGCTGATTGCGGTCGCGCACATCAATCTCCACCATCCGCTCATCCAGCTTTCCCTCGCGGAACTGCTGGCGTAGCTTCTCGCGCGTGCGCTCGTGGCTCGATTGCTCGTTGTTGCGCGCCTTCTCTTCTTCAGCCTTGTCGACAACCTTGCCGTCGATCACTTCAGCATTCGCGCCCGCCGCTCCCGCCGCGTCTTCCGGCACCTTCAACTGCATCACCTGCATCGCGCGAATCCCGGTGGGAGTCATCATCACCGCGGTTGGCCCTGCGCTCTTCGCCGAACTTGCAACCGCCTGCACCGGCGGAGGAGGCAGCAGCAGGTCCAGCAGCCGGTCCTCGGCGTTCAGCTCCGCCTTGTCCTCCACGTCCTCCATCTTCTCCTCGCGCACCATATCGATGGCGATCTCTACCAGATCGCGCACAATCGACTCCACGTCGCGCCCCACATATCCCACCTCGGTGAACTTCGACGCCTCCACCTTCAGGAACGGCGAGCTGGTCAGCTTGGCCAGCCGCCGCGCAATCTCCGTCTTGCCCACGCCCGTCGGCCCAATCATGATGATGTTCTTGGGCATGATGTCCTCGGCCAGCTCCGGCGCCAGCTTCTGCCGCCGCATCCGGTCCCTCAGCGCAATCGCCACCGCGCGCTTGGCCGCGCCCTGCCCCACCACATACTTGTCCAGCTCCGCCACAATCTCGCGCGGAGTCATCTCATCCAGCGCCAGCGCCTGGTCGTCCGCCGTCCCCGGTAAATAAATCGCCATCTCGTGATCCCCTGAACTCACATAATTCTCTAGCGCGGATTGCTAACTGAAGAGATTAAACAGAAATAGACCCACGCCAATCGCGTAAATTGCAGCCACAATCTTGGCTTCATATTTTGAGCCCATGTCGGGTTTCGGATATGTCCAAATCGCCAAGACGCCAACAGGGATACTCAACAGCAAAGCGTAGCGGACCACCCGCCACGCATCCATCGGGGGCGGCAGTAGCGATAGATTCAGCAGGAAAAAGAGCGCGATAAGGAGCAAGGCAATGGAGCCACATTTTCGCAGTCTTCTCCGTCCTATGACCTCCAGCTCTTCCATTCACTTCGCCTTCAGCTCTTCAATCGTCAACTGGTCGTTGGTGTAAATGCAGATCTGCCCCGCGATCCGTAAACTCTTCTCCGCGATCTCCCGCGCGCTCAGCTCTGTGTTCTCCATCAGCGCGCGCGCCGAGGCCAGCGCAAAGCTCCCGCCCGACCCAATCGCCACAATCCCATCGTCCGGCTCAATCACGTCTCCCGTGCCGCTCAGCACAAAGGTCGCCGTCGTGTCGCAGACGATCAGCAACGCCTCCAGATGGCGCAGCATCCGGTCCGTCCGCCAGTCCTTGGCCAGCTCCACGGCACTGCGCCCCAGGTTGCCCGCATACTGCTCCAGCTTGGTTTCGAACCGCCCGAAGAGCGAGAACGCATCCGCCGTCGATCCCGCAAACCCGGCCAGCACCTTGTCCTGATACAGCCGCCGGATCTTCTTCGCCGAGTGCTTCATCACGCTCGCGCCCAGCGTCACCTGGCCGTCCGCGGCCATCACCACCGAGTCGCCCCGCCGCACGCACAGCACCGTCGTCGAGCGCACCCGCCGCGCGTGTCCGTGTTCGTCGCGGCCCAAATCCAGCGGATGAGCCTCCGTCCCAGCAATCTTGTTCTTCATCGAGTTATTCGCAATGTTGTCAAAAGTCGATTTCATGAGCAACTCCCAGTATATCGCCTGCCCGGTATGAACCTCGTATACTCGTCCCATGCACATGGTCGCCAGCCCAAATCGGAAGATGCAGCGGGTGCTCAAGATTTCCATGGCGCTCACGGCGGCTTATGTCGTTGCCACCTTCTACTTCGGCGTCCGTGCCCATTCATTGGCGTTGATCTCTGAGTCCGGTCACAACGTCTCCGACCTCCTCGCCATCCTTTTATCTTTCGCCGCAGTTTACTTCCAGACGCGCCCCGCCACCGACCAGAAGACCTTCGGCTACCAGCGCGCCGGCGTTCTCGCCGCCTTCGTCAATGCGCTTACGCTGATCTTCCTTGCCGCATGGATCGCCCTCGCCGCCATCCATCGCATCTACACTCCGGTCGCCGTCCAGCCGCGCATCATGATGGCCGTCGCCGCCGCCGGCGTCCTGATGAACGGGGCCATCGCCGCGCTCCTCTGGCGCTCCTCCAGCGACGTCAACATCCGCACCGTCTTCCTGCATATGCTGGGCGACACGCTCTCCACCGCCGCCGTCATCGCCGGAGGCGCGGGAATCCTGGCCACTGGCGCAATGTGGCTCGACCCCGCCCTCTCGATTCTCATCGCAGCAATGATCGCCTGGTCCTCCGCATCCATCGTCCGCGAGACGCTCAACATCCTGCTCGAAGGCACGCCCCGCGCCCTCTCGCTCGCCGAGATTCGCGCCGCCGTCAATGCCGTCCCCGGCGTCCTCGACGTGCATGACCTGCACGTCTGGTCGCTCGGCTCCTCGTCGCATGCACTCGCCAGCCACGTCACCATCGGCGAGATGCCCGTCTCCGGCTCGGCTTCCATCCTCGACGCCATCAACGGCGCCCTGCGCGACCGCTTCCACATCACCCACACCACCATCCAGTTCGAGATCGTCGGCTGCGAGACCACCCACGGCTGCTCCGCCCCGCCGGAGTCCGAAGCTGCCCACGCCCACCACGGCCACTCCCACTAGGCTTCAAGACGCCGTTCTCACTCCATCTCCACCGGATCCAACTTCGGCGAAATCACCTGAATAACCAGCAGCGCCGCAAGATACGCGCAGCAGGCAAGCACGAACAACGGCACATAGCTGTGCGTCACCTGCACAATCACGCCCGTCGCGAGCTGCAGCAGCACTCCACCCAGCGCCCCAAACATCCCCCCAATTCCGATTACACTGCCCACCGCTGCCTTCGGAAACACGTCCGACGGGAATGTAAACAGGTTCGCCGACCATCCCTGGTGCGCCGCCGCAGCCACGCCGATCAGCGCCACGACCAACCACAGGTGATGTACAAACGGAGTAGCAAACACCGGCGTCACAGCCAGGGCGCAGATCAACATCGTGGTCTTCCGCGCCGTGTTGGTGGACACTCCCCGCTTCATCAGGATCGACGAGAGCCATCCACCGCCGACGCTGCCAAAGATGGAAATGACGTAGACCACAACCACCGGCAGGCAGTTGGCGGACAGGCTTAGATGGAAGGTGGATTGCAAATATCGAGGCAGCCAGAACAGATAAAACCACCAGATCGGATCGGTCAGAAACTTCGCAATCGCATAGGCCCACGTCTCTTTGCGCGGATACACCCGCTGCCACGGAACACTCTGCACCTTTTCTACCGGATCGCTCAGGATCAGCGCCAGTTCCTCCGCCGAAACGCTGCGGTGCTTCTCCGGCGGACGGTAGTAGATCAGCCAGACCGTAAGCCACACCAGTCCCATAGCTCCGGTCACCACGAAGGCGCCGCGCCAACTGAACATCGCCACCAGAAGCGGCACCACGAGCGGCACCGCAATGTTGCCGATGTTGGCTCCGGAGTTGAAAATTCCCGTGGCCAGGGCGCGCTCTCGCTTGGGAAACCACTCGGCCACGGCCTTCATGCACGCGGGAAAGTTTGCCGCTTCGCCCAGGCCCAGCAGGAACATGGCAATGCCGAACGTCAGCACCGAGAAGGATGCGCCTGGAAGCATGGCCGCCACGCTCCAGAACCCGATTGCAAGCGCGAATGCCTTCCGCGTTCCCAGCCGGTCCGCCAATCCCCCGGCGAACAACATGCCAATGGCATACGACACCTGGAAACCGGCCAGAACAATGCCGTACTTCTCACTGTCCAGTCCCGGGATGATGCCCTCAAGAAAGTTCTCGAGGTACGCGATTACCCCGCGGTCCAGATATGCAATGACAGTCGCTAGAAACAGCAGCGCGCAAACCACCCAACGCTGTCCCGTAACGCGGCCGGCAGGCCTTAATCCGCCAAAGGCAGGAGGTGCCGTACTACTTTCTCGAACCATGTACCCAACTTTAGTATCGAATGACCCAGATTATATGCCTGGCCCTGCAGCGGCCTCCACTTGCCTCCGGAATGCCCTCCGCGGTTTCACTTCCGAGGACCACGCCGACTCAGCCGGAGGAAAACGGAAAAGCCCCGCACGCCACCGCGTCCACAGCCATTCGATCCTGCGCCTGCGTAGCCTGAACCTTCGCCGCTTCACGCGGTCGGCTCGGCCCCGCCCATCCTGCTCTTCGCGTCGTTCATCCTTCCCACCGCCTGCACATGGTCGCCCGCCACAGCCAGTCCCCACCGCGGCATATTGGCATAAACGCACTCGTACCAGCCTGCCGCCACCTGGTAGGTCTCATGCCAGATGCCAACGCTCCCGTCGCTTCCCACGCTGCGGTTGAACGCCGCCCACGCCGGCAGATGCTTCGCGTCGCGTGCATGCGCGTAGGCATGCAACTGCTCAAACGACCGCCAATACTGCACCGTCGCAACTCCTCGCCACGTCACATAAAATTCGGCACTGATAAACCCCGACTCCTTGTTGGCATACAGCTCGCGCAGCATGGGCGGCATCGCTCGGGCCACGGGCACCCATTTATGCAGCGCCCATAGCCGGTTCACCCGCATGCCAATCAGGAACACCACAAATGGACCCTCCATCCGTGCGGTGTAACGCCCTGGAAACACCTTCGCCATGAGTACCCCCTAAGTAGAAACACCCACCAACCGGTGGGCGTCTCCTCGGTCGAGTTGAACAAAAAACCTACACCAGCGTCGCGTCCAGCGTAATCTCCGCCGCCGCCAGCAGCCGCGAGATCGGGCAACCCGCCTTTGCGCCATTGGCAATCTGGTCGAACTTCGCCTTATCGATCGCCGGAATCTTCGCCTTGGTCGTCAGGCGGATCTTCGTCACCGTCGGCTTGTCATGCAGATCCAGCGTCACCACGGCCCATGTCTCAATCGACTCCGGCGTAAAGCCCGCCTTCCCCAGCTCCGCGCTCAGCGCCATGCTGAAGCAGCCCGCGTGCGCCGCCGCAATCAACTCCTCCGGATTGGTCCCCACGCCGCTCTCAAACCGCGCCGCAAAGCTGTACTGCGTCTCCTTCAGCGTCCCGCTCTGGGTGGAGATCGTCCCCTTCCCCTCCTTCAAACTGCCCCGCCAAACTGCACTTGCACTGCGATCCATATCGTCTCTCCTTAATTTATTTCCGCTTAACCAATGCGTCTGAATCTCAAAGATTGTCGCACACAAACGCTACCCCATTCGATGCGCCCAATCGTATCAAGGTTGAAGAAATCCGGATGAAAACTTGACGGCGCCGCTCACCCCGCCACCGTCTCCGCCTTCAGCTTCTCCGCCGTGGCGTGCGCAATCAGCGCGTCGATGGTCGGCTGCAACTGCCCTTCCATCACCTGCGCCAACTGGTGCGTCGTCAGCCCGATCCGGTGGTCGGTCATCCGGTTCTGCGGAAAGTTGTACGTCCGGATCTTCTCGCTCCGGTCGCCCGACCCGATCTGCTGCTTGCGGTCCTTGGCCTGCTCCTGATGGATGCGCTCCGCCTCGACTTCATATAGCCGCGCCCGCAGCACCCGCATTCCCTTCTCGCGGTTCTTGATCTGCGACTTCTCATCCTGACACGAGACAACGGTGTTCGTCGGCAGATGCGTAATCCGCACCGCCGAGTAGGTCGTATTCACGCTCTGCCCTCCTGGGCCCGACGAGCAGAACGTATCGATCCGCAGGTCCTTCGCCTCGATCTTCACATCGACCTCCTCGGCCTCCGGAAGCACTGCCACCGTAATCGCCGACGTATGCACGCGCCCCTGTGTCTCGGTCTCCGGCACTCGCTGCACGCGATGCACTCCCGACTCGTACTTCAACTGCGAGTAAACATTCGTGCCCTCGATGATCGCCGTCACATCCTTCAGCCCGTTGCCAATCCCCGACTCGGTCTGCGACAGCACCTCCACCTTCCACTTTTTCTGCTCGGCAAACCGCATGTACATGCGGAAGACCTCGGCCACAAACAGCGCCGCCTCGTCCCCGCCCGTTCCCGCGCGCAGCTCCAGAATCACGTTCTTCTCGTCGTTCGGGTCCTTGGGCAGCAGCATTACCTTCAGCTCCTCCTCCGCCGGCGCCAACCGCGGTTCCAACAGCGCCAGCTCTTCGGCGGCCATCGCCTTCACATCCGGATCGGCGTCAGCCAGCATTGCCTTCGCTTCGGCGATCCCGTCCCTGATCTTGCGATACGCGCGGAACTTCTCCACCACCGGCTCCAGGTCGCGATGCGCCTTCGCCACCTTGCGAAAGTTCTCCTGGTCGTTCACCAGCGTCGGGTCAGACATCTGCCGTCCTAGCTCTTCGTAGCGTGCTTCCAGTTGATCGAGGCGATCGAACATGGGTCTTCTCCTAACAGCAGGGAACAGGAATCAGGGAACAGGGAGTAGCAAACCGAGAGGAGGGAGTGCGCGGAACGCAGCTAGAGCTGATCGCGACGCGAGCGCGTCACGCGGGAGGAGTTCACCGTAGCTGCACGAGCCAGATTCATCACTCTTTAGATTCTACCGCGACCGTCAAGGATGCGACGGCGCTGGGCCAAGCCGCACCACCGAATAGGTACGCGCAGTTCCATCCGGCATCAGCAGGTCGTATCCACGGTAGATGTCATAGCTGTTGGGGTTCTTCGGGCCGTGGATACTGGGCGAGATGCGCGCCGGATAATCGCCGAGCGCCAGTATACTCAGGCCCTGGTCATGCACGCCTCCGCCCTGCAATTCGACGGGTTGACCGTCGATCACCGTCTCTAGAAGCTGGGATATGTAACAAAGACCGCTGACACAATTAGTCTGCGAGCCCGACGAGACGACGTGTACCGTGACGGTAAAGTCCGCCGGATTTGGTTTGTCCGTGGCTGCCAGCAGAAACGCAGGTTGCAGCATAAGAAAGACAAGCGCGAGCTTTTTCATTGGATGATCTCCTATCGTGGGAACCCTGCGGATAAGCATACTGCCGCGGTCCGATCTGCGCGCATTCTATTCCTCCCGAACCCTGGTGTAACCCATGATGAGCAGTCCGAAACCCGCTGATAAGTTTTTTTCACCCCGATCCCATAGCAAGATGAGAAGATGGAATGCGTTCAATTCTCCACCGCCCGTGGATCGCAATCGCAGAGGATCGTTACCGAAATGAAGCAAGACAGAGCTCTTCTGACGCTGGCGTTGCTGCTGGCAACGATATCCTGGTCGTGCGTTGCGACCGCGCAGTCAGCCAAGCCCACCGCGGCCCAGGACATTCAACTCTCGGTCTTCACCGCGGCTTCGGGTGACTATACCGGCCTCTCTGGTGGCAAGAACCTCAGCTTGACGGTCGGCGCCGACCTCGCTTTCTCCACCTGGCACGGGACGCTCCCCACACTGGAGTTTCGTGGCACCTATCCCATCGACCAGGGCAAAGTCGTCGCCCAGAAAGATGCCATGGGAGGCCTCCGGCTGGACTTCCTCCTGGGCCGTCGCCTGCATCCTTACGGCAACTTTCTCTTCGGGCGCGGAAAGATGAACTATGTGTCTGGCGGAGTCGACTTCAACGGCTTAACCTATCTCGTTTCCGTATCCTACGTCTACTCCCCTGGCGCCGGTTTCGACTACGACCTCAGCACCCATCTTGCGATCAAGGTTGATGGCCAGTTCCAGCACTGGGGGGGGGGCTTGCCAACCGCCTCGGGTAATCTCTATTCCAGCATCGGAACCGTAGGTCTCGTCTATCGCTTCGGCCGGCGCGGAATGCCGTAGAAATCGATCAATAGGATTGTCATCCTGACCCTAAGCTTGTCGAAGGGGAAGGGTCCCCGCATTTTCCCCCTGCGCGTCTTCGCTCCCGATCTGCACCAGAGCTGCCCCGTCCTGACCAACCGGCTTACAGGTTGAACAGCTCGCGCAGCCGCTTGGTCTGCGCCCGGCTCACCGGAATCTCCGTCTTCTTGGCGTCGTCCATGCGCAACTGGTAGCTGGACTTGAACCACGGCACAACCTCGCGGATGTGCTGGATATTCACCACAAACGACCGGTGCGCCCTCCAGAACGCCTCCGGATCGAGCTGGTCCATCAGCTCCTCCAGTGTGCGGCAGTTCGACTGGCCCTCCACCCCGCGCGTCACCACGCTGATCGCCCCGCCTTCGATCGAGGCAAAGCAGATCTCCTTCTGGTCGACCAGCAGAAGCCGCCCCTGCGCGCGCACAATCACCTTTCCTGAGTGGGGTTTTGCCGGCTGCGTGCGCGTCTCCACCAGGCGCAGAAGCTCTTCCAGCCGCGCGTCGGTGATGGCTGCATCGCTGGCCCCATTGCCCCGGCCCGCGTGGCTTGCCTGGCGGGCGATTCTGGCCCGCACCTTTTCGATCGTCTTCAGCACCCGTTTGCGGTCGAACGGCTTCAGCAGGTAATCCACCGCGTTGACCTCAAACGCCCGCACCGCGTACTGGTCGAAGGCCGTGGCAAAGACCACCTGCGGCAGGTCCATCTTTTTGTCCAGCAGCTTCTTCAGAACGGCAAACCCATCCAACCCCGGCATCTGCACGTCCAGAAAGACAACGTCCGGCTTGTGCGCGCGCACCAGCTCTACCGCCTCGATGCCGTTCGACCCCTGCGCCAGCACCTCCACACCCTCCACCGACTGCAGCAGATACAACAGCTCCTGCCGGGCCAGCGGTTCGTCGTCGATGATGAGTGCGGTTAGGGGCAAAGGAATAGTGGCCAGTTGGCAGTGGTAAGGGGTCAGAAAAACCCAAGTCGAACTTACCACTTATCACTGACCACTGACCACTCGCAGTTAGCTGTCGCTGTAGGCGCGCAGCCGGGCCGGCCCGCCATCCTCCGCCACGTTGTGCCCGCAATACGGGCAGTACGCGTCGGTGACCTGCACTCCGCGGAAGCACTGGCCGCACACTGGGGCCACCTGGAACCGGCACTGCGGGCAGAAGTGCACCCCCGCGGTCAACTCCGTGTTGCAGCTTGGGCAGCGGACCATAATCGGCTGGCGCAGCAGAAAATACACCAGCGCGCCGATAAAGCAGGGTATTACCACCACAATCAGCATCCACAGAAGCGCCGGCATGTTGCGCCGCTTCACGTCGCGGCTCACATATCCCACCAGCAGCACATAACTCGACAGCAAGGTCCCCATCACGTAGTCCATCAGGAGACGCATCGGCAGCGGTCCCGGATGGTGATGCGGCTGCGTGCGAACGGACAAGAACTGCCAGCCCACAAACACCAGAATGGCGAGCACGATCGACCACAGCGGAACCAGCTTCAGGCTGTCGCCATCGCCAAACTCGCGGGACTCCGAAGATTCGGATGTCTTGTGGTCCCAATTCTCGCTCATCGGATTTTCCCGGGGTCACTGCCATTGTGCCTGCGGCGATACAGAGCAGCAGCCATAAGTGCAATCGAGATCGGCACAAACCAGAGCAATACCACTAGAAAGTGGTTGGTCGCGTCCGTTGCTGCCAATGCCGTAACGTCGGCCTGCACCGCCTCCGCCGCCTCGGAATACAGCCCACTCCATACCACAACAACCAGCAGGATCAGCAGAGCGGAGGAGATGGCCAATGGGACCATCAGGCTGCGCGCATAGCTGCGTCGCGCCTGCATCACCGTGGCCCGCTCGCGCACTACGCGGTGCGTGCGGTTCACCACGCAGGCACGCGCGCCCAGACCCATGCCGTCCTGCTCACTATACGCAAGCACTGCTGCATCGTCCGGTTGAGAATCAAGCTGTGGATCGAACTGTGGATCGAAGGAGGTTTTCATCTAGTCGCCTCCGCCGAGCGGCTTCCGCGCAGGTGCTCGATCTCCGGCTTCAGCGCAGCCAACCCGCGATACAGCCGCGACTTCACCGTGGACAGCGGCGCGCGTGTCACGCTGGCAATCTCTTCCAACGACATCTCCTCGTGGAAGCGCAGCGTCAGGACCTCGCGGTAGTTCGGCTCCAGCTTCTGCAGCACCGCCGCAACCTCGGCGCGGTCCTCACTCCCCTCGAAATGCTCCAGCGGCGAGGGGCCCTCGGCGGCAATCTCAAAGGCGCGCCCGTCGTCCGTCGGCTCGCTCATCTCGTCCAGCGACGCCATCGTCCGCTTGCGCGAGAGGTCGATCACCAGGTTGCGCGCGATCGTGAACAGCCATGTGTCGAAGCGCGCCTTGCCGTTGTACTGGCCGCCGCGCAGCAGCACCCGCATCCACGTCTCCTGGAAGAGGTCTTCGGCAACCTCGCGCTTGCCGGTCAGAAACAGCAGGTAGCGCATCAGCCGGTGCTGGTAGAGCTCAATCAAATGGTCGAGAAGTTCGGTGTCCTGGTTCTTCAGTCCGCGCGCTATGGCCGCGTTCTCACGCTGGCTCTGCTCCGCCTGTTCCACCGGGATGGCGATCGCCGCGCTGCCCATAGTCTTAGAGACGCCATCTTGCAGGGAAAAGTCTCGGTCAAGCCCGCACTTTTCCTTGCGTAATAGGTTCCTCATCCGAAGATTCCCTCTGATGCCGGCGTCCGCAGGCCGAAAACGCTGAAAAACAGCCCGATAGCTGATTGTAAGGCCAGCCAGCCAGTCTTGGCGAGGTCTATTTCAGAAGTACACTATTCCGATGGAAGTTCTTTACGGCCTGCACCCGGTCGAGGAGGCGGTTCGCTCCGGCGCGCGCCGCCTGGACTGCGTACTGCTGGCCCGCGAACGCGGCGATGCCCGCCTGGAGCGCCTCGCCCAGCTCTGCCGCGACGCCAACGTCCGCCTCACCCTCGAATCCCGAGACCAGCTCACACACCTCGCCCGCACCGACGCCCACCAGGGGGCCGTCGCACTGGTCCGCGGGCGCGCCTTCCTCACCATCGAAGACCTGCTCGCACCCCAGCCCGCAAATAAATCGTCTAACGAAGCCGCCGCTCCCGCCCACCGCTTCTTCCTCGCCCTCGACGGCATCGAGGACCCGCACAATCTGGGCGCTCTGCTGCGCACTGCCGACGGAGCGGGAGTCGACGGCGTCATCCTGCCCGAACGCCGCTCTGCCCCAGTCTCCGCGACCGTCGCCAAGACCTCTGCCGGCGCCTCCGAACACGTCCGCATCGCGCGCGTCACCAACCTCGTCCGTACGCTGGAACAGATGAAGCAGTCCAACGTCTGGGTCCTCGGCCTCGACGAGCGCGGATCTCCGGACTATATGGACTTCGACTTCCGCACCGATTGCGTCCTCGTCCTCGGACGCGAGGGCGCAGGCCTGCACGATCTGGTCAAAAAGACCTGCGACCACCTGCTGCGCATTCCCATGGCAGGAATGGTCTCCTCGCTCAACGTCTCGGTCGCCGGCGCCGTAGTCATGTACGAAGCCATGCGCCAGCGCAACCAGCCCGCGCAGCCAATCCCCAGTCCCAAGCCCGCCGCATCCGCCAAGCCGCACAAAGGACTCGGCTCGTGAACCGCGCTTATTCGTCCTTCCCCATCATCCTGACCCTGGCCCTGGGAGCCGCACTCGCGCTCGCGCAGCAGTCGCCCGTGCCGCAGACCACTCCGTCGCAGCCCGCACCAACCGCGCCAGACCAGCCATCCCAACCCGCGCCCCCGCCCGGCAAAGTCCTCTTCTCCCGCAGCCTCGATTCAGCCCCCGCCGCGCAGCCCGCAGCGACACAGCCCTCCGATGCTCAGCAGCAAGCCTCGCCGAATCCCTCCACTCCTGCGCAATCCGACCCCCTAGCCGTCACCGACGCCGAGCGCAGCGCCCTCACCTTCACCGCCTACGACCTCGACGTCCACCTCACTCCGGCCTCTGCCGCAGTCTTCGTCCGCGCCAGCATCACCCTCCGCAACGACGGCCCCACCCCGCTCGCCCGCCTCGTCCTCCAGATCAGCTCGTCCTTGCACTGGGACGCCCTCTCCACCCGCAGCCTTCCCAGCGTCCCCACCATGTCGCTCCCATTCGTCACTCGCCTCATCGACACCGACGCCGACCACACCGGCAAGATGACCGAGGCCGTCGTTCCTCTGCCGCAGCCGCTCGCTCCCGGCGCGTCGATCTCGCTTATCGCTCTCTACTCCGGCACCATCCCGCCCTCCGCCGAACGCCTCACCCGCATCGGCGCGCCCGACGATCAGGCCCTCGCCGCCGACTGGGACTCCATCTCGCCCTCCCTCACCGCCCTGCGCGGATTCGGCAACGTCCTCTGGGTCCCGGTCTCCGCGCCGCCCGTCTTCCTCGGCGACAGCGCACGTCTCTTCCAGTCCGTGGGCAACTCCCGCCTCCGTCAGTCCGCAGCAACCGTCCGCCTTCGTCTCGCCGTCGAGTACACGGGCGACCCGCCCGACGCCGCCTTCTTCTGCGGCCTCCGTCAGCCGCTCGCCGCCATCAGCGACAACGCCGACCTGCCCGCGGCCGAGTCGCCCGGCATTGCCACCGCCCTCTTCGATGCCCACCCCCTCGGCTTCCGCACGCCCAGCCTCTTCATCACCGACCGCCCCTCCAGCCAGTCCGGAACGCCCGCCAACCCCACCCTCATCGCCGCCGTCACGGACCACTACGACGCCCTCCCCGCCTACGCCGCCGCAGCCGCGTTGGTCGAGCCCCTCCTCACCGACTGGCTCGGCCCCCAACCGCTCACCTCCCTCACCATCCTCGACCACCCTGGCCAGCCCTTCGAGGACGACGCCCTCCTCATCCGCCCCATGCGCGCCGTCGAGCCGGCAACCCTGGCTCCCGCGCTCGCCCACTCCCTCACGCACCTCTGGATTCACTCCTCCCACCCCTGGATCGACGAGGGCCTCGCCCAGTTCCTCTCGCTCCTCTGGACCGAGCGCACCGCTGGCCGCGCCGCCGCGCTGGCCGAACTGCAGAACGCAGCCCACCCGCTCGCCCTCGCCGAACCGAAAGACCCTGACTCCGCTGGGTGCCCCATTCATGACGGTTCCATCGTCATGGGTGGGGTAGAGCCGGGCACATCGCCCAAATGCGCATCCGAAAGCCCCGCAGGCACCAGCCTCGTCTCCGCCACCAGCGACATCTTCTACCGCACCAAGGCCGCCGCCGTCTGGTGGATGCTGCGCTCCATCGTTGGCGACGACCCCCTCAAGCAGGCCCTCCAAACCTACCGCCTCGACCCGAGCCTCGACCGCGACCCCACAGCCCTCCAGCACACGCTCGAAAATGCCTCGCACAAGGACCTGCGCTGGTTCTTCGACGACTGGGTCTACCGCGACCGCGGCCTGCCCGCCCTCTCCATCGTCAACGTCGCGTCCAGCCAGCTCACCTCGCGCTCCGGGCTGCCCGCCGGATGGCTAGTCGCCGTCGAGGTACGCAACGATGGCAACGCCATCGCCGATGTCCCCGTCACCGTTCGCTCCGCCGACGCATCCGAGACCCAGCGCCTGCGCATCTCCGGCCGCTCCAGCGCCTCCATCCGCATCGTCTTCGCCGGCACGCCCGCCGAGGTCCAGGTGAACGACGGCAGCGTCCCCGAGACCCAGACCAGCCTCCACACCCGCCAGCTCGTCCTTCCAGGCCATTAGTTGCCGGGTGCCCCATGTCTCGCTTCTGAGACATGAGTTCTATTCGGGTGCCCAATCCTTCCCAGTCTCATCGCGAAGGGTGGGATGGTAAACGCCCAGCGACAAACTGCATTGCCCCGCGCGCCCATGCTAGCCTTTTCGCATGGATGTGCTGAAGCGTCGCCCCTCCTTCCGTCTCTTTCTAGCCACAGCAGCAGCCGTGCTCTGCCTGCACCTCGTCACCTCCGCGCAGATCGCGCAGCCAGCTCCAGCCTCAACCGGCAACACTTCCGATCTGCGCATCGCCGCGCTGCTCGATTCCCTTGGCCGCGTGCGCACGCCAACCTTCGCCGCCATCTCGCCCGACGGCAACACGGTAGCCTGGGCATTCAACGGAGAGCGCGGCTCCGAGCTGCACCTCACTCGCATCGCGCCTGCCGGCTCCGCGCCTGATCGCGTCCTCTCGCCAGACACCATCGGCGACGCGGCGCGCAGCAAGCCCGGCATCTGCACCGCATCGCATCCCGCCTGGTCGCCCGATGGCTCGCAACTCGCCCTCCTCTCCGATTGCTCCGACAGTAGCCAAAATGCCAGCAGCGGCAAATTGCAGCCAACCGCGCAGCAAAATATCTTCGTCTGGACTCTGGCCAGCAACGTGATGAAGCAAGTGAGCCATCTCCACGGAGAGGTCAGCTCGCTCCAGTGGTCGCCCGACGGCCGGTCCATCGCCTTCCTCTACGTCGAGAACGCCACACGCCGCGCGGGAGCAACCGATGCCATGAAGCCCTGGTCCGGCGTCATCGGCGAAGACAACATCGAGGTGCAGCAAGTTGCAGCCATCGAACTTGCGTCGAGCGGATTTCGTTATGTGACACCGGAGAATCTGCACGTATACGAATTCAGTTGGTCTCCGAATTCAAGTCAAATCGTCTTCGTTGCGGCAGCGCCGCCTGGCGAAAACAACTGGTGGGTGGCTCGCCTCTACGTCATCTCGGTCGGGGCCGGCCCAGCGCAAAACAAGGAATATCGGGATAGTGTCTATAAGAACGTACCGCCGGGAAGGGTAGTCGGTGTCGGTGGTGGCGGCCTCGGCGGCCCGGCTCTCATGCTTAATCCCGAAACGGTATCCGGCCCACTCCACGGCCTACAGATCGCCGTCCCCCGATTCTCCCCCGATGGCAAGCAGATCGCCTTCATCGGCGGCCTCATGTCCGACCAGGGCTCAACCGGCGGCGACATCTATCTCATCCCCACCACCGGCGGCGAACCCAAAGACGTAACCCCCAACCGCCCCGCCTCGCCCGCCTACATCGCATGGCTCGACGACCACACCCTCGGCATCTCCGAGCACTTTGGCGGCAGCAGCCGCATCGCCGTGCTCGACCTCGCCACCGGCAAGGACGATCCCGACGTGAACATCACGCTGCCCGAGACAATCCATGCCGGCGACGATTCGATGAGCGTCTCACTCTCCAAGACCGGAAACATCGCCCTCATCCGTCAGTCCTTCGCGCGCCCGCCCGAGCTCTGGGCCGGCCCCTCCGACAACCTCCAGCAGATCTCCCACCTCAACGACGCCATCCAGCCCGCGTGGGGCAAGGCCGAATCCATCGACTACACCAGCGACGGCCTGCCCATCCAGGGCTGGCTGCTCTATCCCGCCAACTTCGATCCCTCGAAAAAATATCCCCTCATCGTCAGCGTCCATGGCGGCCCATCCAGCGCCCTCACTCCGCGCTGGCCGGGAGCCACCTACAGCGCGATTCCCCTCTCCGCGCTGGGCTACTTCGTCTTCCTGCCCAATCCGCGCGGCAGCTTCGGCCAAGGCGAGCGCTTCACCCAGGCCAACGTCAAGGACTTCGGCTACGGCGATCTGCGCGACATCCTCGCCGGGGTCGACCTGATTGAGAAGCGATTCCCCATCGACCGTGATCGCGAAGGCATCACCGGATGGAGCTACGGCGGTTTCATGACCATGTTCGCCGTCACCCAGACCACGCGCTTCCGCGCGGCGGTGGCCGGCGCGGGCCTCTCCAACTGGCAGAGCTACTACGGCGAGAACTCCATCGACCAGTGGATGCTCCCCTTCTTCGGCGCATCCGTCTACGACGACCCGGCGGTCTACGCCAGGGCCTCCCCCATCAACTTCATCAAGAAAGTCAAAACGCCAACCCTGCTCCTGGTGGGCGACCGCGACGGCGAGTGTCCCGCGCCGCAGAGCTTCGAGTTCTGGCACGCGCTGCGCGCCCAGGGCGTTCCTGCGCAGCTTGTGGTCTATCCCGGCGAGGGCCACCACTTCGCCGACCCAGCCCACCAGCGCGACCTGCTGCGGCGCACCATCGGCTGGTTCCAGGCCCAGATGCCGGCAAAGTAGAGGCGCGGCGCGGACTGCGCTCCATCGCTTCCCCGGCGCGTCGAAGCAGCCCTGGTTATTTGCGTCCCATCTGCGCAGCTTCTACACTGACATCTGTGGTTCTAGCGTCTGCGGTGTGACCGTTCAGCTCTGGTTCCAGTTGGACGGGGAGGTTTAATGCGTCGGTTTGTCACGTTGGTTGTTCTGCTTCTGTCCTCGCTTCCATTCGGTGTCTCCATCTCGGGCTGCGCGCACAATCTCGCGCCCGCATTCTGCAATGGCGGAGACTCGGGCATGACGACAACCCAGGCCGCCACCATCGTGTTGCAGCCGATCGTCTACGGAATCTCGCTGAACTACGGGGAGATAGGACAGCTGCAGGGGCCTACGACGACCGACTGCAAGGGCGCGAACGTTTCGGTGGGGGCGTACACCTACGGAACCACGGACATGACCATCGCCGACGTACAGCCGACGTCCGGGAAGTTGTGCGCGGGAACGTGGAACCGCAACTCCGGTGGGGGAATTCCCGACTATACCTACTGCATTACGACCAATAAGTCGGGCATTGCCTATGTCACCGCAAGCGCGGACAGCGTAACCAGCAATCCCCTGCCCATCTTCGTGCATCCGGTGGTGTCCAGCATTGTGCTGGGCGGTCCGTCGTCCAACTGTACAACCGATCCCACGACTGCCTGTTGCCCGCTGGCGACGTCGGGCGCGGTCACGGCCCCGCCGTATCTGGCCAACTCCTGCGTGTCGCAGGGATCGACCGCCCAGCTTGTGGCGCGGGTCTATGCCGGATCGGGCGCCAACCAGACCAACATCAGTTGCCTGGCGGGACATCTGCAATTGAGCGCGCAGGGTGAAACGTCCACCACCGCGATCTCGCCGGTCGTCAGCATCGACCAGAACGGCGTGGCCACGGCGAATCAACCGGGATCTGTCTTGATCTCGGCCAACGTGGCGGATGCAGCCAGCACCGCGGGGATATTCTCCACCTGTCCGCCGGCCTCGATCACCCTCTCCGCCGCTGGATCGTCCAGCAATCCGGTGGTCGTGAACCAGAACAATCCGCAGTCGCTGGTGGCCACGGCACTCGACATCAATGGCGTACCCCTGACCGGGCTGTCGCTGCAGTATGTGTCGACCGCGCCAACCACCATTCCCGCAGGTGCCACGGTGACGCCGCCCTTCGCGGGCGCGGCCTCCATCTCCGCCATATGCCAGCCGCCCAGTTGCAATTCTGCGTCGTACAACCAGATCGGTATCTTCGGCAATGGCAAGCCGGTCACTTCAAATTCGGTGAATATCACCGCTCCAGGCACCAACAGCACGGTCCTGTATATGGCCAGCACACTCTCGCAGGATGTGGTGCAGATCGACTTTACAACGTCTGTGGTGGGGGGGCCGTTCCTGCTGCCCTTTGTGCCGAACTCCATGGTCATCAGCAATGATGGCACGTCCATCTACCTGGGCAGCTCGACCGGGCTGATGGTGCTGAATGCGCTGAACACGCTCAACCTCACGCGCACCGATGTCACTTCGCCGGGCTCGGTACTCGCCTTGTCGCCCAACGGCAGCATCCTCGTCATCAGCGATCCGGTGCACCAGGTCATCTCGCTCCAGAACTCGGCCGGGGGCGTCATCTCCACCTTCGGCGGGATAGCAACCCACGCCGAGTTTTCCCCCGACAGTCAGACCGTGTACATCTCCGCCGGCGATCAGTTGCTGGTCTACTCGACCTATACCGGCTGGACCAGCATCACTCCTGCCACATCGGCCGGGACGCCCGTGACCGATGTTGCGATCACAGTGCCAAGCGTCGGGGCGTATTTTGCTGGACCGGCCACCACGGCGCGCAGCTACTGCTCGGTGAGCACACCAACCACACCGGCCAACGAGACCAACGTCTTCTATCCGCCAGCCGACAGCTCTCCGGCCATCACCGACCGGCTCGCCGCAACCAGCGACGGAATGCATGTGATCGGCGCGACTGTTACGCCGGTGCCAACCCTGAACGATCTGCGGGTGAGCATCCCTGCCGGCAACATGAATGGTGCCACCGTCAGCGTTGCCTGCCCCGCCACAGGCACGCTCAGCTTCTCCAACACGCTCACATCCACTCTTCTGAGGCCGGTCGCGGCATCTGCCATTACCGGGGTCTTGCCGACCTCCGACTCGTCGGTCGCCTTCATCACCTACACTGGCTCGGGCGGCGTTCTGCCGGCCTATGCTCCGGCTGCAAGCGGTCCGGGAACGACCACCTACATCAAGCTCTCCGGCACGGCAACGGCACCCATCGCAGGCGTCATCAGCGCGGACAACACTACCTTGTACGTGGGGACCTCGGGAGACAACCTGGTTCACCTCATCAACCGCAGCACGCTGACCGACTCATCGACCCTGGCGCCCAACCTGGTCGCCGCGCCCAACCAGAGCGTTTCGGCCGGGACCGTTGTGCCGGTCAATCTGCTGGTGCAGAAGCCGCGCAAGACGACCTAGCTCCGGCTGCAGCGCGGAACGCTGCCTGAGTAGGTGTATCCCTACCCCCACAAAAGTTGTAAGGCATTCTTTTTCAATGCTCCTACAATGAAGCTGTTCCATCCTCCGCAGGATGCTGAAGACCCCACATCCGGGGCTTCCTATCTGAAGGCGGGAGGGGCAGAGTTTTCGACCCAGATTCCGATCGGGACGGAGTTCAGTTGAACGGAACGCTTCCTGTTCGGATCGACATTAATGATGTAAAGCAACTCCAACCCGTCGCAAAGCGTCTATGATGTTTTGCGAGAAGCAGCTTTTCTTCGACGATATGGTTCTCAATTACGAAACCTTCTTCTTCACGAATATCGTCTCGGTGACCGTGTTTACGGCATGCCTCTGCCTGCTCGCCTGGAACAACCGCAAAGTGACAGGGATGAAGTGGTTTGCCGGCGGAATGGTGGTGGGGCTGGTCAAACTGGTTCTGCAGGGCATGGAAGGAAATAAGTTCCCTGTAATCCTCAGCGACATGGTGGCCAATGAGCTTTACCTGGTCTCATTCGTAATGCAGTTGTTGGGCCTGCGCTGGTTTGTGCTGCGCAAGCCGATACGGCAGTGGTGGCCCTTCGTTGCAATCGGGCTTGCTCTGCTGGTCTATACCATCCTGTTTCTCGGCCATGTTCCGCGCATCAACAACGTCATCAACATTCCCAATATTCTGGTGTGCGGCGTTGCCGCATGGATCCTCTTCAAGAACGGGCGCGGGCCGTTTGCCGTTGTGGCGCGAGTCACGGCGACCATCCTCAGCGCGGATGTGGTCGTGATGATCTTCCGCGCTGTTCTGACCAACCTGCGTTATATCCGGGCGGACAAGACCGTCGACGCCCAAACCGATCCGTGGTGGGTGGGTTCGCTGGCCGCTATGGCTTTTCTTGCCACCTGCATGGTGATGTGCGTCCTGTGGTTCCTGGTGACGGAGTTAAGCAAGGAGCTGGCCGAGCAGGCACGCACCGATCCGCTTACCGGAGCGCTGAATCGCCGCGCCATGGAGGAGGCGGCCCTGCGCGAGACCACGCGAAGTATCCGCTATGGCCATCTGCCCTGCATGATCGTGCTGGACATCGACCACTTCAAACACCTTAACGACACGCGCGGACACGCCGCAGGAGACGCCGCGTTGCAGGCCCTAGTGCATCAAATCAAACCCATGATGCGCGTCAACGATGTGCTGGCCCGCACCGGGGGCGAAGAGTTCACCATCCTGCTGCCCAATACCACTGCCTCGGCCGGCATCATGGCCGCAGAGCGCGTAAGACAGACTGTGGAAGCTCTTGAAATTCCCTTCGAGGACGAGCCCATCCGCTTTACCATCAGCGCCGGCGTGGCCCAGCTTGACCCCGCGCAAGGCGGCTGGGAGGGCATGATGCGGCGCGCCGACGCGGCCATGTACGAAGCCAAGGAAAGTGGCCGCAACTCGGTCCGCCCAAGAGTTAAATTCAATGATGTGGAGGCTGCCAAAGCGCAGGCCATTTCCATCTTGTAAGCCATTGGCATCCCTCGATCGCGGTCATCTGGCTTCTCCAAGGGGGAAGCCAGAACTATGTTGTGGGTCTTGCGTGGGGTAGGGCCTCATCCCAGGCGCTGCTTCAGCAGGCTGCGCGCAATGGCGTCCAGCACCCCGTTGAGAAAGTGCACCGACTCCGGCGCTGCGTAGCGGCGCGCGATCTCCAGCGACTCGTTGATCACGATGGCCGCCGGCGTGTTGGGGCAGCCCAGCAGCTCAGCAACAGCCGCACGCAGCAGGTTGCGGTCCACCACCGCCATGCGCTCCAGCCGCCAGTTCTCGGCGTGCGTCTCGATCAGCGCGTCGATCTCCGCCCGGCGCTCGGTGGCGACGCGATAAAGCTCTTCGGCAAAGCCGCGTGTCTCCGCATCCACATCGTCGCGCGAGGGCCAGAAGAGAGCGCGCACCTCATCCGGCGTCTGCTTGCCCAGGTCGCCCTGGAACAGCATCTGCATCGCCAGCTCGCGGGACTTGCGGCGCGTTCCCACCTACTTCTTCTCCGCCAGTTTCCTTTGCGGTGCCTGCAGCTTCCTCGTTACAGAAACCATCTCGATGGCCGCAATGGCCGCCTCGAAGCCCTTGTTCCCCGCCTTCACTCCGGCGCGGTCCAGCGCCTGTTCCAGCGTCTCGCAGGTCAGCACGCCGAAGCTGTGCGGCACGCCCGTCGCCTGCTGCGACTCGCCAATGCCGCGCGCCACCTCCGTGTAGATCGCCTCGTAGTGCGCCGTCTCGCCGCGCAGCAGGCAGCCCAGCGTGATGATCGCATCGACCGACTTCGACTCCGCCCGCGTGCGCGCTGCCGCGGGGATCTCCCACGCTCCCGGTACGCGCACAATCTCGATCTCCGCGCGCGCCGCGCCCGAGCGCAGCAGCCCATCCAGCGCTCCTTGCAGCAGGCGGTCGGTGATCACCGTGTTCCAGCGTGCAACCACAATCGCAAATCGCATTCCCGCCGCCGACAAATCTCCCTCAACGGCAATCGGCTTGCCGTGCAGCGGGTTCTCCGACTCCCAGAAGCCGAGCAGTAGTGACGAATCCAGCGCAACCGTAAACAGCCGCGACTTCCAGTGCGTCGGCGCAACCTCGGAGAGCCGTTCGCCAATCTCTTCGGCCTTGCAGTTGGCCTTCACCCACTGCGCCACCACCCCGCGCACCTCGTCCAGTTGCGTCACTTCAATCAGCACCGGAGGCACAGCCGGCGCGCGCCCCGCCACCAGCTCCAGGTTGCCCAGCGGAGCCAGGAATGCCGCGCCCCGCCCGCTTCCATCCTCCCAGCCCTTGCCCGCCTCGAAGCCCAGCGCGCCGAAGAGTCCAGCAAGCCTCTCCTGCGCAGCCGCCGAAGCCACCTGCGTCACCAGCGTGATCCCCTTAATCATCCTTCGATTGTATCGTCTGCGGCAGAATCACAGCGAACGGAACGAGCAAGTGAAGATCGATCGGAAGGGCACGGCTTCAGCCGTGCCGAAAAGCGCGTTCCCTTTGAAGACTGCGCACCCTTGACCGCTTCGCAATCAAGGGTGCGCAAGAAAGGGCAACAACCAAACTGACCCGCCACCGCGGAAGCGCGCCCGCTGGAAAGCGCATCCAACGTCTTGGTATGCTTAAGACGTGCGTATGACTGCCCCTCTTCTTTCGTTCTCCAGCCGCAACTTCTTCATGCAGTCTTCTTTTTCCCGAACCAAGCTGGCGCTGGCTTCGGCCCTCTGCCTTGCCGCCTCTCCCATGCTGCTCACGGGCTGCAACCCCGCTTCGGCGGGCACCACCATCCCAACCGCCAGCCAGCAGGCGGTCGACTCCGCGCGCCAGCAGTTGGACCTGATCCCGCCGCCCTCCAAGAGCCGCTACCTGGCCATCGCCAGCCTCTCCGAATGGGAGAACCCCTACCTCACCGTGCAGCAGAACATGGCCACGCTGCATGTGACCCAGGCAGACGCCAACCCCAGCCAGTTGGGCGCAGGCGGGATGCTGCGCCCCGCCTCCGCGCGCCGCCAGGACCTCACCGTACGCGTCAGCGATCTGCCCGCCGCGCTGGACGCCGTGCCGCAGAACTCCTGGCCCTATGGCCGCGTGGTTGCCATCGAAGAGGCGCACGATACGCCGGTCTCGGCCCGTCCCGCCGTCCGCCGCAACGTCGAAGCCGCCATCAAGACCCTCAGCGACATGGGCGTAGTGGTCTACGAATGGCCAGAAGGCGGCGGCCTGCGCTGACTTTTTCGCAACCGTTGTCTTAGCCGCAACTGTTGTCTTAGTTGCAACCGTTGTATTTTGTCGTTGCCTGGAAAGGGCCAACGGCCCGTCCTATATTTAGCCTGGGGCGAAGCCCCAGGATCGGACCCGCCACACGACTGCGGGCTGAAGGCCCGCGCTATAGCTGCTATACGTGGATACAGCGCACGCGATGCCGCGCGGACGCATCCTACAATCAATGTCGGACGCGACTGGGCGCATGAGACTAGCGCGTGAGGCTTGAGAACAAGATGTTGAAGGGATTGTCATGAGCGAGACAAAAGTTGCGGCGGTGAAGAAACACAAGTCGCTGGCCAAGGGACTGATCGCCGGCTTGATCGCAGGGCTGGCCGCAACCGCCGCCAAGACACTTGCCGAGCGCATCTTACCCCCGCAGCCGAAGCCCGGGCCGGAGTCTCCAATTCCACCCGCCGAGTGCGTCTCCGCGGAAGACCCGTCGTCCGTCGCAAAGGAGCAGCAGAACGAGGCCCTCCGCTGGGGCCTCGGCGCGGTGACCGGCGCTGCATATGGAGCGGTCGCCGAGTTCTATCCCGAAGCCACCGCGAAACACGGGGCCGGCTTCGGCCTGGCGCTGGATGCGCTCGCCCACACAGGCGAACTGCCCGTGCAGCGCGCGCGGGTTGTCGGATGCTGGCCGTTTCTGAAGCTGAAATGCACGACCGCACAGCCCGCGCCTGGCCTCGCATCTGCGCCCGGGAAAGAGACCCAAATTGCGCGCCAGCGCGGCAGCCAGATCGCCTCCTACGTCGTCTACGGCGTCACCGCCGAGCTGGTGCGCAGGCTGGTGCGCCGGTGGCTCTAACCGGGATGCATCCCGGCAGCGGCACGCCTGTCTGCAGCCTGGAGAGGATTTGTTCTAGAATGCTGGCGGTTCGACAGAGAAGACGGCGGCTTGCCAATTCATCTCCTGAAGGAGCAGGCGCAGCCTACAGCAGCAAAATCAGGTTGGGAGGATGACATCATGCGAATTTCCGTAAAAGCTATGGCATTTGCGCTTGGACTGCTTTGGGGAGGAGGAGTCGCGTTTACTGCACTGGCTCACCTCGCATTCCCTTCTTACGGTACAGGGTTCCTTGTATTTGTCAGTTCCATCTACCCGGGTTTTCATGGGGCCCGCAACCTCGGTGACGCTCTGGTTGGAACGGTCTACGGATTGTTCGACGGCACCACTGGCGGCCTCATCTTCGCCTGGTTGTACAATCTGGTCGCCGCGCCGGTCGCTGCACCCAGCCGGCAGGCCTGAGCGCGCCGGTGGCTCTAACCGCAGCTCCGAACCACTCCCAGGCCGGGGACCGCACGGCCCGCGCGACGCTGCGCAGCTATCGCCTGGGCGACTGGCAGGCAATGTACGCGCTCGATCTCGTCTGCTTCGAGCCGGTCTTCCAGTTTAGCCGCGGAGCCATGCGCGGCTTTGCCGAGGCCCCCGGCGCGGTGACGGTGCTGGCCGAGGCGCAAGGAGAACTGGCAGGCTTTTGTGTCGCGCAGTTGGAGCAGCGCACCGGCTATGTGGTGACCCTGGATGTTGCTCCCGCATGGCGGAGGCGCGGACTGGCGCGGCGTCTCATGGCCGACGTCGAATCCAAACTCCACTCCGCCGGCGCCACCGATATAGAGCTGCATGTCTTCACCGGCAACGCCGGAGCCATCCGCTTCTACGAATCCATCGGCTACGCACGCGTCGGCGAAGCGAAGGACTTCTACGCGCAAAGCCTGCACGCGCTCCTTTACCGCAAGGAGTTCGCTGCTTAAAGCATTTTCACTCTTGCTGTAGAGGGAAATGAATTGTCATTCTGACCCTGAGCTTGCGAAGGGGAAGAATCCCCGCATTTTATTCGCAGCGCGATACTCTTCACCTCACCATTGGTGAAAATGCTCTAGGAAATCTCTGAATAAGTCCCCGTTTTGAAAGGGCGGGACTTTAGTCCCGCCGCAAGCGGCCTATTATCAATGCGGCTTTAGCCGCCGAGGGAATCTCGAACACCTGTGCAGACCTTCCCTAGAGTCCTTGAGTTCTACTCGTAGTACCGCGCGAAGCTGCTGTCGGTCTCAAACAGCGTGCAGTCCTTCACCCGCACCCGCCCGCCGGTCATCTCTTCAAGTTGTCGCGCGGTCTGCTGGTAGAAGTAGCGCGCCAGGTTCTCCGCCGATGGGTTCAGCTCGGTAAACGGCGCAATGTCGTTGATCATCCGGTGGTCCAGCGCGTCGACCACCGGCCGCAGCAGGTGTTTGAGCAGCTTGAAGTCCAGCAGCAGCCCGGCCTCGTCCAGCTCCGCGCCCTCCAGCGTCACCAGCACGCGGTAGTTGTGGCCGTGCGGGTTCTCGCACTTGCCCTTGTAGTTGCGCAGGTAGTGGCCGGAGGAGAAGCCGGCTTCCACGGTGACCTCAAACATCGGCTTGGCCCCCCTTCACTGTCGATTGTATCGTCTGCGCGCGGGTTGGATCAGGAGAGGCGCGGTAGATTCAAGATTGCCTGCACCGTATTCACGACCGCCTGCGTCTGCGCGCCTCTTCGCTGCGCCGCCTAGCCTGCTCGAAGAGCGACGCCATCACCCCGGCCAGCGCGGCCAGCAGCGCCAGCACGAACAGCGCCAGCCCCATCGTCCGCCACAGCGAGGCGTCGCCCGGCGAGCCCGGCTGCCGCGCGATGTTGCTGTACGCAATGCCGCATGAGATCAGCGCAAAGAGCGCAAGCGACGCAGCGAGAATGAAGAGATTCCGGCCCATGGGTTTGTCTGTCGCTAGCATACGGCACCGGACTGAATTGCCGTGCGCAATTCAACACTTCGCCATGCATGACAGCGAAAAGGTGCCAACCAATTCAGGCGGGCACCTTTCCCTATGCGAGTTGACTTGCTAGCGGTCGATCTTTAAATGATCGCGCCGGTTCTGCTGCCAGCACTGCTCATTTGAATCGGTGCAGAAGGGCCTCTCCTTTCCATAGCTGATGACCCGGATGCGGCTGGCGGGAATACCATCGCTGACGAGCGCTTTCTGAAGCGACTCAGCGCGTTTCTGTCCAAGCACGATGTTGTACTCAGCCGATCCACGTTCATCACAGTGACCTTCGATCAGCAGCTTGATGTCCGGGTACTTGAGCAGAAACGCTGAATCCTGTTCGACTACAGGAGAGTCCTGGCTGCGGATGTCGGCCTTGTCGTAGTCGAAATAGATGTCCTGTATATTTTGCTCGAAGAGCTGTTCTTCGGTGATGGGCGGGGGCGGAGGCACCGGTGTGGGCGGAGGAGGATTGACCGTGAGCCGGGCGTTCGCCTCAACACTGCCTCCGGGCCCTTTGGCGGTGAGTGTGTAGGTAGTCGACCGGGTTGGCGAGACGGACTGGGAGCTGTTGGGAGCAACCGAGCCGATGCCCTCAATCGACGCGTCGGTAACGTTGGTTGTCTTCCATGTCAGCGTGGCGGATTGCCCCTGATCGATCACCGACGGGTTGACTGTAATATTGGCGGTGGGTGCGGGCGCAGGTGCTGGCGCAGGTGCGGGCGGTGGAGGCGGTGGTGGAGCGGCAGCCTTCTTGTGGCATCCCGCAAGAATCATGATGGCGGCAAGGCAGACTGCGACTGGATGCTTCTTCAGCTTGGAGTAGTTCATGGTGAATCTCCTTTTCGTTATGCAACGTTGCGGCAATAATGACCTGAGGTCATTTCGGACGGCCATTCAACGAGATCGAGTTGTAGGAGAATTCAGGGGGCGCGTTGTCGATTCGCGTGAGAGGCAGAGTTGTTTTGCAGCGCAGGAGACACTGTCGGCGGGTACACTTGAGGTCGCATCGGGTCTTGCAGCCGCACAGTCTTCAGAGCAACGTTTGAGAGCGGGGTCGAATCTTCAACGAAGATTCGTCTGCTCAAGCGATGCGCGGCAGAGCTGGGTGAAACGGTCAGAGGCGAGCGGAGGCAGGAATTGGTTGATACGTGGAACTGGGCACTTGGTGGTGCCACCGCCAGGATGGCCGAGTCGATGACCTGCGGTGTAAGCTGCGCCGGCGCGAGTTTTAGCTGAGCCGATGCGGGTGTCGTGATCGAGGCAACAAGTCCCAGCAGGCAGATACCCGAGGTGCGAAGTATCAGGCGTAAGCCGACGACCATAATCAAACATACTATAGATTCACCGAATCGATCTATCTGGCGGCTGGCGTATGGCTAGGCGTGGTGGGGTTTAGGTTGAAGGGAGCGGTACATTCCAAACGAATCAGAGATGAAAGGGAGATTCCGATTTAGGACAATTCCATTGGGATATTCTGGATGGGAGGGCCTTCCCACAAGATGACGGAACCCATTTCGACCGCGAGCAGGAGCTGGTGGCAGGTCTCGCTCGCGGAGCGCATGGCCCCGCTGCGGCATAGCGAGAGCCACGTTTTTATGGCTCTGTCGCTGGTCATCGGCGCGCTCACCGGTCTAGCCGTCGTCGCCTTTATCGTGCTAACGGAACGCATGGGAATGCGCCTGTACCCGGTGGTGGGCGCGCCCTGGCGGCGTCTCATGTTCCCGGTCGCAGGATCGCTCGGCATCGGTTATCTGCTCTATCGCTTCTTCCCCAATGCGCGCGGCAGCGGCGTGCCCCAGACCAAGGCCGCGCTCTTTGCCCGCGACGGCCGCATCACGCTGCGCACCGTGCTGGGCAAGTTCTTCTGCACCTCGGCGACGCTGGCCAGCGGCATTCCCCTCGGCCGCGAAGGCCCCTCGGTGCAGGTGGGCGCTGGCATCGGCTCCGTTCTGGGACGCGCGCTGGGCCTCAGCACCGAGCAGGTGAAGAACCTGATCCCGGTGGGCGCGGCGGCGGCCATTGCAGCCGCATTCAATACTCCCCTGGCCGCGGTCGTCTTTGCCCTGGAGGAGATCATGGGCGACCTCAACGCGCCCATGATGGGCGGCGTGGTGCTGGCCTCTGCGACGGCATGGGTCGTTCTACGTCTATCTCTCGGCGATCATCCGCTCTTCACAGTACCCCAATATCACCTGGTCAGTTCGTCCGAGTTTGCCGTCTATGCGGTCCTCGGCGTGGCTGGCGGAGTGGTTTCGGCGGCCTTCTCATGGCTACTGCTGAACCAGCGCGCGCGCTTCCTGCGCTTCCCCCAGTGGACCGTCTGGTTCCAGCCCGTTGTGGGCGGGCTGCTGGTGGGCGGAATGGGTTGGTTTGTCCCTCAGGTGCTGGGCGTGGGCTACGGCTTTGTCGGCGACGCGCTGAACGGACGCATGGCATTCCACCTGATGATTCTGCTCCTCGTGCTCAAGCTCTTCGCCATCACCACCAGCTATGCCTCGGGCAACGCGGGCGGCATCTTTGGCCCCTCGCTCTTCCTCGGCGCCATGTTGGGAGGCGTGGTCGGCACTGCGGCGCATCATCTCTTCCCGCTGGCGACGGCCACGCCCGGCGCCTATGCGCTAGTGGGCATGGGTGCGGTCTTCGCAGGCGTGGTACGCACGCCCATGACCTCGGTACTCATCATCTTCGAGATGACCCAGGACTACGCCGTCATCGTTCCCCTGATGATCGCCAACATGGTCAGCCTCTTCGTCGCCTCCCTCCTGCAGCATGAGCCCATCTACGAGGCGCTGGCCGTGCAGGACGGCATCCATCTGCCCAGCGCCAGGACGCGGCTGCATCAAGATCAGCGCACCGTCGCGGAGATCATGAAAGCTCCTGGGCTTTTGCTGGAATCCGAAATCACGGTGCGCGAGGCCCTGGGACGCATCCGCGCCAGCGGCCATCGATCGGCCCTGGTCACGGACCAGCGCGGCGTCATCGGCATCGTCACTCAGTCGCAGATGGAGGTCGAAGTGGACGAGGACTCCGCCAGGCTGCTCGACGATCTGATGGTCGGGCCGGTCTTTCCCCACATGCACGCCGATCAGGGGCTGGACCTCGCGCTGGAGCGGATGGGAAGCAACCAGATCGATCTGCTGCCGGTGGTCAGCCGCGCCAATGTTCACACGCTGGTCGGCATCGTGACGCTCCAAGACGTCCTGGACGCGTACGGCGTCTCCCACTCCTGATTGCTCCTGGATTGCATCAACGCGGCGTGGACCCGCAAGCGAAGCATTGTCAAAGTAAACAAAGGGACTCTGTGTTTCGTTTCGCAGGTCGGCGAGGAGGCAGAAATCCCCCGCTCCCGTTCCTGCAATCGGTGCGAGTAACCAGTAGTAATCAGACAGTAACGTCTCCAACCGATAACTAATATTCCCGACGGCCAGCGATTTTCGTGTCTTTCTATATCAGGCCGAACCTATAATGTTGAAAATCCGCGGAGTGATAGCACTTTCCGACACGCCCGGCACGGTCCTGAGTGAGGTCTGTGCAGATGGTTATGAACGGCGATCGATCTTCTGGAGTTTTTCCACAATGAACACCTCCCGTCTGTGTACTCGTAGAGATGTCTTCCCTAGGCCCTTAGTTCTACTCCTTGCAGGACTTACCGGTTTAGCACCGGCGAGTGCCCGTGGCCAGTTTGCCACGCTGCTGGATACAACCTCGCGCTACGCCGGTACCGGAGCCGTTCCAAGCGTCTTCAACGGCGACACGGGGGTTGCCACGGCCACCGAACTGAATGTCCCGTCCTATATCGTCTTCGATTCGTTTGGCAACCTCTACATCTCCGACACGCAGAACAACTGCGTGCGCAAGGTGGACACCACCGGCCATGTCTCCACGGTGGCCGGACTGCGGGTCAGCGGCAGCCCGAGCGATACCTGCAATACCGCGAGCAACCCGGGACCCAATCCCACAGAAGGACTGCTGGCGCCCACCGGCCTGGCCATCGACAGCTCCAACACCCTCTATATCGCCGACAGCCAGCACAACTGCGTGCGCAGCCTGGCCAGCGGAGTCGTCGACAGCTTCGCCGCAAACGCCCTCAACACCGTCGCCGGCACATGCACCATCGTCACTACGAATTCGGATACGCCTGTGCCCATGGGCCTGGCCGTGGACAGCAGCTCCAACCTCTACATCTCGATCGTCGGCTCGGGAACGGGTGTCACCGTCAATCAGGTGGTGCGCCACCTGGCCGGCGCCCCGGCCACCACAATCTGCTCCGTTGCGGGTCAGCCGTCAACCTATGCAGCCACGACGCTCTGCTCGGGAATCATCGGCACAAACCCAAAACTCGACCGGCCCGCTGGCCTTGCCTTCGACAAGAACGGCAACCTCTTCATCGCCGATTCAAACAACAACTGCGTGCGCGAGATTGCCGGTTTGACCACTCCCCAAACAGCCGTTGGGCAATGCACCAACGACCTCACCGGCAGTACCGCGACCGCCCTCAACAATCCCTACGGGCTGGCATTCTCGGCCAACGGCTCACTCTACATCTCGGAGTCGGGGTCGAATTCCAACAATGTGGTCAGCTTCAACTCCGGGAGCAACTCGCTGACCCCGATTGCGGGTCTGTCCACCGGCGCCTCCGGTCCGTACAACGTCTCGCAGGAGGGCCAGGCTGCCTCGCTGGTTCCCCTCAACCAGCCGCTCGGCGTCACCACGGACACCGGCGGCAGCATCTATCTGGCCGACTCGCAGAACAACATCGTGCGCAAGCTGGGAACCAACCTGGCCTTCCCGCCAACAAACGTGGGATCGACCAGCGCCAGCCAGACCGTCGTCTTCAGCATCAACCAGACGGTGAGTCTCACCCTCACCGTCGGCACGGACTTCAACATCGTCAGCACCACGTGCAGCGGGGCCCAGTCGGCCTCTACCACCTGCACGGTGACCATCACCTTCTCGCCCACCCGTCCCGGCTATCGCTACTCCGCGCTGCGACTGAAGGACTCGATCAGCGGCAAACTGATCAGCGTGGAACTGCAAGGCCTGGGCATCGGCCCGCTCAGCCTTCTGGTTCCGGGAGTGGCCTCGACCCGTGGCACCGGGCTGCATACTGCGGTTGCGGTGACGACGGACTCGGCGGGCGGAGCCTATGTTCTGGAGCAGGGCAATGGCTCGACCACCGCCGACGTGCTCTACTTCCCCGCGGGCAGCGGCGCCGCGCAGGTGGTTGTTCCGCAGGGCGCGGGACTGCTCGCACCCACCGCGATGGCGGTCGATGGGGCAGGCAACATCTATGTCGCCAATTCGTCTGCTTCGCTTGGCGGCAACATCAGCATCGCCCGCTTCGGCGCCGACGGCTCCATCAACCTCTCCTATGCCACCGGACTGCTGTACGTCAATTCGCTGGCCATCGACGGCTTCGGCGACCTCTTCGTCGCGATGGGAGGTTCAGTACACAACGTGACTGAGATCTACGCCGGCGGGCAGCGCAGCGTGGTTATGGGGAACGGAAGCAATACACCCGCGAATGGAATACTCGCCACCAGCGCGTCGCTGTACGATCCCAGCGGCCTTGCGCTTGGGCCCAATGGCCTCGCCATCGCGGATGCCGGCACTCATTACGTCTACTTGGTCGACAGCGCGGGCATCATCCACATCATCGCCGGCAATGGCACCACTTCAACCACCAATTCCGGCGTGGCCACGGACACCGGCCTTTTGATGCCGGACGGCCTCGCCATCGACGCGGCCGGAGACATCTATATCGCGGACGATACTGCCAACATCGTCTACGCGGTCTACGCGACCATCAGCAACGGCACAGATATCTATCCCGTCATCGGCACCGGCACGGCGGGATACACCGGCGACAATGGCCCCAGCACCGCGGCCACACTCAATGCGCCGCTGGCCATCGCCCTCGACGGCTCCAGCGACCTCTTCGTCATCGACTCCGCCAACAACGCCCTGCGCGAGGTCTCCTACCCGGTCACCAGCACCATCGCCTTCGGCAACGTGCTCATCGGCGCCACCTCTTCCCCGCAGTTGCAGTATCTGGCCAACGCCGGCAACGCCAACCTTACCTTTACCGCTGACTATCCGATCACCACCACCGATACTGTGCACTATCAAGTCTCGGCCAGCCCCACCACTACTTGCTTCAACCCGGTGGTCTCCGGCGGGGTCTGCGACATCGGATACACCTTCACCCCCACGGCGGCAGGCTCCGCCCCGGCAGGCCAGTCCAACCTCGTCTCCAACTCCTACAACTCGCAGCAGACCGTCCTCTTCAGCACCAGCGGGTCCGGCGGTTACAGCACCGTGCCTCTGCCCTTCACCCTCCTCTCGGAGACCGAGGTCTACGGCTACTCCTTCTCGGAGTCGTTCACGTTCACCGGCAGCTTCCCCGCCAGCGGCACAATGGTCTTTTACATTGGCGGCCAGACGCTCTGCACAACCTCGATAACCAACGCATCGGCGGGCACAATCACATGCAACGCGAACCCGAGCGGCCTCGCCTTCGGCACTTACACCGTCAGCTTCACCTTCACCTCCACCAACTCGTACTACAGCTCGGTGACCGGCACAACCACCCTGAATGTCACCAAGGCCCCCCTGACGGTCAACGTCAACAGCTACACGCGTCAGTATGGCGCGGCCAATCCCACATGCGCCTGGACCATCACCGGCGTGGTCAACAACGACGTCATCAACGTCACCTGCTCGATCTCGGCGACGACACTCTCGCCGGTCGGGTCCTATACCATCACCGCAGTCGTTACCGGCGCGAATATCGCCGACTACAACGTAATCATCAATGCCGGCACGCTGATCATCACGCAGTCGACGACGCCCCTGATCATTACGGTGAACAATGCCTCCCGTCCGTACGACACATCCAACCCGCCCTTCTCCAGCACTATCACCGGCGAGGTTCCCGGCGACACCTTCAACATCGCCTACTCGACGTCGGCCACCATTGCATCGCCGGTCGGGAACTACGCCATCAACGGAAGTGTCTCGGGCGCGAACCTGAGCAACTACTCGAGCATTCAGGTTGTCTCCGGTACGTTGTCGATTACACCGGCAACAACGGCCCTGGTCGTCTCATGCAACAGCGCCAGCAGGCAGTACGGCACTGCCAATCCAACATTCGGCTATGCGATCAGCGGACTGCTGAATGGCGACACTGTGACGGTCACTTGCTCGACCGCGGCGACGATCGCCTCACCGGTGGGCAGCTATACGATCACGCCGTCCATCTCCGGCCCGGCCGCGGCCAACTACAACCTGACCGCAGTGCAGGGCACGCTGACCATCACGCCCTCGACGACGCCTCTGATCATTACGGTCAACAGCGTCAGCCGCCCCTACGGCACGCCCAACCCAGCCTTCACCTACACCTCCAGCGGCGCGCTCAACGGCGACACGTTCATCCTCACCTATACAACAACGGCGGTGCTAACCTCGCCCCTCGGCCTCTACCCGATCAACGCAAGCATCACTGGCGGCGCCAGCCTCAGCAACTACGCCAGCGTCCAAATCGTCTCCGGCACGCTGACCATCACGCCCTCGACGACGCCCCTGATCATTGCGGTCAACAACGTCAACCGCCCCTACGGCACACCCAATCCAACCTTCACCAGTACCATCAGCGGCGCGCTCAACGGCGACAGCTTTACCCTTGGCTACTCGACGCTGGCAACGCAGTTTTCTTCCGCAGGCGCCTACGCCATCAACGCAACCATCACCGGCGGTGCTAGCCTCAGCAACTACGCCAACGTCCAAATCGTTCCCGGCACACTGACCATCACACCAGCCACCACGCCGCTGGTGGTCACGGTGAATAGCACCTCGCGCACCTACGGCATACCCAATCCCACCTTCACCGGCACCATCAGCGGCCTGCTCAATGGCGACACTGTGACCGTCACCTACTCGACGGTGGCGACGATCGCCTCTCCGGTGGGCGGCTACGCGATCACCGCAATTGTCAGCGGCACGGCGGCGGCGAACTACACCGTCCAGGTAAATCCGGGAACGCTGACCATCACGCCCTCGTCGACGCCTCTGGTCATTACCGTCAATAACGCCACGCGGCCCTACGGCACGCCAAACCCAACCTTCACCGGCACAATCAGCGGCGCGCTCAACGGAGACACCTTCACCGTCACCTACTCGACCACGGCGACCATACTTTCTCCTGTCGGCGCATATCCCATCACCGCAGTCCTCTCCGGCGCCGCCGCGGCCAACTACAGCAACGTGACCGTGAATCAGGGAACGTTGACCATCACTCTGGCGACCGCGCCGATGGTGGTCACGGTCAATAACGCGGCGAGGGCCTACGCCGCACGCAACCCAACCTTCACCAGCACCATCAGCGGCGCGGCCCCCGGCGACACCTTCACCGTCACCTACGCGACCACGGCGACCGCCCTCTCCGACGTAGGCAGCTACCCCATCACCGCCACCGTCACGGGCGCTAACATCGCCAACTACGCAACCGTCACGGTCGTCCCCGGCACGCTCGCCATCACGCCGCTCGCCACCGTCACCACGGTGATAACCTCCGCCACTCCTGTCACCCAGGGGACCAGCGTCACCTTCACCGCCACCGTCACCTACGGGGCCGGTGTTCCCGTAACGGCCGCGACCGTCAACTTCTATAACGGCACAACGCTGCTGTGTGTGGGCACGCTCAATGCCTCCGGCGTAGCCACCTACACCACATCCACGCTCCCGGTGGGCACTATCACCATTACGGCAACCTACCAGGCAACCCCCGACTTCGCCTCCAGCTCGGGCACGATCGCCCAGGCCGTCAACCCCGGCAGCTTCACCCTCTCTGCCGCTCCGCCGAGCCAGTTCATCAGCGGCCCCGGATCGACTGTCTATATCGTCACGGTCTCCTCTGTCCAGAGCTTTGCCGGCCCGGTAACGCTCGCCTGCTCGGGTCTACCCGCTGACGCGAGCTGCGTCTTTGCCACCCCAACCGTGAACCTCACCGGCACGGGCGACGGCGCCATCGTGACCACGACCATGACCGTCACCACCACCCTGGCCGACGCGCGGCTCACTCTCCCGGCGCTGCACACTCCCGCCGGCAGGACGCCAAACGGTCTTGCGCCGATCGCCTTCGCTCGCGCTTCTCTTCACCGCCGGGATCATCAGCCTCGCTGGTTGCGCATGCTTGTCCAGTATCAATCAGGTCTACACCATCCCCATTACCGGCACGACCTCGGTCAGCGGAGTGAGTTCGCAATCAGCCTCGGTCACGCTCACCGTGGCCCAGGAGTAACTTGCTCGATTCCCGTTCCACCCGTCTCGGCAGGAGTCTGAAACACTGATGTGGAGGAATACATGATGCACCGGCGCTCTCCCAACCTCTTCCGCGCACTTCTGCTGGCCGCAGCCGCCGCTCTCGTTCCACTCTGCTGCGCGGCCCAGGCTGCGCCCGCAGGCTCGCAGACGCCTCAACGGCTATACGTACGAGCCCATCGTCAAGGGCGGTATCGGCAGCCTGGCCGGCTACTTCGGCAACCACTTGGGAGTCGTCTTCCAGGGTGCGGCCTCACCCTACGGTCCAGACGACTGCTCCTACGTCGCCCAGGCCGGCCCCATCTACCGCATCCAGTACGGCCGCTACGTTCCCTTCGCCCACCTGCTCTTCGGCGGCGCCCGAGCCGGTGGCCCTCTGGTTCAGCCCTGCACCTGGGGATATGGCGCCACCGTCGGCGCTGGCTTCGATTACATCCTGCCCTTTGCGCCATTCCACAATCGCCTCGCCCTCCGTCCCATCCAGGCCGACATGGAGTACTCCGACACCAACTTTGGCCTGAACTCCGCGCCGTCCTTCTTTAACGGCGGCGTTGCCAAGATCACTGCCTACCGCCTCAGCGCCGGCGGCGTCATCCGCTTCGGCGGGTCGAGTGAGGAACTCCCCGCGTCCTATGGCTGCGTGGTGCAGCCGGTCACCGTCTTTCCCGGAGACCCCATCACCGTCACCGGAAGCGTCCTCAACCTCGAAACCGGCCGCAAGCTCAAGCCCGTCTACACCTGGGAGACCAACGGAGGCCCAATCGAGGCCACCGACGATGTCGCCACCATCTCCACCGCCGACCTCGCGCCCGGCGACTACGTCGTCACCGGCCGCGTCAGCGAGGGCAGCCGCCCCACCCAGCACGCCGAGTGCGCCGCCGGCTACCGCATCCAGGCCTTCGATCCGCCCACCATCTCCTGCTCGGCCAACCCCAGCAGCATCCTGCCCGGCGGCATCTCCACCATCACCTCCGAGGGACGCAGCCCGCAGAACCGCCCGCTCAACTTCTCCTTCGCCACCACCGCCGGACAGATCACCGGCGACAAGGCCACCGGCTCCCTCTCCGCCGCCGACGTCAGCCCCGGCATCATCGACGTCACCTGCAACGTCGTCGACGACCTCGGCAAGTCGGCCTCCTCCACCACCACCGTCACCGTGGTCGCGCCGCCGCCGCCGCCCGCGCCCGCCGCGCGCAACCTCTGTAGCATCGCCTTCGACCGCGACCGCAAGCG
>JBEKWE010000003.1:0-45871 GCA_049513335.1 Acidobacteriaceae bacterium | reverse complement strand
CTCGTAGAGTTGAAACGACGGCGTGGCGCGCGGCTCGGCGGCCCCGATGGAGGAGATTCCATTCCGGGGGACGGGAGCGGCGGGCGTAGCGCGTCGGTGTGGGGGCTGTAGCTCAGCTGGGAGAGCGCCTCGTTCGCAACGAGGAGGTCAGCGGTTCGATCCCGCTCAGCTCCACCAAAGAAGACGTCCCAACAATTTTGGCGGGGAACCTGCGAGTGGGGAGACGCGCAGGAATGAGGCACCCGTGCTGCGCTACAATCGTTGGGAAGCGGAAACACTGTAACGAGTTGGACGAAGATGCTGCGGCAAGGCCATAGCGTATGCAACAAAGTTCGGGGCCGACTCGTCAACTTCCAGAGCGCCACAAGTTGCGTGGGGGAGAGTGCGCGCCCTGCGCGCCTGGCCAGGAGAACGAATTGCAACCTGATACAAATCAGCAACCTCATACAGGCCTCGATCACCAACTGTCTGCCAAGAACGCAAGCCCCCAGCGCAAGACGATCCGCATCTGGGTGTGGATTCTGCTGCTGCTGATCTTTGCGGCGGCGTTTGTTCTAGTGCTGCGCCAGCACGAGGCGACCCAGAGTGCGGCGACGGGGCGGCGCAACGCGGCTGGAGCGGTGGTTGCGGTGACGTCGGTGACGGCGCAGAAGGGGAACATCGGCGTGTATGTGGACGCGATCGGGACGGTGACTCCGGTGTATACCGCGTCGATCACCAGCCAGGTGAGCGGGATTGTGACGGCGGTGCACTACACCGAGGGGCAACTGGTGCAGAAGGGCGATCCGCTGATCGAGATCGATTCGCGTCCGTATGCAGCGACGCTGGCCCAGGCGCAGGGGATTCTGGAGCGCGACCAGGGGGTATTGGCGCAGGCGCAGATGGACCTGGAACGGTACAAGGCGGCGTGGGCGCGCAATGCGATTCCCAAGCAGACGCTGGACGACCAGGAGAAGCTGGTGCAGCAGGACCTGGGGACGGGGCATAACGACGAGGCCACGGTGCAGTACGACCAGATCCAGGTGGAGTATTGCCACATCGTGGCGCCGATCACGGGACGGGTGGGGCTGCGGTTGGTGGACCCAGGCAACGTGGTGCAGGCCAATGCGGGCACGGTGCTGGCGGTGGTGACGCAGATCCAGCCGATTACGGCGGTCTTCAGCGTGGCGGAGGACGACCTGGGAAAGATCCAGCCGCAACTGAGCAAGCGGGCCAAGCTGGAGGTGGA
Organism: Acidobacteriaceae bacterium; assembly: GCA_049513335.1. Classification (GTDB taxonomy): domain Bacteria; phylum Acidobacteriota; class Terriglobia; order Terriglobales; family Acidobacteriaceae; genus Edaphobacter. The sequence goes on along the minus strand of JBEKWE010000003.1, from coordinate 44,643 downwards.
TGCGTTCGACCGCAGCGACCAGAAGCAGCTGGCCAAGGGAACGCTGCTGACGCTGGACAACCAGATCGACACGACGACGGGCACGGTGAAGGCGCGGGCGGAGTTTGCCAACTCGGACTCGTCGCTGTTTCCCAACCAGTTTGTGAACATACGGCTGCTGGTGAACACGCTGGTGGGGGTGACGCTGATTCCCAGCGCGGCGGTGCAACACAACGGGCAGGCGGCGTTTGTGTTTGTGCTGGCGAACAACAAGGCGCACCTGACGCCGATTACGGTGGGCGTGACCAATGCAACCACGGCGCAGGTGGAGGGGATCGCGCCGGGCGATGTGCTGGCGACCAGCAGCTTCGACAAGCTGCAGGACAATACGCCGATCTCGATCTCCAGCAAACCGATTCCGGCCAATCCCAGTGGGAGTAGCGCCCCTTGAGTCCGTCGCGTCCTTTCATTCTGCGTCCGGTTGCGACGTCGCTGCTGATGGCGGCCATCATGCTGGTGGGCATCGTTGCATACACGCAACTGCCGGTGTCGGCGCTGCCTGAGGTGGACTATCCGACGATCCAGATCCTGACGTTCTATCCGGGAGCGAGCCCGGATGTGATGGCGACGACGGTGACTGCGCCGCTGGAGCGGCAGTGCGGGCAGTTGCAGGGGCTGAGCCAGATGACGTCGACCAGCTCGGCGGGCAATTCGGTGATTGTGCTGCAGTTTACGCTGAGCCTGAACATCGATATTGCGGAGGAAGAGGTGCAGTCGGCGATCAACGCGGCGCAGAGCTTCCTGCCGGCGAACCTGCCTGCGCCGCCGATCTACAGCAAGACCAACCCGGCGGACGCGCCGGTGCTGACGCTGGCGATCACGTCGGACTCGTTCCCGCTGTCGCAGGTGGAAGATTTGGTGGACACGCGGCTGGCGCCGAAGATCTCGCAGTTGAGCGGGGTGGGGCTGGTGAGCATCAGCGGCGGACAGAAGCCGGCGGTGCGCATCCAGGCCAACCCGACTGCGCTTGAGTCGTACGGGATCGACCTGGAGAACCTGCGCACGGCGGTGAGCCAGTCCAGCGTGAACGCGGCCAAGGGAAACTTCGACGGGCCGCACCAGGACTACCAGATCGACTCCAACGACCAACTGGTGACGAGCCAGGACTACCGCAAGGTGGTGGTGGCGTTCCGCGACGGCGCGCCGGTGATGCTGACCGACGTGGCCAACATCGTGGACGGAGTGGAGAACACCACGCAGGCGGCGTGGATGAACAAGCAGCCGGCGATCATTGTGAACGTGCAGCGGCAGCCGGGCGGCAACACGATCACGGTGGTCAAAAGCATCAAGCGGCTGCTGCCGCAGCTTGAGGCGAACCTGCCCAAGGGCGTGACGGTGACTCCGCTGACCGACCTGACAACGGCGATCCAGGCCTCGGTGAACGATGTGGAGTTCGAACTGCTGCTGACGGTGGCGCTGGTGGTGATGGTGATCTTCCTGTTCCTGAGGAGCCTGTGGGCGACGATCATTCCCAGCGTTGCGGTGCCGCTGTCGCTGGTGGGGACGTTGGGCGTGATGTACCTGCTGGGGTACAGCCTGGACAACCTGTCGCTGATGGCGCTGACGATTTCGACTGGGTTCGTGGTGGACGACGCGATCGTGATGCTGGAGAACATCTCGCGCTACGTCGAGGCGGGCGACCCACCGATGGAGGCGGCGCTGAAGGGCGCGGAACAGATTGGGTTCACCATCATGTCTCTGACCGTGTCGCTGATCGCGGTGCTGATCCCGCTGCTGTTCATGGGCGACGTGGTGGGGCGGCTGTTCCGCGAGTTCGCGGTGACGCTGGCGGTGACGATCATTCTGTCGGCGGTGGTATCGCTGACGCTGACTCCGATGATGTCGGCGCGCATCCTGAAGCGGCATGGGGGCGAGCAGAAGGGGCGCGTGTACCGGGCTTCAGAGCGCGGATTCAACGCGATGATCGGGTTCTACGCAAGGACTCTGAAGTTCGTGCTGCGCTACCAGAGGGTGACGATGTGCGTGGCGCTGGGCACGCTTCTGCTGACGGTTTTTCTGTACATCATGATTCCCAAGGGGTTCTTCCCGGTGCAGGACACTGGGGTGATCCAGGGGATATCGCAGGCGCCGCAGACGATTGGGTCGAAGGCGATGGCGGAGAAGCAGCAGGAGCTGGCGGGTGTGATCCTGGCCGACCCGGCGGTGCAGAGCCTGTCGTCGTTCATCGGCGCGGATGGGACGAATACGACCACCAACAGCGGGCGAATGTCGATCAACCTGAAGCCGCTGAACCAAAGGGACCTGAGCGCGGCGGACGTGATTCGCAGGCTGGAGCCGGAGATTGACAAGGTGCAGGGGATCCAACTGTTCATGCAGCCGGTGCAGAACATCACGGTGGACGACCGGGTGAGCCGGACGCAGTACCAGTACACGTTGGAGGACCCGGACCAGAACGAGCTGAACCAGTGGACCAACCGGTTTCTGAGGAGACTGAAGGAGCTGCCCGAGCTGGAGGACGTGGCGACCGACCAACAGGTGGGCGGGCTGGCGGTGTCGCTGGTGATTGACCGGGTGACGGCGTCGCGGCTGGGGATTGCGCCGACCACGATCGACAATATGCTGTACGACGCGTTCGGGCAGCGGCAGATCAACACCATGTATACGCAGCTGAACCAGTACCACGTGATTCTGGAGGCGCAGCCGCAGTTCCAGCTGGACCCGGACAAGCTGAACCACCTGTACATCCAGGCCAACGCGGCGGCGGGGACGACGGGGGCGGGAGCTTCGACCAGTTCTGGGAATGGATCGACGTCGGCGGGGTCGAATGCGCTGACGGCGACGACGATGTATACGCCGTCGGCGGGAACGCTGGCGCCGCCGGCGCGGGTGCTGACGGCGGGGACGACGGCGTTGGGCGCGAACTCGGCCGGGGCGACCAGCTCAGTGCCGAGCAATGCGATTCCGCTGAGCGCGTTCTCCCACTTTGAGACGATGACCGAGCCGCTGTCGATCACGCACCAGGGACAGTTCCCATCGATTACGGTGAGCTTCAACCTGGCGCCGCACGCATCGCTGGGCGACGCAATCGACAAGATCGCCAAGCTGCAGAAGGGGATGAATATGCCGGCCAGCCTGCAGGCGGACTTTCAGGGCACGGCGTCGTCGTTCCGCAATTCGCTGTCCAACGAGCCTCTGCTGATCCTGGCAGCGCTGGTGACGGTGTACATCGTTCTGGGGGTGCTGTATGAGAGCTTCATCCATCCCCTCACGATCCTGTCGACGCTGTTCTCGGCGGGGGTGGGCGCGTTTCTGGCTCTGATCCTCTTCCACCAGGACCTGAGCGTGGTGGCGATCATCGGGCTGGTGCTGCTGATCGGGATTGTGGAGAAGAACGGGATCATGATGGTGGACTTCGCGCTGGAGTTGCAGCGCAAACACGGGAAGGACTGCACGGAGGCGATCTATGAGGCGTGCCAGCTTCGCTTCCGGCCGATCATGATGACGACCATGGCGGCGCTGCTGGCGGGGATTCCGCTGGCGTTCGGAAGCGGGATGGGGTCGGAGCTGCGGCGGCCGCTGGGCATCACCATGGTGGGCGGACTGCTGGTGAGCCAGGTGCTGACGCTGTACACCACGCCGGTGATCTATATCTTCTTCGACAAGCTGGGGCAGCGCTTCTCGCATAAGAAGGGGACAGGGAACAGCGAAGGCCTGGCGCAGGCGGGCGATGGGGCGCAGACGGCGGGGCAGCCGTGAACGTCTCCGCGCCATTCGTGCATCGGCCGGTGGCCACGACGCTGCTGACGGTGGCGGTGGCGATTGCGGGCGCGATCGCGTTCACGGTGCTTCCGGTGTCTCCGCTGCCGCAGGTGGATTTTCCGACGATCAACGTGGGCGCGGGGCTTCCAGGGGCGAGCGCGGAGATCATGGCGTCGAGCGTGGCGACGCCGCTGGAGCGGCAGTTTGGGCACATCTCCGGGGTGACGGAGATGACCTCGTCGAGCGGGCTGGGATCGACCGGGATCACGATCCAGTTCGACCTGAGCCGCAACATCGACGGGGCGGCGAGGGACGTGCAGGCGGCGATCAACGCGGCGCGGACGTATCTACCGGCGAACCTGCCGGGGAACCCGACGTATCGCAAGGTGAACCCGGCGGACGCTCCAATCATGATTCTGGGGCTGACCAGCGACGTGTACGGGCCGGACAAGCTGTACGACATTGCGTCGACGATCATGCAGCAGAAGCTGTCGCAGATCCAGGGGGTGGGCCAGGTGGGCGCGGGGGGCGGGGCGCTGCCGTCGGTGCGGGTGGAGGTGAACCCCAACAAGCTGGCCAGCTATGGGATGACGATGGCGAGCTTGCAGTCGATGCTGCGGCTGGAGAACACGAACCTGGCGCGGGGCCAGGTGACAGACGGCAAGGTGAGCGCGGACATTGTAGTGAACGGGCAGATATCGCACGCGGCGGACTACCAGCCGCTGATTGTGGGCTACCACAACGGCCAGGCGGTGCGGCTGTCGGACGTGGCCGATGTGGTGGACTCGGTGCAGAACCTCCGCGCGGGCGGCTACCTGAACGGCAAGCGGGCGGTGGTGCTGCAGGTGTTCCGGCAGCCCAACGCCAACATTATCGACACGGTGCAGCGCATCTACGCGCAGTTGCCGTCGCTGGAGGCGTCGATTCCAACGGGGATCAACACCACGGTGGTGATGGACCGGACGACGACGATCCGGGCGTCGGTGAACAATGTGGAACGGACGCTGCTGATCTCGATCGGACTGGTGATCGTGGTGGTGTTCGTATTTCTGCGCAGCCCGCGGGCGACGCTGATTCCGGCGGTGGCGGTGCCGACGTCGCTGGTGGGGACGTTTGCGGTGATGTACCTGTGCGGCTACAGCCTGGACAACCTGTCGCTGATGGCGCTGACCATCTCGACGGGGTTTGTGGTGGACGACGCGATCGTGGTGATGGAGAACATCACGCGGCACATTGAGGACGGGATGGAGCCGTTTGCGGCGACGCTGCGCGGGGCCAAGGAGATTGGATTTACGGTGATGACGATCAGCATGTCGCTGATCGCGGTCTTCATTCCGCTGCTGTTGATGGGAGGGATTGTGGGGCGGCTGTTCCGCGAGTTCGCGGTGACGCTGTCGACGGCGATTGTGGTGTCGATGGTGATCAGCCTGACCACGACGCCGATGATGTGCGCGCACCTGCTGAAGAGCGAGAAGGAGCAGAAGCACGGACCAATGTACAAGGCGTCGGAGAGGGTCTTTCAGTGGAGCCTGGGGCTTTACAGGAAGAGCCTGCGCTGGGTGCTGGAGAACCCGGGGCTGATTCTGACGGTGCTGATGCTGATCATCGCGCTGAACGTGGTGATTGCGTACAAGATCCCCAAGGGGTTCTTCCCGCAGCAGGACACGGGCTCGCTGGGGGGCCAGATGCGGGGGCCGCAGGACGCATCGTACCCGGCGATGAACGCTGCGCTGCAGAAGATCCAGAGTACGATCAAGAACGACCCGGCGGTGCAGAACGTGGTTGGGTTCACGGGCGGGGGTACGACCAACACGGGTGGCTTCTTTGTGATCCTGAAACCTCTGGAGCAGAGGAAGATCAGCGCGGCGGAGGTGATCAACCGTCTGCGCCGGCCGTTGAGCCAGATCACGGGCGCGTCGACGTTTCTGCAGGCGTCGCAGGACATCCGGGTGGGCGGGCGCGGCTCGAACGCGATGTACCAGTACACGATCCAGTCGGACAACATAGACGATTTGCAGGTGTGGGGGCCGATTCTGCTGGATAAGATCACGCGGCTGCCGGGCTTTCAGGACGTGAGCAGCGACCAACAGAACGGGGGGCTGGACCAGCGGCTGACCTACGACCGGATCACGGCGGCGAGGCTTGGGCAGACGGCGAGTTCGCTGGATTCGGCGCTGTATTCGGAGTTCGGCCAGTCGGAGGTGTCGCTGATTTATACGCAGCTGAACCAGTACTACGTGGTGCTGGAGGTTGCGCCGCAGTACTGGGCGACGCCGGATGGGCTGAAGGACGTGTACCTGCATCCTTCGGCGAAGAACTCGACGGTGAGCGGGAACTCGCCGCTGTTCAGCCTGGCCAAGGTGCAGGCCAATACGACCCCGCTGTCGCTGAACCACACGGGGCTGTTTCCGTCGGTGACGGTGTCGTTCAACCTGGCGTCGAACATGTCTCTGAGCGACGCGACGTTGGCCATCGGCCAGATGCAGCAGAGGCTGAACGTTCCCGATACGGTGCGCTGCTTCTTCGCGGGGACGGTGCAGGCGTATCAACAGTCGCTGAGCAGCGAGCCGATGCTGATTGTGACGGCGCTGGGGGCGGTGTTCATCGTGCTGGGGATACTGTACGAGAGCCTGGTGCACCCGCTGACGATCATTTCGACGCTGCCCTCGGCCAGCGTGGGCGCGATGCTGGCGCTGATGATCTTCCACCAGGACCTGAATGTGATCTCGATCATCGGCATCATACTGCTGATCGGGATTGTAAAGAAGAACGCGATCATGATGATTGACTTTGCGCTGCAGGCGGAGCGGGAGCGAGGGATGGACCCGGAGGCGGCGATCTTCGAGGCGTGCATGCTGCGCTTCCGGCCGATCATGATGACGACCATGGCGGCGCTGTTTGGCGCGCTTCCGCTGGCCTTCGGGACGGGGACGGGATCGGAGCTGCGGCGTCCGCTGGGAATCACGATCGTGGGCGGGCTGGTGATGAGCCAGATGCTGACGCTGTATACCACCCCGGTGGTGTACCTGACGTTCGACCGGATCCGGTTGTGGGTTGCGGCGCGGCGACACCCGGGGTTGGATTCCGCGGGAGGGCCGATTGCGGCGACTTCGGATTAGACTGAACGTATTAATGGAAGAAGCTGGATGGCTTGGTGGAAGTAAAACTATGAGCAGAATGATTCTTGGCGCAGCAATGCTATTTGCAATTATCGTATCGTGCCCCAGTGATGCAGCGTATGCGCAGGATCCGCAGTGCGCTCTCGCTCCATCACCCAAGCACTCCCCGAATCCGTTTGTAGCAGCAGGCAACAGTTGGCAACTTCTTGCTGGAGATGAAGAGCCAAAGAACGATTTGGTTGCGCCCGATGTTCGCGCAGCACGAAACGCTTACTGGGCAAAGGCGATGCAGATGTATAAAACAGCACCAGGAACTGGGGTTGTAGTAGGAGGAGGGTCATATTTTGCCGATGCGCCGGAGATCGATCCTGCTCTGGGAACAATCTTCGCAGTTGTACAGTTCCAGTCCTTCGAGGTGTTCGACGCTAGCAAAGGTGAGTACCTGCCTTATACGGAGATGTACTTCAAAATCGAGCGAGTTGTAGCTTCGCCTTCGACTCAGGCTTTTAGCGAAGGTGAGCTTCTGTCAATGGATATTCCCGGAGGGCGACTTAGAACGCCAACGGGAGAGATTCGAACGATAGGGGTCTATCCGATGTCCCATTACTTTCAGGTAGGCAATACTTATCTGGTTCAACTAAGGCCCTCAGTCGCCGGGACTTTTTCAGCATCCAAGCGATGGAAAGTCGCGAATGGAATCCTGGTCCCGGACACCGACCAAGAGATCTCAAGATCGAAAAAGGGTGGGTCAGCGTTACAGGGACGCAGCGTTGATGACGCGAGCGCCTTCATTCGTCAGGCTGTGGAGGGCCAGCATGCACACTAAGAGCCCCCTCCTACGCCTTCTCACGCTTTCATTCTCCTCCGCACTGGTGGCCCTGCTTCTGACGGGATGCCTGGTGGGGCCGAAGTACCAGAAGCCGCCGGCGATGACGCAGGCGCCTCCGGCGGCGTACAAGGAAACGCCGGGCGCGGCAGGGCCGGGGGGCGGGGCGCAAGCCAACGCGACGGCGACCAACGCGACGGCGCCGGCTCAGGCGGCGGATGCGGGGGAGTGGAAGGTGGCCCAGCCGCAGGACGCGATGCTGAAGGGCAAGTGGTGGGAGATATACAAGGACGACGAGCTGAACGCTCTGGAAGAGAAGCTCAACATCGACAACCAGACGATCAAGGTGTACTTCGCGAACTTCATGGAGGCGCGGACGCTGGTGGCGGAGGCTCGCTCGCAGCTGTATCCCACGGTGACCGCGGGGCCGAACTATACGCGCTCCCGTGCGTCGGCCAATCAGACCAATACGCCTTCGGCAGCGACGGGCAGAACGACGTCACTGGGCTCACTGGGACTAGATGCGTCGTGGGAGCCGGACCTGTGGGGACGGGTGCGCAACCAGATCCGCGCCCAGCAGTACAACGCGCAGGTGAGCGCGGCGGACCTGGAGAATGTGCGGCTGAGCGAGCAGGCCAGCCTGGCGGAGTATTTCTTCGAGATTCGCGGACAGGACGCGCTGATGGATGTCTACCGGCAGACGGTGGCGGACGACCAGAAGGCGCTGGACCTGACGCGGTCAGAGTACGAGACCGGAGTGGGCGACGAGATCTCGGTGGTGGAGGCGCAGAACACGCTGCAAAACGCGCAATCGACGCTGACCAGCCTGGGCGTGGCGCGGGCGCAGTATGAGCACGCGATCGCGGTGCTGACGGGGAGCGACCCATCGGCGTTCTCGATTGCGGCGAAGGCGCTGAGCGCGTCGCCACCGGCGGTGCCGATCGGCGTGCCGTCGCAGTTGCTGGAGCGCAGACCGGACATTGCGGCCTCGGAGCGGACGATGGCCGAGGCGAATGCGGAGATTGGAGTTGCGCAGTCGGCTTTCTATCCAAACCTTACCCTGACGACGGACGGCGGTTTCGAGAGCGCTACCTTCAAACATCTCTTCGATATTTCCAGCCGGTTCTGGTCGCTGGGAGGTTCGGCATCGGAGACGCTCTTCGACGCCGGGCTGCGGCGGGCGGCGGTGCGCCAGTACACGGCGATCTACGATGCAGACGTGGCAGGCTACCGGCAGACGGTGCTGACCGCCTTCCAGCAGGTGGAGGACGCGCTGGCGGCGGAGCGCATCCTGTCGCAGCAGATTGGACAGCAGGAGCAGGCGGCGCAGTCGGCGCAGAAGTTTGTCGATCTGGAGACGGCGCGATACGAGACCGGGGTGGACCCCTACATCGACGTGGTGACGGCGCAGGGGACGCTGCTGGCGGACCGGCAGACGCTGGCTACGCTGCACACCCAGGAGATGACCGCGTCGGTGCAACTGATCGAGGCGCTGGGCGGAGGATGGGACAGCACGCAACTGGCGACGCCGGAACAGGTGTCGAAGAAGCTGGGGGCGGGGGAGATAGAGATTCAGAGGTGAGGGGTCCCATATCCCGGGGGCTAAAGCCCCAATATTGTTGCCGGTTTTTATTGTCCGGGCTGAAGCCCGGACCTATCTCAGAGGCACGAACAAAGGCAGAGACTCGCCGCTCGCAGGATTCCCTCAGGGGCTAAAGCCCCGTTGATCAATGGCTGCTTGCGGCACGGCTGAAGCCGTGCCCTTAAGCAAGACAAATACGGAGATTCTGGCGTCGCCAGAATGACGATTCTTTGAGGGATTCTCCAGAATGACGACTTTCTCGGACTACGCCAGAATGACCACGTTGCAGGCGGGTCGAGGAAGACGGTCGTTCGCTACCGCGAACGATACCCCACCCTGCCGCGCGAAAAACTGCGCGGCGAGGATGGGGCACCCGAATCGTTGCGGCGGAGGGATCAGCCTTCCGCAGGGCCGGTGAGGTGCGCGGGCAGGAAGCTGGCGATGCCGTTGGCGACGGCGACGGGTTTGGGCGTGAACTCGATCTTTGCCGGCTTCAGGCCGTCGCGGGAGGCGGTGACGGTGATGGGGCCGGGGGCGGGGTCGGTGGCGCGAATGAGGGTGGAGCGGACGGCGACGCGGTTGATGCCGCACTCGGTGTTGAGGTACGTGTTGTTGGTGGAATCGAGGATGCCGCTGTTGTATCCGCCGCGCCAGATGGCGGGGCCGGTGCAGGTGAAGTCGACGCGGGCGTAGTCGGTGGGGCAACGGACGCCCTTGGCGTCGACGACCTCGAAGTCGATGAGGGCGATGTCTTCGCCATCGGCCTGGAGGCCGTGCGGGCCGAGGATGGAGGTGAGGCGGATGGCTGCCGCCGGGCCTGCCGTGGTTATCTCCTGCTGGGCGACGATCTTGTCTGCGTTGCGGCCGATGGCCTTGATGCTGCCGGGAGCGAAGGCGACCGCGGGGAAGGCGAAGATCCAGTTGTTGTCGGGCCTGGAGTTGACGCCGAGGGACTTGCCGTTGACGAAGAGCTCGACCGAGCCGGTGTTGGCGATGACGTAGACGGTCTTGACGGTCGCGGAGCCATCGGGCTGGGTGGCGGGGTAGGTCCAGTGGCCAAGGATGTGCAGGTCGGGCTGGGGGTTCTGGATGACGCGATAGGCGAAGTAGATCTGCTTGGGCAGGCGCATGGCGTCCACCTTGCCGCTGACGCGGCAGACCTCGGTGGACTGCTGGCGGCCGTCGGCGTCCTCGTCGGTGAAGTAGATGGAGCAGTAGGCGGACCAGCGGGAGTGGGCGGGATCGGGGTTGGAGATGCGGTTGATCCAGTAGGAGTAGTACTGCTTGATGCCGTCGAGGGCGAAGTCCTCCGAGTTGTAGAGGAAGCCGTCGCGCTTCCAGGTGTCGTTGGGGCCCTTCTTGGCCTTGTAGAAGGGCGGGGAGAAGGCGTCCCACATGCGGCGCGAGCCCTCGTTGCGGAAGTCCTCGGTCTCGATGATGGGTGCGCGGTCGCGACGCTGGGCGGAGTAGGCGCGGAACATGGGGTTGGTGGCGGACAGGTTCTCCACGCCGGTGTCCTGGGCCATCATGACGCCGTAGAACTCTGCGATGGGGGTGGTGGCTGTGTTGGTCTTGTTGTCGTCGTTGCCGCGCGCGCCCATGGCGCGACCGCCGTCGGGGTCCCACTGCTTGCGCAGATCGACCATCTGCTGCATCTGGTCGGGGGTGACGACGGTGTTGCCGGCCTCCCAGAAGAAGATGCCGGGGTTGTTGCGGAAGGTGATGATGGTGTCGCGCATGACCTCGATGCGCTGGTCCCACTGGCGGCCCGTGACATCGCGCTCCTTGTCGCCGGCGGGACAGACCTGGACGATGCCGTAGCGGGTGTAGCTGTCGGCGTCGACCTTCTGCGGCGCGACGTGCATCCATCGCATGTAGTTGCCGTGGCAGTCTCGGATGAGCTTGGCGGTGTAGTCGTGCATCCAGACGGGGTAGCCCGCGCCGACCGCGGCCCACTCGTCGGCGGATCGCTCGGAGAATCCCTTGAGGTAGACGAACTTTTCGTTGATGTAGAGGCCGCCGGTGCCCGCGCCGCCCTTGAACTCGGCCTTGCGGAATCCGGTCTCGATGCGGTTTATATCGACGACCTTATTGCCGACTTTGAGGATGGTGTAGACATCGTAGAGGTAGGGGTCTTCGACGCTCCAGAAGCGGGCGTTGGCGAGCGGGCCGGAGGCGGAGAGGACGGACTTCTCTCCGTCAACCATGTCGAGCGGGTCGCCGTCGAACTGGGCGCGGACGCGGCCGTTGAAGTCGACGATGACGGCGGAGAGGCCGACGGTGGCGCGGTCGCCGGAGGTGTTGTGGACCTCGGCGTCGACGGTGATGTCGGCGGTTTTTTTGGCGATGTTGAAGTTGTTGGCGTGGATGTAGACGCCCTGGCTCTCCAGGCCATAGTAGAGCGGGAGGGTCTGGTGGATGGGGCCGGTGACGTGCAGCCAGACGGAGCGGTTGATGCCTCCGTGGTTGGGGTTGAAGTCGTTGGCGTTCCACTCGAAGCCGGTGGGGACGCAGTCGGCTCCGTCGGCGTTTTTGGGGTTGGCGGCGCAGAAGGCGCGCTCGCGGTAGTTGCCGGAGTTGTCCACCTTGACGGCGAGGACGTTCTCCTGGCCGGCGGGCGCGAGGGCGTCGGTGATGTCGATGCCATAGGCGGTGACGCCGTTCTCGTAGAGGCCGACCGGATGGCCGTTGAGGAAGATGTCGCCGGCCTGGCGCATGCCCTCGAACTCGATGAAGACGCGATGGCCCGCGGGCAGGGCAGGGAGCTTGAAGTGCTTGCGATACCAGGAGAGCCCCTTGTAGGTGCCGCGGTCGCCGCCGCCGTGGGAGATGAGCATGCGGAAGCTGTCCACGTCGTTGAAGCTGTGCGGGGTGGCGACGGAGGTCCAGGCGGAGTCGTCGAAGCCCGGCGCTGAGGCGTCGCCGGGGACCTCTTCCAGAATCAGCTTGCCTTGTTGTGGATCCCAGCGATTTCCGCCGATGAACTTCCAGTCGAGGTTGAAGTTCAGCGTGGTGCGCGGAGATTGCGGCGGCGTGTAGGCGGCGGGCGCGGCAAAGGCGGGATACGCGCGGCCCAGAACGACCGGAAGTCCCAGGGCGAGGAAACCGGAGGCGCCGACAAATTCGCGGCGGGTTACTTTTCGGGGTGACATGGATTGGGCTGCCTTTCAGTGGCTGGAATGGGATGGAGACAGAGGTCGAGCGGGCGCAGGAGCGGCGCGGCGTAATCACGATACTGCATGGACGGATGAAGAGTCCATCTGGACGCGTGGGTGCGTCAGGCGGCGCCGCAGCCGTGGTTGTAGACCTCGGACTTGCTCCACTGGGCGTCGGTGGCGAAGATGATGCAGGCTGAGCCGGTGTCGGTATTGAGGCGCCAGGTGATGTCTCCCTGGCGGTAGAGCTGATACTTTCCCGTGCCCGCGAAGACCATGCCGTTGGGCGGATTGCGGGGGATGGAGTCGGAGGGCGGCGGCGTGAGCGCGGAACCGGCGGCGGGGGCGGCGGATGAGTTGAGGGCGGCGGGCGCGGGCTGGGAGTTCTGGTCTGCGCCAGACGTTGCCGGGGCCTGAGGCGCGGACTTGCCGGGGGCCTGGTTGCGCACGGCGACTGCGCCGCTGTTCAAGGCGCGCGTTCTGGACCTGTGGCTGAGCCAAACGGCGCCAAAGATGACCACGAACACGATCATGAGAATCCAGAAGATCTGCTTCATGCCCTCTCCTTGCGCCGGGGGACGGAGTGGCCCGGCGCATGGCCTCCGGTCTTCTATTCTGAGGCTGGGGCGATTGCGCCGTCGAGGCAAAAACGGCGGGGGATACGAATTGCGTACCTCTGTTGGTTCCCCGGGGGGTCTGTGTACCCCACCCTGCCGCACGATGAAACCGAGCGTCGAGGATGGGGCACCCGGAGTTCGGGGCACCCGACTTTGCGGGCGTATCATCGTAGAGTGCCGAAATACTCCATCGTGGTTCCATTCCACAACGAAGAAGAGAACGTGACTGCGCTCTACGACCGGGTGAAGCTGGTGATGGAGCACGTGGGCAGCTCGTTTGAGATGGTGTTTGTGGACGATGGGTCGAGCGACCGGACGTACCGATTGCTGGAGGAGATAGCGGCGGTGGACAGCCGGGTGCTGGTGATCAAGCTGCGGCGCAACTTCGGGCAGACGTCGGCTCTGGCGGCGGGGTTTGACCACGCGCAGGGCGAGATGCTGATCTCGATGGACGGCGACCTGCAGCACGCGCCGGAGGAGATTCCCAACTTTCTGGCGAAGCTGGAGGAGGGGTACGACGTGGTGAGCGGATGGCGGACGCAGCGCGCGGACAACCTGCTGCTGCGGCGGATTCCGTCGCACTGTGCCAACTGGATGGTGGCGCGGCTGTCGGGGGTGGGCATCCACGACTTCGGGACGACGTTCAAGGCGTACCGGAGGGAGGTGATTCACAACATACCGCTGTACGGCGAGATGCACAGGTTCATTCCTGCGCTGGCGAGCTGGTACGGGGCGAGCATCTGCGAGGTGCCGATCTCGAACCCGCGGCGGCAGCACGGACAGAGCCACTACGGGCTGTCGCGGACAGTAGGGGTCTTCTTCGACCTGCTGACCATCCGGTTCCTGCTGCGCTACATGACGCGGCCGCTGCACTTCTTCGGGACGATCGGCGCGCTGGCCATGCTGGCTGGCGGCGGACTGGCGGCGTGGCTGCTGGCGCTGAAGCTGACGACCGGGCACAGCGTGATGCTGGCGCATGGGCCGATCTTCGTGATTGCGGGAGTGCTGATCCTGGCGGGGATCCAGATGCTGGGGATCGGGCTGCTGGGGGAGTTGCAGGTGCGCCACTTCCACACGCCGAGCCACCGCGCTCCATACGCCGTGGACCGGATTGTGCGGCTGAGTTCGAGCGCAGAGAACCAGTTGCGCTAGGGGGGCGGGGCGAACCTTGAATCTCGAACCTGCCGACGTATTATCCTGTTGCTTATGATGCTGAAGGAACTACGCACGGCGGTGCTGGAGGCCAACCTGGAGTTGGTGAAGCGGGGGCTGGTGCTGTACACCTTCGGCAATGCGTCGGGGATCGATCGCGAGCAGGGACTGATCGTCATCAAGCCGTCGGGGGTGGAGTACGACGAGCTGCGGGCGGAGCTGATGGTGGTGACCGACCTGGACGGCAAAGTGGTGGAGGGGACGCTGCGGCCGTCATCGGACCTGGAGACGCACACGCTGCTGTACCGCGAGTTTGCGGCGATTGGCGGGGTGGTGCATACGCACTCGGAGTTTGCCACCAGCTTTGCCCAGGCGGGGATGGAGATTCCAGCGCTGGGGACGACCCACGCGGACACGTTTTACGGGCCTGTGCCATGCACCGCGCCGCTGACCGACGAGGCGGTGGGCGGGCGGTATGTGCATGAGACGGGAGTGGCGATTGTGCGGCGGTTTGCGGCGACGGACCCGCTGGCCGTGCCGGGGTGCCTGGTGGCCGGACATGGGCCGTTTGTGTGGGGCAGGGACGCACAGGAGGCGGCGCACAATGCGGTGATTCTGGAGTACGTGGCGCGCATGGCCTATCGGACGCTGACGCTACAGGCTGAGGCGGATGGGGTGAGCCAGGCGCTGCTGGACCGGCATTACTTCAGGAAACATGGGCCGGGAGCGAGCTACGGGCAGGGCGGGTGAGCAATTTTTTGCGGGATGATTCATGTTCCGCGGTGAGTGAACCCATATCCCGGGGGCTAAAGCCCCAATGTTTTGCCGGTTATATTGTCCGGGCTGAAGCCCGGACCTATCTCAGAGGCAAGAAAAAAGACTGAGGTTCGTCGCGCACAAGATTTCCTCTGCGCCAGAATGAGGCGTAAATGTTGCCGCGAGATTTAATGGTTTGCTTATGGGTTGATTGTGTAGAGTACTGACGGCAGCAAAATCACACAGATTGCGTCGCAGGATGCAGGGAGCCGTACCCAGCGCAAGGACGCTTTGCGTGAGGTCTCTCAGGCGGAAGGTCTCTCAAGCGGGAGCGGGAGGCGATGTGTATTTGTGTGGGCCAAGTTCAAAACAGGTGATAGGGCGATGCGTTCAATGTGGCTGAAGGTGTCTGTGGCGTTGTTGATTGGGGTGGTGGCGGGCTGTCCGCCGATGGTTGGAATGAGGGCGATGGCGCAGGCGCCGCTGCCGGCGATGATAATAGCGCCGGATGTGGCGAGCGCACCGATCAGCGCTGAATCGGCCCGCATTGCGGCGCTGGAGAAGCAGGTGGCGGCGCAGACGGCGGCGATCGCCACGGCGCAGACCTCGGGCGACAACGCGTGGATGCTGACCTCGGCGGCGCTGGTGCTGCTGATGACGGGCCCGGGGCTGGCGCTGTTCTACGGCGGACTGGTGCGCAAAAAGAACGTGCTGGGCACCATGATGCAGAGCTTCGCCATGATGGCGGTGATCACGCTGCTGTGGGCGGTGGTGAGCTACTCGCTGGCCTTCGGCAGCGGGAACGCGTTTATCGGCGGGCTGCACAATATGTTTCTGAAAGGGGTGGGGCTGGAGCCGAGCTCGTATGCGCCGACCATTCCGCTGCAGACGTTCATGGTGTATCAGCTGATGTTCGCGATCATTACGCCGGCTCTGATTACGGGCGCGTTTGCCGAGCGGATGAAGTTCTCGGCGATGCTGGTGTTCATGGTGCTGTGGGCGATTGTGGTCTATAGTCCGATGGCGCACATGGTATGGGGCGTAGGCGGGCTGCTGAACGCGGGCACGGGAAGGTTTCCGTGCATGGACTTTGCCGGGGGAACGGTGGTGCATGTGACGTCGGGGGTATCGGCGCTGATGACGGCGCTTTATCTGGGCAAGAGAATTGGCTACCCGAAGGAGGCGATGCAGCCGCACTCCGTGGTGCTGAGCTTTATCGGGGCGTGCCTGCTGTGGGTGGGGTGGTTCGGGTTCAACGCGGGATCGGCGCTGGCCGCGGGGACGCTGGCGACTTCGGCGTTTGTGGCGACGCACTTTGGCGCGGCGGCGGCGGCGATTGGATGGAGCGCGGCGGAGTGGATCCGCAACGGCAAGCCATCGGCGCTGGGCGCGATCTCGGGCTGCGTGGCGGGGCTGGTGGCGATTACGCCGGCGTCGGGGTTTGTGTCGCCGATGGCGGCGATTGCGATTGGATTGATCGCCGGCGCGTGCTGCTTCTTCATGGTGGTGACGGTGAAGTCGTGGTTCGGGTATGACGATTCGCTGGATGCGTTCGGCGTGCACGGCGCGGGCGGAACGATTGGCGCGCTGCTGACGGGGCTGTTTGCGCGCAGCGCGATCAACCCGGTCTTCGGCGCGGGCAAGGTGACCGGCGTGCTGGAGGGCAACACGCACCAGATCCTGAACCAGGCGATGGGCGTGGGGATTGCCTGGGGGTTGGCGATAGTGGGCACACTGGTGATTCTGTTCGTCGTGGACAAGACGATTGGACTGCGCGTGAGCGCGGCCGAAGAGAGGGAAGGCCTGGATCTGTCGCAACATGGGGAGGAAGGCTACGAATGGGCGCATTGATCCGTGTGTATTGACGCTGGTTCCCACCCATTCCGCAGAGAACGCGGAATGGATGGGGCACCCGCTGACACGGGCCGGACGATGCAGTTTTTTGGGAGGGGTGTACTCCTGGGTACAGGAGTACGCCTCTTTCTTCGCCGGGGGGTGGCAGCGGTAACCGGGCGTGGAGTACTATGCTAGAGCTTGCCTGAATGCAAGCGAGCGAGAGGATGAATTAAATGCAGAAGATCGAAGCAGTGATCCAGCCGTCGAAGCTGGATGCAGTGAAGGACGCGCTGGTGGAGATTGGCGTGCAGGGAATGACGATTCTGGAGGCGCGCGGACACGGGCGGCAGAAGGGGCACACGGAGTTCTACCGCGGACGCGAGTACTCGGTGGACCTGCTGCCCAAGGTGAAGCTGGAGATGGTGGTTCCGGACGGGATGGTGGAGAAGGCGGTGCAGACGATCCTGACGACGGCGCGCACGGGAACGATCGGGGACGGCAAGATCTTCGTGTCGAAGATGGACGAGGCGATCCGCATCCGGAACGACGAGCGGGGCGAGATCGCGCTGTAGGGGGCGCGACCTTCGGCGGCTGACTAGGCTGCGGAAGATTGC
The DNA here is from genome assembly GCA_049513335.1 of Acidobacteriaceae bacterium. GTDB lineage: Bacteria > Acidobacteriota > Terriglobia > Terriglobales > Acidobacteriaceae > Edaphobacter. Next base: position 27,227 of record JBEKWE010000003.1, on the reverse strand, counting down.
GGTTGGGATGAACGGCTGACCTCAGCGGCTCAAGCCGCGTTGCAAGTGCGGCGTTTTGCGGCACGGGTGAACCCGTGCCTTTAAACAAAACAAATACAGGGGTCCTTCGCTGCGCTTGGCGCGAGTTCGCGCCAAACTCCGCTCAGGATGACAGCGTTAATAGGTAAGTCGAGGAAGACGGTCGTTCGCTACCGCGAACGATACCCCACCCTGCCGCGCGATGAAACAGCGCGTCGAGGATGGGGCACCCGACTGGCAGGCTGTATGCTGTAGTTAATACCTATCCATACAGCGATGAACCAAGACGAGACCACAAGCGAGGGGTTGAGCGGGCAGTACCAGCGGCGGATGCTGGAGATTCGCGGCGCGTTTGCCACCGGAGCGAGCGGGACGGTGACGGTGGCTGCACGGGCGGCGGCGGTGGACGAGCTGATTGTGGGGCTGTGGACGCAGGCGGTGGAGCAGACGCCGGTGCTGGGGAAGGGGATTGCCGTGCTGGCGGTGGGAGGGTATGGGCGGCGGGAGCTGTTTCCCTACTCGGATGTGGACCTGCTGTACCTGCTGGATGGGAAGGTTTCGGAGGCGGAGATCAAGCATCCGCTGCGGCGGATCAGCCAGCAGCTTTGGGACTGCGGGATTCGCCTCGCGCCGGCGACGCGGCGGCGCAGCGAGGCGGAGCGTTTCGACGCGGAGAACGCGGAGTTTACCATCGCGCTGCTGGACCACAGGCTGCTGGCGGGAGACGCGGAGGTGTACCGGAGGCTGGCGGAGGTTGGTTTTCCCAAGATGCTGGAGCGGGAGAACAAGGCGCTGGCCGCGGGACTGGTGAAGCTGACCGACGAACGGCACGCCAAGTATGGAGATACACCGTTCCACCTGGAGCCGAGCATCAAGGACTGTCCGGGCGGGCTGCGCGACGTGCATGTGTGCGCATGGCTCGAGCGGCTGGAGGGGGTGGGGCGGGGAACAAAGACGGCGGGAGCGGAGAATGCGAGCGGGGGGTTGGCGAGCGACCGCGAGGAGTTTCGCCAGGCGGTGGAGTTTCTGTTCACGGTGCGCTGTTTTCTGCACTACCGGCACGACCGGGACGACAATACGCTGGACTGGCAGGCCCAGGACGCGGCGGCGGCCGCGGCCATCGGATTGGGGCAGCGACGGTTGCAATGGGCGGAGCCGGGTGCAATGGAGGACGGGGTGGAAGCGGCGTACTGGATGCGGAGCTACTTCCGCCACGCGCGCAGCGTGGAGCGCTGCCTGACCCAGATGCTGGACGGGGCCGCGGGAAGTCCGCTGGCGGGACGCTGGAAGGCCACCGCCAAAGCTGCCTTTGCCAAAGGGCGGCGCGGCGCCCAGCCTGCCGTGGCGGGCTTCCGGGTGGTGGGCGGGCGGCTGGTGCTGGATGGAGTGAGCGATGCGGTGGGCGATCCGGCGGTGGACCCGGACGTGGTGCTGCAACTGTTTGCGGCGATGGCGCGGACGGGATACGGGCTGGAGCGCGGGAGCGAGCAGAGGATCACGCAGGGGCTGCCGCTGCTGTCGGCGCACCTGGAGGAGGGGCCGTCGCTGTGGCGGCACATGCAGGAGATTCTGCAGGGGTTCTTCGCGGGCAAGGCGCTGCGCATGATGCATACGCTGGGGATCCTGGAGCTGCTGATTCCGGAGTTCCACGGCATCGACGCGCTGGTGATCCGCGACGCCTACCACCGCTATACGGTGGATGAGCACACGCTGGTGGTGATCGACACGCTGCACGGGCTGGAGCAGCCGCAGACCGGGCAGATGAGCGTGTGGGCGGGACGGTTCGGCGGGATCCTGCGCGATGTGCAGCACCCGGCGCTGCTGTTCCTGGCGGCGCTGCTGCACGATACGGGCAAGGGACGAAGCACGGACAACCACGCGCTGGAGAGCGCGCGGATGGCGGAGAATGTGGCGGGGCGGCTGGCGCTGGACGCATACGAGAGCGAGCTGATGCTGGGGCTGATCCGCAACCACCTGGAGATGAGCGCCGCGCTGCGCAGAGATATTTTCGATCTGGATACGGTGCGGGCGTTCGCGGCGAAGGTACAGACGCTGGAGGCGCTGCGCATGTTGACGCTGTTTACCTACGCGGACATCCAGGCGGTGCATCCCGACGCGCTGACGCCGTGGAAGGCGGAGAACCTGTGGCGGCTGTACCTGGCGACGGCGAGCTATCTGGACCGCAGCGTGGACGATGAGCGGGTGGGGGCGCGGATCGGCAAGGAGCTGGTGAACCGCGTGGTGGCGCTGCTGCCGGGAAGGCGCGCCGAGGTGGAGGCGTTCCTGGAGGGGTTCCCGGAGCGGTATCTGCGGACGAGAACTCCGGAGCAGGTGCGGATGCACTTCGATATGGCGGAACGGTTCAGCGAGGACCCGGTGCAGATCGAGTTTCGCCATGCCGCGGCGAGCAGCGAGATCACGCTGCTGGCGCGCGACCGGCCGCTGCTGTTTGCCGATATGGCGGGAACGCTGGCGGCGTGGGGGATGAACATCGTTACGGCGGACGCGTTCGGCAACCTGCGGGGGATAGTGGTGGACAACTTCCGGTTCACGGACACCTTTCGCACGCTGGAGATGAATGCGTCGGAGCACGCGGTGTTTGTGGCCAGCGTACACGATGTGATGGCGGGCAAGACGGCGGTAGAGAAGCTGCTGGCCGGGCGGCGGCGCGGGCGGAGAAAACTGCCCAAGGTGGCGGTGGAGGCGCGGGTGGACTACGACGACGATGTGTCGTCGCACAGCACGCTGCTGCAGGTGGTGGCGCAGGACATTCCCGGGCTGCTGCGGGCGATCAGCCTGGCCCTGGCGGAGCGGGGATGCAATATCGACGTGGCGCTGGTGGACACCGAGGGAGAGACGGCGATCGACGTCTTCTACATCACGCGCGACGGGGCGAAGCTGGACGCGGCCGAACAGAAGGAGCTGAAGCAGGCGCTGCTGGCGGCGATGAAGGCGAATGCGGAGTAGGTGCGGGCTGCCGGTTGTAAATGCGGTGGGATGCGGGTGGCGTGTCCGACCGCGGAGTGAGCTAGATTGCTCATAAATGCGGAATGGGTTGACTGCGAATAAACGCAACGGGTGGCAACCTTTTGACTGCGTGAGCGCATCCCAACGGAAATAGCAGGCAATTTCTCAATTTTCTACTTTGGAATTTGGAAGTTGCTGCCTGCGATTGCTGCGCTCCTGGCCGGATGTTGGCCAAGAGTTCATGCATCCGCGTTTCGTACGTCTATTGGCCCATTATTTTTTATTCGCCAAAAGAGAAACGATCGATATTGCGCACGCGAGTCGCGTGATTTTTTTTTGTGTAAGCACCGGGCCATCCGGCCTAGGTAAGAACAAACGGCCAAACGGCCAAACCTGGAGGTACTGGGACCATGAACAAGATTGAGAAACTTACCCGTTTACTGGCACGCATTGCGCTGGCTGGAGCCTGCGTTATGCCCCTGGCCTCGTTGAATCTTCCGGCACAGAGCGCGCCGGCAGCAAAGACCAGCGGCGCGGTATATAACTCGCGATTCGATTTCGCCACACTCTACTCCTACTTTCAGGCGCATGGCGCGGACACCGATGTGGGCATCTCCTACAACGACATTCGCATCGGCGAATATGCCAGCGGCAGCTACTACTTCAACAAGCGATTTGGCCTGGAAGCGGCCTTTGAGGCGCATCCGGACGGAAACAACGACGGTCTCTTCGATGTAGAGGCGGGGCCGATTGTCCGCGACAATATGAACCACTTCAGCCTGTTCGCGCACGGACTGATCGGCATGGGCGATTTGGCCGGGCCGAATACCAGGGGCTGCTGCAACATCGGATATACCTACCACAATCCCTGGACGTGGGGCGGGCCGTCGCTGACCGCGGGCGGCGGGCTGGACATCAACCTGGCCCGGGTGGTCTCGCTGCGCCTCTTCCAGATCGACTATACCTACAACAATGTGGACTTCGGACCGTATGCCGGAGTCAGAAATGTCTTTCCACTGGGTGGACGCGCGCACCTTCCGGGCCTTCAGGCCAGCGCTGGGCTGGTGTGGCACTTTGGAGACATCACTCCTCCGCCGGCAGTGAGCTATAGCTGCTCGGTGAACACGGCGACGGTGTTTCCGGGCGACCCGGTCACGGTGACGGGCGTGGCGCTGAACCTGAACCCGAAGAGGACGGCGGTCTATAGCTGGACCTCCAGCGGGGGCGCGGTGAACGGAAGCAGCAGCACGGTGGCGGTGAGCAACAAGACAGCCGGAAGTTATACGGTCAATGGCCATGTAACCGAAGGACCGAGGGTTGGACAGTCTGCCGACTGCACGGCATCCTACACGGTGCGGGACTTTGATCCGCCGACGATCGGCTGCTCGGCGAACCCGTCGACGGTGAACCCGGGCGACAACTCGACGATTACGGCGAGCGCGGTGAGCCCGCAGAACCGTCCTCTGACCTACAGCTACAACGCAACAGCCGGATCGATCAGCGGCGTCACACCTTCGGCGATTCTGTCGACGACGGGCGCGGCTGCGGGGCCGATTACGGTGACCTGCGGCGTGGTGGACGACACCGGCAAGCAGGCAACGGCAACGACGACGGTGAGCGTATTGGCGCCTCCGCCACCGCCGCCACCGCCGGCTGCTGCGCTGCCGGTGACCAGTTCGCTGTGCACCACCAGCTTCGAGCGCGACAAGGCGCGGCCGGTTCGCGTGGACAACGAAGCCAAGGCCTGCCTGGATGACGTCACGATGAGTCTGCAGCAGAACCCGAATGCCAAGCTGGCGCTGGTAGGGACGGAAGACGCCAAAGAGGCCCGCCGGTCCAAGGGAAGAGTGGCCGCACAACGCGCCGCCGATACCAAGGACTACCTGGTGACGGACAAGGGCATCGACCCATCGCGGATCATGCTCTACACCGGCACGGGGGATTCCCAGACGGTGACGACGACACTGGTTCCGTTGGGCGCAACGCTGGACCCCACCGGCCTGACGCCAGTGGATGAGAGCAAGGTGAAGGTGGAGAAGCGCAAGCCGATCCAGTAACGGATGGCATCGCACGATCGAAGAGGCTGGCAGGGGGAATGCTCCTGCCAGCCACTTCAGTTTGAGAGGCGGTCGAGCATCGCTCGATTCCCACTCATGCGCTCAGCCACCCCAGCGAGCAAAGACCGCTCGCCGGGGACCTCGGTCGCCGCGCATGAATGGGCACCCGCGGAGAAGCGGTTTATATTATTAAGCAGAGAGATATGACTTCGACCTCAGATCGGAATCTCGGCGAAGGCGGCCCGGCGATAGGGCCTCGGGCGGACGACCGATATTTTTTCGGGGCGCTGGACAGCTCTGCGGGGAACCGGGAGAAGCTGCGCGAGGTGAACTGGGGGGACGAGCAGCCGGAGGGGATTGTGCTGGCGTCGCTGGATGCGGCGATCAACTGGGTGCGGAAGAGTTCGATTTGGCCGATGACGTTCGGGCTGGCGTGCTGCGCCATCGAGATGATGTCGATGGGCGGTGCGCGGTATGATATTGCGCGGTTTGGGGCGGAGGTCTTCCGGCCATCGCCTCGGCAGAGCGACCTGATGATTGTGGCGGGACGGGTGTCGCAGAAGATGGCACCGGTGGTGCGCCGGCTGTACGAGCAGATGCCGGAGCCGAAGTGGGTGATCTCGATGGGGGCGTGCGCCACCTCGGGCGGGGTCTTCAATAACTATGCGGTGGTGCAGGGAGTCAACCAAATTGTCCCGGTGGACATCTATGTTCCTGGGTGCCCGCCGCGGCCCGAGCAACTGCTGTATGCGATTACGTTGCTGCAGGAGAAGATCCAGGCGGAGCGTGGCTCCGTGCGCCGGGTGTTGAATCTGGCGTAGGGAGGGATGGTAGTTTGGCGACCGATTCTATCCGTTACTGGCTGGATGCAGGGTTCGATTTTCCGGTCAGGAAGATGTGCCGCTGCGGTAAAACCGCTCTAATCTAGGTTTTTGGGAGTATTTTGCACTGGACACGGCGGACAACTACGGTAAACTTTGGTTGATCTGATTCCAGCCGAATCAAGTTGTCCAGATTACAGAAGGATAAATGCGAAGAAAGACAGTTCGCGCACCAGCAAGGGATTTCAGTGGAGGAAGTCGAATGGTTTATCATCCGTTTCGCAGTCTTGGCCGGTACGTGCTGGCTGCATGTGCAGTCAGCCTTGTTGCAGCAAGTCTGGTTGCACAGACACCCGTCGCACCCGCCCCCGTATCGGGGTCAAACCCGTCTCGCGTGGACATCTTCACGGGCTTCTCGTACTTAGGATCGTACGGACGGCTACAGCCCGTGGGGGTCAATTACTCCTCCATCACCCTGGGCGCGATCGGCAGCGGTGCGTATTTCTTCAACCGGCATTATGGGGTAGAGGTCATCTATACCAACCACATGGTCAATTACGGCGACCCGAACACAGGGGTGCAGGGAGTGTCCGGCGGCCCGATCGTGCGCCTACCGATGGAGAACTTCACACTGTTTGCGCACGGCCTGGCCGGCTACACCAAGATGGGCGGACAAGACTTCAACCTGCCATCCGGCCGCGAGACCGAGCCGTACACATCGGGCCCCTCGCTGACGGCCGGCGGCGGGATGGATTACGACCTGCCGTTCTTCAGCAACCGCTTCAGCCTTCGTCTGTTCGAGGCGGATTATCGCTATATTCACGCCAATTTCGGTCCGTATGCGGGAATCCCAACGACCGGACCGCTGGGCGGGACTGCCAATGTGAACGCGGTTGAACTGAGCAGCGGCATTGTGACGCACATTGGCCACCTGCTGCCGCCTCCGCCGGTGACCTATAGCTGCTCGATCACTCCTGCGGTTGGCTTCCCGGGCGACCCGATGACGGTGACGGGCGTGGCGTTGAACCTGAACCCGAAGAAGATTGCGGTGTACACCTGGAGCACGGATGGCGGGGTGGTCACTGGGAAACAGAACGTGGCCAACGTGAACACTTCGACCGCGGCACCGGGGACGTACACGGTGCGTGGCCATGTGACGGAGGGGATCAAGCCAGGCCAGTCAGCGGACTGCTCTGCGCAGTTCAGGGTGCGGGCGTACGATCCTCCGACCATCAGCTGCTCGGCGAACCCATCGTCGGTGAACCCGGGCGAGAGCTCGACGATTACGGCGAGCGCGATGAGCCCGCAGAACCGGCCACTGACCTACAGCTACAACGCGACGGCCGGATCAATCAGCGGCATCACACCCTCGGCGACTCTGTCGACGACGGGAGCGGCGCCGGGGCCGATAACCGTGACCTGCGGCGTGCGGGACGACAAGGGACACAACGCGTCGGCGACGACCAGCGTGACGGTGATTGCGCCACCACCACCACCTCCTCCTCCGGCCCCGCTGGCGTCGAGCCTGTGCCCGGTGAGCTTCGAGCGCGATGCCAAGCGCCCGACGCGGGTGGACAACGAAGCCAAGGCCTGCCTTGACGATGTAGCCCTCAGCATGCAGCGCAGCAGCGACGCCAAGCTGGCTCTGGTGGGCAACGAAGACGCCAAGGAGCAAGCGGCTGAGGCCAAGGAAGCAAAGAGGACAGCGAAGCTGAAGCACCATGTAGCCAAGCCGAGCGACGCAGCGGAACGTGCGGTCAACACCAAGGACTACCTGGTGACGGACAAGGGCATCGATCCGACGCGCATCCTGGTGTACACCGGTACCGACGACGGCAAGACGGTGACGACGACGCTGATTCCGGCGGGCGCAGTCAACCCGGTGGCCAGCGACACGGCGGTGGACGAGAGCGCAGTGAAGGCTGTGCCCCGGACAGCGCCGGCGAAGCCGGTGAAGAAGGCAACCAAGGCGGCGGCGAAGTAGCCGCCGGCAACTGAAGAAACAGAAGCACAGAAGGCTGACTGGGTTGGTTCCCAGTCAGCCTTTGTGCTGGGATGGGCGAGGAATGCGGCTGCGGGAGTCTGTATTCTGGAAAGAGTCAGGGAAGGGTTGAACCTATGTTCGACAATCCCCCGGGGGCTAAAGCCCCCGTTGATTTTGACACTTACGGACTTGCTACCCAAGGCTAAAGCCATGGGCTACCAGCCCGTTCCTATCAAAGCAAGGACTGGCTTGGAATTTTTTTGCGACAGGATGGGACAGCAACATTGAATTGCCGACTTCGCCGGATGCACACATTTTGGATTGCCCTGGCCCTGGGTCTGGTTTGCCCGCAGATTCACGCTGTGCCATGGTTTCCGTTTGGACCGGACGGGGGGAGCGCGCGCGCCATTGCGGCGGACCCGCAGGACCATGCGCATCTGTATCTGGGCACGGGCAACGGCTGGGTGTATGAGTCGCGGGACGGCGGCAGGAGCTGGAAACGGCTGGCGCGGATGGACAACCGGGACGATCTTGTGATTAAGAAGATCCTGGTCGATCCCACGGATTCGAAACACCTGGTGACGGCGGCCTATGCGCTGGGGGACCATCCCGACGGCGGGCTGTTTATCAGCAGCGACGGCGGAGTGACTTGGGCGAGCCAGCCGGAGATGCGCGGGCAGTCGATCCGCGCGCTGGCCGCGGCGCCTTCGGACGCGAAGATTCTGGTGGCGGGAACGCTGGAGGGGATCTTCCGCTCACTGGACGGCGGGGCGCACTGGGCGAGGATCAGCCCCGCGGGCAGCAAGGAGATTCACGAGGTTGAGTCGCTGGCGGTGGACCCGACGGCCCCCGATACCATCTATGCGGGCACCTGGCATCTGCCCTGGAAGACAACCGACGGCGGCGCTACCTGGACCAGCATCAAGGATGGGATCATCGAGGACTCGGACGTGTTCTCGATTCTGATCGATCCGAAGCAGCCACTGGTGGTGTATCTGAGCGCGTGCTCGGGGATCTACAAGAGCGTGGACGGGGGAGCGAAGTTTACCGGCGGGGTTGGCGTCAATCGGGCGCAGGGCATTCCGACGACGGCGCGGCGGACCCGCGTGCTGATGCAAGACCCCGACCACCTGGACACGGTCTTCGCGGGGACGACGGAGGGGCTCTATCGCACGGACGATGCAGGAAAGTTCTGGGTGCAGACGACCAGCTCCGACGTGATTGTGAACGACGTGTACGTGGACCCGGCGGACCCGCGCCGCGTGCTGCTGGCGACCGACCGCGAGGGCGTGTTGGCGAGCGACGATGGGGGTGCGAGCTTTCTGCCGTCGAACAGCGGGTTTTCGGAGCGCCAGATTACGGCGTACAGCGGGGACGCGCAGCACCCGGCGACGGTGTATGTGGGGGTGGTGAACGACAAGGAGTCGGGCGGCGTGTTTGTGAGCCATACGGGCGGGCTGAGCTGGACGCAGCTGAGCGGCGGGCTGGATGGGCATGATGTGTTCAGCCTGGGGCAGGCGCCGGATGGATCGATCTTGGCGGGCACGGAGCATGGGATGTACCGGCTGACGGGCGCGGCGTGGCAGCGCATGGGCGACGACACGAAGATTGCAGTGGAGGGCAAGACCGCGGTTGCGGGGGCGAAGACTGCGGCGGCGGGAAAGACTGCGGCGGGGAAGCGGCCGGCGCCGGCGCGGGGCGCGGTTGCGATGAAGAGCTTCGACGCAAGCGTGTATGGATTTGCGGTGACCGGCGAGACGCTGTTTGCGGCGACCTCGCAGGGGTTGCTGCGCAGCGTGTCGAGCGGGTTGACATGGGTGCAGGTGGGGCCGATTGCGATGGACGAATGGCGCTTTGTAGCGGCATCGAAGGCGGTGGTGGCGGTGGCCAGCCTGAACGCCATAGAGATGTCGGCGGACGGCGGCCGGACGTGGCGCGCAGTGGCCCTGCCGACCAAGGGGAGACAGGTTTCGGCGCTGGCGGTGGACGGCGCGGGGAACCTGTGGGTCGCCGATCGGGACGGGGTGTACGAATCGACGAGCAAAGGAGTGAACTGGCAGACTCTGAAGGGCCTGTTTGTGCGCAATGTGAACAGCATCTTCTACGATGCGGCGGCCAACCGGATGCTGCTGAGCTCCAACGGGCCGGAGACGGTGGCCTTCGCGGTCGAGATTGGGTCGATGCAGGTGAGCTGGTGGGACACGGGCTGGAACCTGCGCTTTGTGCGTCCGGTGGGCGACCACCTGGTGGCGGCGACGCTGTTCGACGGCATCGTGGTGCAGCCGCGCATGGTGGATTCCGACGAGCTGGCCAAGCACTGAGGCGCTTCGAAGACCGCGAGCGGGTACGGGGAAACCGATCTAGAATGGGGAGAATGAGTTCACTCTCTTCCAACCCGGAACCCGGAGCGCAGGCGCAGGCGCCGCTGCCAATACAAACGCGGGCGCAGGCGCCAATGCAGGCGCGGCATGGGTTCGAGACCGGCGATGCGCGGCTGCGCGCGATTGCGGCCAAGGTGGAGTCGGGCGAGCGGCTGGGCTTCGACGACGGCGTGGCGCTCTATCGCACGGACGACATTCTGGCCGTGGGCTGGATGGCAAATGCGGTGCGCGAGCGGATGCACGGCGACATTGCCTACTTCAACGTGAACCGGCACATCAACCCGACGAATGTGTGCGTGGCGAGCTGCCGGTTGTGCGCGTTTGGAAGGAAGAAGGGCGCGGCCGGGACCTACACCATGGCGCTGGAAGAGGCGTGGGCGACGGCGGGGACGGGGCTGACTGAGGCGGTGACGGAGTTCCACATTGTGGGCGGGCTGCACGCCGACCTGCCCTTCGAGTACTTCGAGGAGCTGGTGCGCGGGCTGAAGGAACGGTTCCCCAAGGTGCATGTGAAGGCGTTCACCATGGTGGAGGTGGCGTTCTTCGCGAAGCTGTACAAGATGACGATCGAGGAGACGCTGGTGCGGCTGAAGGCGGCGGGGGTGGATTCGCTGCCGGGGGGTGGGGCGGAGATCTTTGCCGACCGCGTGCGGCATATTATCTGCGACCACAAGATCGACGGCAGCGAGTGGCTGGAGACGGCGCGGACGGCGCACCGGATCGGGCTGCGGTCGAATGCGACGATGCTCTACGGGCACGTGGAGAACGACGAGGACAGGGTGGACCACATGCTGCGGCTCCGCGAGCTGCAGGACGAGACGGGCGGGTTCCAGACATTTATTCCGCTGGCGTTCCATCCCGACAACACGGCGCTGGCGCACATTGCGAAGACGACGGGGATGATGGACCTGCGACAGATTGCGGTGGGGCGGCTGCTGCTGGACAATTTTGCGCACATCAAGAGCTACTGGCAGATGGTGTCGCCGGAGATGGCACAGATCTCGCTGCGGTTTGGGGCGGACGATATCGACGGGACGGTGATCGAGGAGAAGATCTACCACGACGCGGGGGCGACGACTCCGCAGGGGATGCGGCGGGCGGACCTGGTGCGGCTGATTACCGAGGCCGGGAGGGTGCCGTTCGAGCGCGACACGATGTATCGCGCGGTGACGCGCAGCGAGGACACGTTTACCGTGGCGGTGTGAAGGGTGGAAGGCGGTGCGAAGGAGCCTCAGTCGAGGTTGAGGGAGGCGGCGCGGTGGAGGATGGAGAGGCGCTTGCATCGGAGGGCGGCGGAGATTGCGCCCTGCTCGGAGTCGAAGGAGCCGTGGTCCTGGCCGTCCCAGCGGAAGCGCCAACAGTCGCCCTCCTGGTAGATCTCGGGCTCCGCGGAGGTGGGTCGCGCGGCCTGCGCAGGTGCGTCCATGAGTGCGTTCATCGTGTCCCTTTCAGTCAATCGGTTGTCTTCCCACTCATGCGATGAGGCCGCATGAATGGGGCACCCGGTTTGAAGGCATATCCCAGGGGCTAAAGCCCACGGATTCGTCCATTGGTCAATGTCCGGGCTAAAGCCCGGACCTATCTCAGAAGCAAGAACAACAAAACAGAAGCTGATTCAGCGCCTTTCTAGCTGCATCCGGAGGTGCTGCCGCAGCTCATGCAGCGGTAGCAGGAGCCGGAGCGGGTCATGATGGAGCCGCAGGTGGCGCAGGAGGGTGCGTCGCCCATGTCGACCATGGCGCGCATGGCGTCGGCGGGGTGGTAGAGCATGCCAGCGCCGGGTGCGCCGGGCACGCCGTAGAGGCCGCGGTCTTCCAGTGCAGTGGGTAGTTGGTAGTGGTTAGTGGGTAGCGGGGCGGAGGGTTCGGGGGCGATGCCGTGGCGGGGCGGAGTGCGGTCATCGTAGCGGCTGCCTGCGCCGTTGTCGAAGATCTCCTCGTCGGAGAGGACGCGGTTGGTGCGCGCCTCGCGCTGGAGGATGGCCTGCGGGCTGGCATCGTCGGCGGCGAGGGTGTCGAGCGGGGCGGAGTGGCGGGGCGATTCGGGCGGGATGCGGGGGGCTGAGGAAGAATTGGTGGAAGAAGCAGATCCCTCCGCTACCACCCCAGCCAGCAAGCTGGCCGGGGGCCCCGGTTCTGCGCTACGGGACGACAACCATTCTGGGGTGGCGCTGGCGTCGGTGCTTTCTATGTTGCCGAGGGTGGGGACTTCATCGGAGACAGCGGCTTCGCTGGCGCTGTCACCATTGGCGGCGGGGTTCATGTTGGCGAAGAGGTCGAGCTGGTGGCCGGAGAGGAAGCGAATCTGGATCCAGCGGAAGATGTAATCCATGATGGATTTGGCGAATCCGATCTCGGGGTTGCCGGTCCAGCCAGAGGGTTCGAAGCGGGTGTGGGCGAACTTCTCGCAGAGCACGCGCAGCGGGACGCCGTGCTGTAGCGAGATGGAGATGGCCGTGGCGAAGCTGTCCATGAGGCCGGAGACGGTGGAACCTTCTTTCGCCATGCGGATGAAGATCTCGCCGGGGTAGCCGTTGGGATAGAGGCCGACGGTGATGTATCCCTCGTGGCCTGCGATGGCGAACTTGTGGGTGACGGAGGCGCGCTCGCCGGGGAGGCGATGGCGGCTGGCGCGCGGCGGGGCCTGGGCGTCGGCGGCGTCGACGTTCTGGGTGGAGGCGTCGAGGACCTGCTTCAATTCGCGGTTGAGCGCGGCGTTGGCTGCCTCCAGCGCGGCGATGCGGTCGGCTGCGGTCAAAAGGTTCTGCTCCGATATGGCGAGCTCGCTGGCGGCGACGGCGCGGGTGCCCTTGCGATCGGCGTCGGTCTGGGCCTGGACGTTGAGGGGCTGCGCGCCCTTGGAGTTGTCGCGGTAGATGGCGATGGCCTTGATTCCCAGCCGCCAGGCCTGCATGTAGGCCTCGGCGATGTCGTCGACGGAGCAGTCCTGGGGCAGGTTGACGGTCTTGGAGATGGCGCCGGAGAGGAAGGGCTGTGTGGCGGCCATCATCTTGATGTGGCCCATGTAGTGGATGGAGCGGGTGCCCTTGGCAGGCTTGAAGGAGCAATCGAAGACGGCGAGGTGCTCCGGCTTGATTCCGGGCGCGCCCTCGATGGTGCCTGTGGCGTCGATGTAGCTGACGATGGCGTTGACCTGGGCCTCGTTGTATCCGAGCTTGATGAGGGCGGAGGGGACGGTGGAGTTGACGATTTTAATCATTCCGCCGCCGACCAGCTTCTTGTACTTGACCAGGGCGAGCTCGGGCTCGACGCCGGTGGTGTCGCAGTCCATCATGAAGCCGATGGTGCCGGTGGGGGCGAGGACAGTGACCTGGGAGTTGCGGAAGCCGTGCTTTTCGCCGTGGGCGAGCGCTCCGTCCCAGGCGTGGCGGCTGGCTGCGATGAGTTGGTCGAGCTGCGGGACGTGGAAGGGCTCGGGCTGGTCTCCCTCGCCGCGGGCGCTGGTGCGCGGGCTGGTGATGGTGGGCTTGCCGATGTTGTTGACCTCGGCGCGGTGCATGCGGATGACGTCGAGGAATGGTTCGCGGTTGATGTAAAAGCCGGGGCACGCGCCGCCGGTGATCTCGGACTGCTGGGTGATGGGCGTGGCCGCGCCCAGCGGGGCGCAGGTTTCGGCGATGCGCGCGGACTGCCAGTAGGCGTCGCCGCACAGGATGGAGGTGAGGGTTGCGGCAAAGTCGCGTCCGGCGTCGGAGTCGTAGGGCAGGCCGAAGGCCATGAGCAGCGCGCCTAGGTTGGCGTAGCCCAGGCCCAGCGGGCGATAGTCGTGCGAGTTGCGCGCGATCATCTCGGTGGGATAGCCCGCCGCGTCGACGATGATCTCCATTGCGGTGGTGACGATGGCAATGGCATAGCGATAGGAGGCGATGTCGAACTGTCCACCGGGGGTGAGGAACTTGAGCAGGTTGAAGGACGCGAGGTTGCAGGCGGAGTCGTCGAGGAACATGTACTCGCTGCATGGGTTGGAGGCGTTGATGCGGGCTGTGTTCTTGCTGGTGTGCCAACGGTTGATGGTGGTGTCGTACTGCATTCCGGGATCGCCGCACTTCCACGTAGCGTCGGCGATCTTGTGCATGAGGTCGCGGGCGCGGTACTCGCGGACGGGCTCGCGGTCCTTGACGGTGCGGGTGGTGAAGGGGCCGTCGGACTCGACCGCCTGCATGAACTCGTCGGTGACGCGGACACTGTTGTTTGCGTTCTGGAAGAAGATGGAGCTATATGCCTCGGAATCGGGGCCGGAGCCGTCGTAGCCGGCCTGGACGAGGTGCCATGCCTTGGCCTCCTCCTTGACTTTGCACTCGATGAAGTCCTCGATGTCAGGGTGATCGATGTTGAGGATGACCATTTTGGCGGCGCGGCGGGTTTTGCCGCCGGACTTGATGACGCCAGCGAAGGCGTCGAATCCGCGCATGAAGGAGAGCGGGCCTGAGGCCGTACCGCCGCCGGAGAGCGTCTCCATGGAGCCGCGGATGTTGGAGAGATTGGAGCCGGCGCCGGAGCCCCACTTGAAGAGCATTCCCTCGGTTTTGGCGAGGGTGAGGATGGAGTCCAGCGAGTCGTTGACGGAGTTGATGAAGCAGGCGGAGCACTGCGGCTTGGTGTATCCGGTGACGGAGAACTCGACGCGGCCAGTGGCTGGGTTCCAGTGCCAGTTCTGGGCGTCGGAGTTGGGCTCGAGACGGTCGCAGCCGACGTTGAACCAGACCGGGGAGTTGAATGCGACCTTCTGATTGAGCAGCAGGTGAGCGAGCTCGGCGTGGAAGGAGGCGGCGTCGGCGGGAGTGGCGAAGTAGCCGCCGCGGACGCCCCAGTCGCGAATGGATTCGGCGACGCGGGTGATGAGGGCGCGGACGCCACTCTCGCGCTCGGCGGTGCCGACCTGGCCGTGCAGGTACTTGGAAGCGACGATGTTAGTGGCGGTCATGGACCAGTCGGAGGGGACTTCGACGTTCTTCTGCTCGAAGATGGTGCGGCCCTTGTAGTCCTGGATGATGGCGTCGCGCAGCTCCCATGTGATCTCGTCGAAGGGCGAGATGCCGGGACGGGTGAAGTGGCGCGAGAAGGCAAGACCCGGAGCGCGGGCGGCGGCGGTGCGCGCAGCGGCGGCGGTTTGGGTCGCGGAGAGATTAATCGCGTCGGTGTGAGTCTGGATCGGGTTCATCTCGGGAGTATCTCCTTCTTCTCTCTAATTCGATGCTTCGGGTGGCGCTGGATCAAGTGCTGCAATGGGTCCGGGTGTTCAGGGTAAAAATGGGGCCTGGAGTTGTGCGTAAAGCCGATAAATTCAGCGACGATACCTGCGGGCCTGTGCTGCCTGGGCCAGATTGATTCCTTCAATTCGTAGTTCAATGTAAGGGGTCTGCCTGGTCCTCTGGCACTAGGGTGAACGCGACGGTTCGACCGAAGTACGTTGGAGGGAATTGCCGACCGGACTTGCGTTGTACTCTCGATTCGACGGTTACTGAGATGCAGTCGTGAAAGTACCGCCCCCAGTGGGGTGTGTCAAGTATAAAGCACAAGATATTGTGTTGCATCTGCGAATACTCCCATTTTGGACGGGTTGGTAGAAGGGGATGGGGAAAAACAAGGGAAATTGCTGTGGAATTCTCTGAAACTACGCAATCGAAGCGGGTTTGACGGCGTTGCGGCGCGGGGCCTGGGAAGGGGGAGCTTCAAGACTCCGGGGCCGGGCAGGATGCGGGTTGCCCCGGACCCGGGATTGGCGGCCAGAATTCTTGCAGCTTCGACATGAGTTGAGAGTAGGGCGCGATGGAAGGCGGGGCAAGGCGCAGAAGTGGTGCAGAAACTGTGGACGCGGGTGCAAATGTGGAAAAGCCTCTGGAAAGTGGAAAAGCGTCTGGAAAGTGGAAAAACCGCTGAAAATGGGGAAATTGCTGCAATCCCAGGGTGAAAACGCGCCCCAAGCGGGTCAGAGGAGCAACATGCAGTCGCCGTAGGAGAAGAAGCGGTAACGCTGGTAGATGGCGTGGGCGTAGGTGGCGAGGATGGTCTGGCGGCCTCGGCCGGGGACGATTTGCGGTGATCCAACCCACGTCTCAGAATCGAGACCCTTCGGCAGGCTCAGGGCAGGCAGAGGGGCACCCGCGAAGGCGGCGACCAGCATGAGGAGGGTGGATTCAGGGAGGTGGAAGTTGGTGAGCAGGCCGCGGACGATGCGGAAGCGGTGGCCGGGGGCGATAAAGAGGGAGGTCGAGCCGGAGTGGGGTTGGAGGTGGAGGGTTCCGGACGAGGCCTGCTGGGCGAGGTGTTCGAGGGTGCGGGTGGTGGTGGTTCCGGCGGCGACGATGCGGCGGCCTTCGGCGAGGGCGCGGTTGAGGGCGTCGGCGGTGGCGGCGGGGAGGGTGTAACGCTCGGCGTGGAGGCGAATGTCGGCGAGGCGGGAGACGCGGACGGGCTGGAAGGTGCCAAGGCCAACGTGCAGGGTGAGATACGCGATCTGGACGCCGCGGGCGCGGAGGGCGGCGAGGATCTCGGGGGTGAAGTGGAGGCCGGCGGTGGGCGCGGCGGCGGAGCCGGGATGGCGCGAGTAGATGGTCTGATATCGCTCGCGGTCCTCCGCGGAGTCGGGCTGGGCGGACTGGCGGCGATGGATGTAGGGGGGAAGAGGCATGTGGCCGATGCGGGAGAGCGCGGCGTGGAAGTCGTGGACCGGGGCGAAGCGCAGGGTGCGCTCGCCGAAGGGGCCGGCGGAGAGGACTTCGGCGGTGAGGAGGGGCTGGGCGGCGTTCTCGCCGATCATCTTCGTGCAGGACTCTGGGGTGGTCTCGAAGAACAGGAGGGTTTCGCCAGGGCGAACCTTGCGGGCGGGGCGGACGAGGGCGCACCAGAGGTTTTCCGCAGGGTGAGCAGCGGGGCCTGAGGGCTGGGCTTCGGGCTGGGTTTCAATTTGTTCGGTGAGGAGGACTTCGATGAGGCCGGGGGGGTGGGCCGGGCTCCGCTGGGCGCGGTCGCTGGCGCGGGTGGCGAAGAGACGCGCAGGCAGGACGCGGGAGTCGTTGAGAACGAGGAGGTCGCCGGGCTGAAGGAGCTGCGGGAGGTTGGCGAAGAGGTCGTCGCGCAGGGCTCCAGTGGCGCGGTTGAGGACGAGCATGCGGCTGGATCCGCGCTGGGCGGGGGGGTGCTGGGCGATGAGCTCGGGGGGCAGGTCGTAATGGAAGTCGGAGACGAGCATTGGAATTTGAGTTTCTCTTCGCTACCCACTCATCGCGATGAGAGTGCGATGAATGGGGCACCCGTAAACCCACCTTAGCGACGATAGGGCCGTCGCGAAGATGGGGCACCCGCTTCCGTTCACTTTCGTTCCTCGGCCATTTGGACGGCGCGGTCGAGGGCGGCCTGCACGGTCGCCGTCGTTACCTCGCTGGCGGGAACGTGCGCAGGCCAGGTGACCACTACCCGCGAGAACGGTTTGGGAATCATGAAGCGGTCCCACGACCGGAGCTGCCAGGCGCGGTCGGGTAGGACATAGAAGCAGCCGACCCAGGTGCCGGCGGGCTGGTTGCTGTCGGAGAGCAGGCCGACGGAGTTGGCGAGCAGGGCGGTGCCGTGCTTGGCGACGAAGACGGGGCCGCGCGGGCCGTCGGCGGTGATGGCGCAGCAGTGGCCGTCGGCGTAGGCCTGCTGCATGGCGCGCAGGCCGGCCGCTCCGCCGCGCGAGCTGGAGCCGCGGACCACGTGGAAGCCGAGCAGCTCGGTGGTGCGGGTGATGAGTTCGCCATCGAAGCTGGAACTGACCAGGATGGTGATCCCCAGATCGCGGAAGCGGTGCGCCGCAACCAGCAGGCTGCGATGCCAGAAGGCGAAGACGCGGGGGCCGGGGAGCTGATCGCCGGGAGTGACGCCGGGCTCGGCGCGGTCGTGATAGCGCAGGGTGAGGCCGAGCAGACGGATGAGTCCTGCGGCGATGGGCGGGACAACAGCGATGGCCAGTCGCTGCGCAAACCGCAGCTTCAGTGGGGCGGGGCCGGGCGTCGAGGTGGAGGGGTTGGGCACAGAGATCAGTGTAGAGCGAAGAGCCGGGTCAGCGCGCGGCAATGGACGGGAAACGTGCTGTAAGGCGGCGCGAGATGTGCGACAATGATAGGTGCAGTCCGGCGTCGAGCGTACGCCCAATGCTGCAAGGAGACTGTCTATGTTTGGCGACCTGTTTCAACCGGGGCATTTACTCTTAATTGCCCTCATCGTGATTGTGCTGTTCGGCGCCAAGAAGCTGCCCGAGCTGGGCAAAGGCCTGGGCGAAGGCCTGCGCGGCTTCAAATCCGGCCTGAAGGGCATCGGCGAAGACGAAGCTGACGCGGACGATGAGAAGAAGAAGCGGGAAGAGCTGGAGGCCAAGGCGTATCAGGAAGCCAAGATGGCCGCCGAAGCGAAAATCGCCGCCGAGGCGCGGGTGGCGGCGGAGATGAAGGCCGAGCGCGAGGCGCGCGAGGCACTGACCAAGTAGGACAAGACTGCGGAGCCATATGCTGCGCAATCAATTCTGGCTGGACTGAAGAGCTGACCTCAGGGGCTAAAGCCCAAATCCAATTACGGCATTTACGACACGGAGACCCAAGGCTAAAGCCTTGGGCTACCACCCGTGCCCTTAAGCAAGACGATTGGACTGGGTGGGCATTGGCGCGTGCCCTAAAGCAAGACGTTGTTACACGGTCTGTCAGCCCGGTTGCGAAGAGAGTGCGCCTGGTTCCCGATCATCCATCTACTGTGTGGCGGCGGGCCACGGACGCGTCGACTGCGGGGTGGGGTAGTAGCCCCTCTTGGTCAGGATGGTGAGGTCGTTGCCATGGCCGATGACCTTCACCTCGAGGGTGCGGTACTTGCCGTCGTACAGCGGCAGATGCGAGATGAAGTCCAGCGTATAGCGGTTACGCACCTCTGCGGCGATCTTGGCAAAGCTCTTCTCGATGCTGTCGGTAAGGAACTCGGCGTCGAAGTTCCCGCCGGTCGCACTGGCGTAGGCCGGCAGCAGGTTGTCGCGCATGGTGAGCGGGAGATAAAGGCGGTCGAGAAAACCGATGATCGGCAGAGAAGAGTCGCCCACCAGCGTGCCATCTACCTCGATGTTGTTGGTCTGCAGATATTTCACCACGTCCCTGAACTTGGCCTTGCTGCCGTACTCCTTGCCGTCGGAGATGACGTAGATGACGCGGCGGCGTTCAATGGGCTTCTTGCTGAGCGAGGTTGCCGCGCGCAGGATGGCGTCGTTCAAGGTATGCACCTCTTTGGGAGGGTTCAACTCGATTCCGGTATGGCCACGCTGGGCGGCGGTGTTGGGGTCGAAGTTCTGATTATTGATGACGGTGGTCTGTGCCAGCGGCCCGCTGAGGCTGCCGGCCATCAGAGGCTCGCGCCCCTCGCCCTTGGAGAGCTCGATGGCCTGGGTGAGGCGCGCGCTCTGCGACCCCGTATAGTCGGTCACCATATTGGGGCCGTTGTTGTATTTGAAGACCGCAATCTCATCGTAGGGCGCAAACGCCGATGGCAGCGCGCCCAGCGAACCGTTCACTCGTTCCATGTCGTGGAAGTTCAAGCTCTGGTCGATGACCAGGGCCACCGAGAGTGGAGCCGGGTCGGTGGTGAACCGGACGATGGGCTGGAGCCGTCCGTTCTCGTAGACGCGAATGTCGCTTTGGTGCAGTCCCGGCACCAACTTTCCCTTGGAGTCCTTGACGGTAAAGGGCACATTGACGTCATTCACCTGCACGCGAAGGGTCTGCGCGTTGGCGGCTTCATTGGACGGGGTCTCGTAGGTGGGGGCCTGGGCGGGCTGCATTTCGCCAGCGGCCGGTGCGGGAGCGGGGCTGGCCGGAGGAGCGGCCGGCGGCGCGCCTGCAGCGCGATTGGGTGTGGAGTCGCCGGCAGAGGCGGGGGTCGTTCCCTGGCCCGGCGTGACCGATCTCAGGTTGGGCAGACTGGTCTGCGGCTTGGGAGCGTCCGGGATGGCCTGCTGAGCCTGAGTCTGCTGCGCGGCCTGCGGTGGTGCGGCCTGCGGTTGCGCCTGCCCAGCCTGCCCGGCTTGCGCGCCAAGCAATGCCAACGCCAGCGATCCTGCCAATACGCGATTGCTCAACTTGAAGACCCCCGTGCCATGCTCTATCAGAGTACCAGCGGCGCGCGCACGCCGTCATCTTGCGCTCCCCCGTCGGCCGTCCGCGCAAACATCGACGAGGAAAAAACGCTGCCACGGGGCCACATTCGTCGTCTAATGGGGTATGCGCTGCTTCGTTCTCGCTGCCACGCTGCTCTCCCTCGCCCTGATTCCGGCGACCTTGCGTGCTCCCGTCTTCGCTCAGGAGGCGCCGTCGCCCGACGCCCCACCCCCGGCCAGCGAAGCTCCCGCCGAGCCCGAAATGGAAAGCCCCGCGCAGACGCTCAACGTCAACGTGAACCTGGTGAACCTCTACTTCTCTGCCTTCGACAAGAACGGATTCGTCACCAACCTGGTGAAGAGCGACTGTGTCGTCGCCGAGGACAAGGTCCCGCAGACCATCAAGAACTTCACCCAGGAGAAGAACCTGCCGCTCACAATCGGCATTCTGCTGGACACCTCCGGCTCGCAGACCAACGTCCTGCCGCTGGAGAAGGAGTCCACCGCGACGTTTCTGCGCGACGTGCTGACGCCCAAGGACGAGGCCTTCCTCATCTCCTTCGACATCAACGTGGACCTGCTGGCCGACTACACCAACCGCCCCAGCGAGATCAGCCGCGCGCTGAACAAGGCGACCATCAACACCGGCGCCACCTACGGCTCGGTCACCGGCAACGGTCGGCCGCGCGGCACCCTGCTCTTCGACGCCGTCTATCTCGCCGCCCACGACAAACTCAGCATGGAGGCCGGGCGCAAGGTCCTCGTCCTGCTCACCGACGGCGGCGACCAGGGCTCGCAGGAGACGCTGAAGACCGCCACCGAGGCCGCGCAGAAGGCCAACACCATCATCTACGTCATCCTCATCGCCGACCGCCAGTTTCAATTCAGCCAGGGCGCTCCCGTCGGCGACATCGACATGCAGCGGCTCACCTCCGATACCGGGGGCCGCGTCATCAACGTGGGCCACGACGGCCGGCGGCTGGAGGACGCCCTCAACCAGATCAAGGACGAGCTGCGCACCCAGTACCTGTTGAGCTACACCCCCACCAACACCAAGGCCGACGGCACCTATCGCAAGATCTACCTCAACTGCGGCAAGCTCAAGATCCAGACCCGCACCGGCTACTACGCCATCTCCTCCGCCGACGCGGGCAATTAACTAAGACCAAGCGGGAGGGTGCGGCGTGTACGGCTCTTCCAGCGCGGCGATCTCCTCCGCCGTCAGCTTCAGCGAGACGGCGGCGACGGCGTCGTCCAGGTGGTGCGGCTTGGTCGCGCCGACAATCGGCGTGGTGATCGCAGGCTTGCTGAGCAGCCACGCCAAAGCAAGCTGCGCCCGCGGAACGCCGCGCGCCGCGGCCAGCTCGCCCAGCCGGTCCACCACGCGCTTGTCCGCCTCCGCGGTCTTCGCATAAAGCGACTTGGCGAAGCCGTCCGTCTCGGAGCGCTTGGTCGACTCCGCGTCCCACGGCCGCGCCAGCTTGCCGCGCGCCAGCGGGCTCCACGGAATCACGCCCACACCCTGGTCCAGACACAGAGGCAGCATCTCCCGCTCCTCCTCGCGGAAGATCAGGTTGTAGTGGGGCTGCATGGTGACAAACTTCGCCCAGCCGTGCTTCTCCGATGTGTACAGCGCCTTGGAGAACTGCCACGCCCACATGGACGATGCGCCCAGGTAACGCACCTTGCCCGCGCGCACAACGTCGTTCAGCGCCTCCAGCGTCTCCTCGATGAGTGTCGTCCGGTCCCAGCGATGGATCTGGTAGAGATCGACGTAGTCGGTGCCGAGGCGGCGCAGGGATTCGTCGATCTCGAAGAATATCTCCTTGCGTGAGAGGCCGCCGCCGTTGGGGCCGTCGCGCATGACGCCGTTCAGCTTGGTGGCGATCACCACGTCTTCGCGCTTTGCGCTGGCCTTCAGGAAGCGGCCGAGAATGCGCTCGCTGTCTCCGCTGGAGTAAACATTCGCTGTGTCGAAAAAATTGATGCCCGCGTCCAGCGCCTGGCGGAAGAACGGCTGGCTCTGCTCCTCGTTCAGGCTCCACGCATTGCTGCCCGGACGCAACGGCCCCGCAGGAGGAACGCCGTACGACATGCATCCCAGACAGATGCGCGAGACCTTGAGGCCAGTGCGGCCAAGATTTATGTAGTCCATAGTTCCTCCGAATGCGAAGCTCTGTTTCCGATGTTACAAGCTCTGATGCGGCCATTCCGGCGACGGCATCGACGCCCATCGCGTCCAACGCATCGACCTCGGCGCGCGAATGGATGCCACCGGCGACGATGAGTTGTTTGGCCGTCGTGGCGCGCAGCGTAGCCGCGACATCCAGCGGGAAGCCCTGCATCGTGCCCTCGGTGTCGACGTGCGTGTAAAGGAAGGCGGAGCAAAAGTCCTGGAGCCAGGGGATGGCCTCCTCCGGCGTCAGGTCGACGGAGTCCTTCCAACCCTTCACCGCGACGCGGCCGTTTTTTGTATCGACGGAGAAGCAGAGGGAATCTTCGCCCAGCGCGCGCTTCAACTCCATAGCAAACTCCATGCGGATGATTTTGTGGCGTCGCGCGGACTTGGGTGCCCCATCCATCGCGGCAGAACCGGGGCCCCCGGCGAGCGGTCTTGTCTCGCTGGGGTGGTCGAGCGATGGGTGGGATGCTTCGACACCGAAGAGGCTCGATCCGTAGATGACGCGCTTCGCTCCAGCATCGAGCAGCTTTCGCCCATCTTCGGCGGTCTTCAATCCTCCGCCGACCTGACAGGGCAGACGGCGGCAGATGCTCTCGATCAGCGCGCGATTGTCGCCCTGGCGCATGGCCGCGTCGAGATCGATCAACTGGACGAGGGGATAGGCGGAGAAGCGCTCGATCCAGTGGTCGAAGTCGTCGAAGGCCAGCTTCAGCTTCTCGCCGCGCACGAGCTGCACGATGCGGCCGCCCATCAGATCGATGGAGGGAATCAGCATGGCAGCCTCACGCTTACGCCCGCCTGTGCGAGCTGCGCCTTCAGATCGCGCGAGCTTGTGACGCCGAAGTGGAAGATGCTGGCGGCGAGCGCGGCGTCGGCCTTACCGCGGTTGAAGACCTCGGCGAAGTGGGCCGCGGAACCCGCGCCGCCGCTGGCGATCACGGGAATCTGCACCGCTTCGCTCACCGCAGCGGTCAGCTCGCAGTCGAAGCCGTCGCGCATACCATCGGTGTCCATCGAAGTGAGCAGAATCTCACCCGCGCCGCGCGACTCGGCCTCGCGCGCCCACTCGACCACGCGCAGGCCGGTGGGCTTGCGTCCGCCGCTGACATAGACTTCGGCGTCTTTGGGGGCCTTCGCGCCGCGCCGTGCATCGATGGCAACGATGACGGCCTGCGCGCCAAAGCTGGCGCCGATCTCGCCGATCAACCGCGGACGCGCAATGGCCGCCGAGTTGATGCTCACCTTGTCCGCACCCGCGTCGAAGACCGCCGCGGCATCCTCCGCCGTGCGCACGCCGCCGCCGACAGTGAAGGGAACGAAGAGCTTCGCAGCCGCGCGCCGTACCGTTTCGAGCAGCGTGCCGCGGCCCTCGTGGGTTGCGGTGATGTCGAGCAGCACAACCTCGTCCGCGCCCTCCGCCGCGTGGCGATGCGCCAGCTCGGCGGGGTCGCCCGCGTCGACGATGTCGACGAACTGCACGCCCTTGACTTCCACAAAGTTCCGGAAGACGCGCAGGCCAACGTCGGCGGACTTCTCCGGGTGGAACTGCACGCCCATGACATTTTCGCGCTCGACAGCTGAGGTAAACGCGCCGCCGTAATTTGTAACCGCCGCGGTTGCACTTACAACGGGAGCGCGCCAGGAGTGGGTGAAGTAAACAAACGAGCCGCTGGAGACGCCGCGCAGAAGACGCGAATCGGGACGAATCTGCTCCAGCGAGTTCCAGCCCACGTGCGGCGACTTCAATTCCACGGCGATTTTCTTTCCATCAATTTGTTCGATCTCTTTCGCGGGAAAGTGCTCACACATTCCAGCGAATGCGCCCAGGCCCGGCGTTCCCGGGGCCTCGGTCGATCCCTCGAAGAGCCACTGCAGGCCGACGCATATCCCCAGGAACCACGCTCCGTTTGTGATGCTCTCGCGTACCGCCTCGGTGAGGCCGAGCGAGGCAAGCAACTGCGTCGCCTGAAAGTGGCCGACGCCGGGCAGCACAACTTTATCCGCGCCGCGCACCACATCGGGCGACTGCGTGACGACAACATCGCGCGCGTCGAGGTAATGCAGCGCCTTGACCACGCTGGTCAGATTGCCCGCCTTGTAATCGATCACTGCAATCACAACAGTCCCTTCGTGCTTGGCAGCAGCTCCTTCATGCGTTCGTCGCGGCTGCAGGCTCCGCGCATCGCCCGCGCAAAGGCCTTGAAGATGGCCTCGATCTTGTGGTGATTGCTGCGGCCGTACATCGTCTTGACATGCACATTGGCCTTGGCGCCGCGGGCGAAGCCGTCGAAGAAGTCGGACAGAAGTTCGGTCTGAAAATCGCCGACCAGCGGCACCGTCACCTGATCGTCGACGACGCAGGCGACGCGCCCGCTGAGGTCCACTGCGGCGACGGCAAGCGTCTCGTCCATCGTCATGACGAAGTATCCGGCGCGCAGGATGCCTTTCTTATCGCCCAGCGCGATGGCGAAGGCCTCGCCCAGCGCGATGCCCACGTCCTCGACGGTGTGGTGCTGATCGACGTCGAGATCGCCCTTGCAGGCGAGCGCGAGGTCGAAGCCGCCGTGGCGCGTGAAGAGCTCCAGCATGTGGTCGAAGAAACGGATGCCGGTGGAGACGGAGTACGCGCCCTGGCCGTCGATGGTGAGGGTCAAGACGATCTTGGTCTCGGTGGTGTTGCGC
The DNA here is from genome assembly GCA_049513335.1 of Acidobacteriaceae bacterium. GTDB lineage: Bacteria > Acidobacteriota > Terriglobia > Terriglobales > Acidobacteriaceae > Edaphobacter. The sequence goes on along the minus strand of JBEKWE010000003.1, from coordinate 2,007 downwards.
TTGACGGTCCCTGTTCGCACTGCTTGCGCACTGGCTTTCATCACTCGAACTCCCTTTCGCCGGCGCTGACTTGCCGACTCGCCGGCTTGCTGGCTTGCTGTTTCTTCCATCCAATCTGCTGCAAGGATTGCTGCAACGCGGCGAGGCCGCGCGTGACGTGCTCCTCAACGCCGATGGTGATGCGGACGAAGCCATCGCAGCCGGGATCGGTGGAGCGGTCGCGCAGGAGAACGCCGCGCGCGCGCATGGCAGCCACCAGTTCGGCGTGCTTCGGCCCGATCTTCATCAGCACGAAGTTGGCGTGGCTGGGAAAGTAATCCACGCCCAGTTCGCACAGACCGTCCATCATGCGGGCGCGGCCAGTGTTGACCTGCGCGGCGTACCATGCGACGTACGCGTCGTCGGCGAGCGCGGCGGGCAGGCAGGCGAGCGCGACGCCGTTGACGTTGTACGGCGAGCTGACCTTGCGCACATATTTCATCAGCGCGGGAGAGCCCGCGAGCAGGCCGATGCGCAGATTGGCCAGCCCGTAGGCCTTGGAGAAGGTGCGCGCGACAAGCAGGTTCGGGACCGTGCCGACATCCGCGAGAAGCGTTTCGCCGTGGAAGTGGTAGTAGGCTTCGTCTACCATTACGACGGCCTGCGGGGCGGCGGCGCAGATGGCGAGCAGGCGATCGCGGCTGACTACCGCGCCGGTGGGGTTGTTGGGCGAGGCGATGAGCATCAGCTTGGTGCGCGGCGTGATGGCGGCGAGAAAGCGCTGGAATGGAAACTCCAGCGACGCGTCGGCCTGCACGCGCGTGAGGCGAGAGGTCATCATGCGCGCGCTGACTTCGAACATGAAGAAGGTGGGCGTGGAGATGAGCGCCTCGTCGGTCTCCTCGAGAAACGCGGCGCAGACCAGGTGGATCGCCTCATCGACGCCGTTGGTCAGCAGCACCTGGTCCGCCTGCAGGCCGAAGTGGGCGGCGGCGATGCGCTCGACGGCTTCGCGCTCGGGATATTTGGTGAGGCCCTCGGCCGTAATTTGACGCAGACGCTCGAGCACGCGGGGCGACGGGGAGAGTGTGTTTTCGTTGAAGTCGAGGCGCAGGGCATCGCGGCCGGCCAGCGGCGGGTGATACTCCGGCATGGCCAGCACGGCGCGACGCGGCTGCGGAACAGTATTGGTTACATATTCCCGCGCGGCCGGTTTATTTGTAACTTTTTTGATTTCTGATTTCATCGCATCCTCACTCGCACGCTCTGGGCGTGGGCTACGAGGCCCTCGGATTCGGCCAATGCAATGGTATGCGGGCCGAGGGCGCGCAGGGCGCGGCGCGTGTACTGCTGGACGGTGATGACTTTGAGGAAGTCCATCACGCTGAGGCCGCCGCGAATGCGACCGACGCGTCCGGTGGGCAGAACGTGGTTGGGACCGGAGATGTAGTCTCCCATGGATTGCGGTGAATAGTTGCCAATAAACACTGAGCCGGCGTTACGAATCCACTTTAGATCTGCCGTGGAATCCACGGATAAATGCTCGGGCGCGAGGCGATTGGTGAGCGCGCGCGATTCTGCAACGGATTCGGTTACGAATATAAAACCATGCGCGGCGAGGGACTGTTTTGCGATGGTATTGCCCCGCGACTGGGTTTTGACTTCGGCCTTCACGGCCTCGGCGAGAGCGGCGTTGCCGGTGATGAGTATGGCGAGCGCCTCGGGATCGTGCTCTGCCTGGGCGACGAGGTCGGCGGCGATTCCGGCGGGATTGCCGGTCTGGCTGGTGACGACGATTTCGGTGGGGCCGGCGGGCATGTCGATGCCGCACTCCTGCGAGACCAGAATCTTTGCGGCGGTGACATAGAGATTGCCGGGGCCGACGATCTTGTCGACGCGGGCGATGGAGGCGGTGCCGAAGGCGAGGGCTGCGATGGCCTGCGCTCCGCCGACGCGATAGAACTCGGTGACGCCGGCGAGCCAGGCGGCGGCCAATGTCTCGCGGGCGGGTCGCGGCGAGCAGACGAC
>JBEKWE010000002.1:0-46465 GCA_049513335.1 Acidobacteriaceae bacterium | reverse complement strand
CGACGGCGAAGTCGCGGGAGACGGTGTGGGATGCCAGGTAGTGCTTGGCGAAGTTGATGAAGAAGACGGAGTTCGGCTGTTGCAGCAGCGAGATCTGAAAGCGGTTGAGGTCGGGCAAGTCGATCTTCTCGTCTGGGGTGATGCCTCCGCCGCCGTAGACGGTGCGGCCGGAGTCGGTGAGCTTGACCTCGAGGTTGGATTTGTCGGCCTTCTTGGCGTCGTCGCGGACGTAAAAGTAGTCGTATTCCGAAACGCCGTCGTAGGAGCGCTGGATGAGGCGGTTGGAGGGGGTGTAGTAGTGGTATGTGGTGAGGGCGAGGCCGGTGTCTTCGGGGGTATTGAAGACGGTCTGCACAAGGCCCTTGCCAAAGGTGGTCTCGCCGACGATGAGGGCGCGGTCGTGGTCCTGCAGCGCGCCGGAGACGATCTCAGCGGCGGAGGCGGTGTTGCGGTTGACCAGGACGACGATGGGGTATTTGTCAGTGTCGGCTTCTCCGTGGGCGGCGCGGTAGACCTGGTCGGGGAAGGCGCGGCCGCGTTGGGAGACGACGATCTGGCCCTCCTTGAGGAACTTGTCGGAGACATCGACGGCCTCGTTGAGCAGGCCTCCGGGGTTGTTGCGCAGATCGAGGATGAGGCCGTGCAGGGGGCCGGCGGCCTGGAAGTTGTCCAGCGCATCGCCCACCTCACGGCTGGTGGTCTCCGTGAAGTTGGTGATGCGGATGTATCCGACGCCGGGCTTGACCAGGAAGGCGAGATCGACCGAGGGATGCGGAATCTCGTCGCGCACCAGGTCGAAGTTGAGCGGGCCGTCGTGGCCCTCGCGCTGCATGGCGACCTGGACGTGGGTGCCTTTGTGCCCTTTGAGCATAAAGGCGACGGCGGAGGAGTCGAGGCCCTCGGCGGACTTTCCGTCGACCGAGAGGATGATGTCTCCGGGGCGGATGCCGGCCTTAAAGGCGGGCGTGCCCTCGAATGGAGCGAGCACGACGATATGGAAGACGCCAGCTTTATCGAGGTCCGGCTGTTGCGCGATGGACATGCCGACGCCGTAGTACTTGCCATGCTGGTCTTCGCGCATCTGGGCGAAGGCCTTGGGGTCGTAAAAGTTGGAGTGGGGATCGAGGGCGTGCAACATGCCCGGGATGGCGCCGTCGTAGATGGAACGGTCGATCTTGTCCTGGTCCAGCGGCTCGGCGTAGTTCTGCTCAACCAGGTTGTAGACGTCGGTGAACTGGTGCAGGGAATCGCGCAGGGTGGACTCGTCGGAGGCGGACTGCGCGGCGACCTTCCTGCTGATAAAGGAGCCGAAAACGGCACAGCATGCCAGAAACAGCGTGACGGAGAAGAGAGCGCGGCGGGTGCGGGGGGCCATCGGCTTGGGTTACCTCGAAGTGGGGCGGGAAAGAATGCGGCTTGCCGCATCAGGAGGCCGGGTTGCCCAGGAAAAACTCCAGTCCAGCTTAGGACGAGTATACAACGGTTTGGTAAGCATGGCTGGGGATGTGGGGGCGCGTTCCTGGTTCGCGCCCGCGACTGAGCGGACTGGATCGAGAGTTGCGGATTGGTGCGGGGCGGGGTGGGACAGATAGAATAGGCGGAGCGGACGATTGGTTTGCTAGGCGCGGGTTGGTATTGGGCAAGGGAAGCGAGAGAGGCCTTTTGAGATTGGTGAGCTTGAACCGAGTGGACAGGATGCGAAGCAGGATGGGGAATAGGGTCCGGCGGCGGGTTTTGCGCGGGGCGCGAGCGGCGGCGATGCTGGCAGGCGCGCTGCTGCTGGCGGGCGCGGCGTGGGGACAGGTGAAGGCGCCGCGTTACCAGAGCCCGATCGAGGCGCCGGCGCCGCAGGTGACGCTGCCTGTGCCGCAGGCGTACATGCCGAACGGCTCGGTGGTGGAGTATCAGATCGTACGCGTGAACGACCAGATTATCGACAACAGCGACTATATGCGTGCGCAGCAGCAGTTGCTGGACGAGGCGCGGCAGAAGAACCTGACGGCGGACGAGTTGGCCGAGCGGCAGAAAGACCTCTTGCGCGACATGATTGACCAGCAACTGCTATTGTCGCGCGGCAAGGAGCTGGACATCACCGCCGACGCGGATGTGATCCGGCAACTGGACGATTTCCGCAAGCGGAACAAACTGGACGAAATGGAGGAGAAGGACTGCGCCACAGCTGCCTGCACATCGCTGGAGAAGGCGGTGGACGAATCCGGCATCTCGTATGCGGACTTCAAGGAGAACATCAAGAACAGCATCATTACGCAGAAGGTGGTGGGCCAGGAGGTTGGCCAGACGCTGCGCCTGACAACCAAGCAGGAGCAGACCTACTACGACCAGCACAAGCAGGAGTACGCACAGCCGGAACAGGTGCGGCTGAGCGAGATCCTGATCGCGACGCCGGAGGACTCGACGGATGCGCAGATTGCGCAGGCCAAGGCCAAGGCGGACGACGTGGTGGCGAAGCTGAAGGCGGGTGCGAGCTTTGAGGAGATGGCGAAGCAGCTATCGAGCGGGCAGACGGCGTCGACGGGCGGGGACCTTGGGGAGTTCAAACGCGGCGCGCTGGGGTCGAGCGCGCTGGAGGACCCGGTGTTTGCGCTGGAGGCGGGCGGGTTGACCGCGCCGATCCGCACGCGACAGGGCTTTGTGGTGTTGAAGGTGACCGAGCACACGCAGGCGGGGATTCCTCCGCTGAGCGCGGTGGAAGACCAGGTGAGGGATGGGATCTACCGCGAGGCGATCCAGCCCGCGTTGCGGACCTATCTGACAGGACTGCGGGAGAAGGCGTACATCGACATTGCGCCGGGATTTGTGGACACGGGCGCAAGCGCCAAGCAGACCAAGCCGGAGTTTGCGGCGTCTGCGCTGCCTACGGTGAAGAAGAAGCGGGGACTGAAGTCGCGGCTCGAGCGTGGCCATGCGGTCGCGGGACCGACTGCCAGCGCCGCGGGTTCGGCGGCTGGCACCGCGGGCTCGGCGGCTGTGGGTGCGAAGCCGGGAGCTGCTGGCGCGGCGACGCCAGCGGCTGGATTGAGCAGCGCGAAGACGAAGACGGTGGCTGCGGGCAAGAAGCACAGGAAGATTCGGCGGGAGAAGATCCGCTTCGGACAGGCTCCGCGGAACTCGCTTCCGGCCACGCCGGAGGAGGCGGTGGTGGCAGGCGAGGGCCCAGGGCCGAGCGCGGCCTCCGGCGCGCTGTCCTCGACAGATGCTGCGATTGCGCCGGTCGAGCGGACAACGACGGTGGCCGCGGACGAGGAACCGCTGGCTCCCACAGCGGAGCGGAAGAAGACACGGTACAGTGATCGCGCGCCGATCGAAGACAAGGCCAGAAGGGACGCGGCGAAGGCGGCAAAGGCGAAAGAGAAGGCTGCGTCAACCCCGGTTGCGCTGACGGCGGAGGAGAAGGCCAAGCAACAGGCGCAGAACGCGCCGCTGGGACTGGGCGGAGATACAGCGACCAAGAAGAAGAAACAGAAGAGAGCAAAGGGTGCAGCCAAGGAACGGCTGCAGGAGCAGGCCCCTGCGCCGCCCAAGCCCAAACCCGAGGCGACGCCGATTCCGCCGAGGAGCGTGCGCGAGAACGGCGAGCCGGTGGTAAGTCCGCCGCCGGCGGTGCCTGCGGTGACGGCGCCCGCGGACGCGCAGCCCAGCGCGCCGGCGAAGTAGCGCTTCCTAATTGAAGGCTACACTTTCGGCACGAGTAAACCCGTGCCGTTAAGCAAAACGGGGATCTTACAGCCAGTGGCGCTGACTCCCACTCATTCCGCGAAGAGCGCGGAGCGGATGGGGCACCCAGCATTTCGGGGCGTGAAGGGCCTCAACCGGGGGTATGCTGGCTGCATGAAAGATTTCTATGTGGTGGACGCGGCGAAGTTCGACGGGATGGCGGTGACGACTTTCTTTGCGGTGTCGTCGCTGTCGGTGCGGGAGAAGAAGACCGGCGCGGGGCAGTATCTGGCGCTGACGCTGAGCGACAAGACGGGCTCGATCGAGGCGCGGATGTGGGACGACATTGCTTCGGCGGTTGCGACGTGCAGCGAGGGTTGCTACGTCAAGGTGCAGGGCCAGGTGTCGAAGTACCAGGGGAAGTGGCAGATCACGCTGAGCAAGATGCGGCTGGCGGCGGAGAGCGAGGTGGATGCGGCGGACTTTGTGCCGACCACGCAGTTCGACATCGGGGAGATGTGGGCGGAGCTGCGCGGGTACGTGGGGGAGTTCAAGAATGCGGAGCTGCGGCGGCTGGTGTTTGCGTTTCTGGACGATGAGGAGATTGGCGCGGCGTACCGCGCGGCCCCGGCGGCCAAGGTGCTGCATCATGCGTGGATCGGGGGGCTGCTGGAGCATGTGGTGACGCTGGTGCGGGTGTGCCGGGCGACCGCGCCGTTCTATCCCGAGGTGGATGCGGACCTGCTGGTGACGGGCGCGATCCTGCACGACATTGGGAAGACGCGGGAGTTGTACTGGGGAACGACCTTCGGGTACACGCTGGAGGGGCAGATGATTGGGCACATCTCGATTGCGCAGGGGATGTTGCGCGAGAAGGTGGCTGGGCTGCCGGGGTTCCCGGAGAAGCTGCGGGTGCTGGTGGAGCACATGATCCTGAGCCACCACGGGAGGTACGAGTTCGGGTCGCCAAAGCTGCCGATGACGCCCGAAGCGGTGCTGCTGAGCGCGCTGGACGACGTGGAGGCGAAGATGCAAGCCATGCGCAACGAGTTTGGCAGGGACGCGGCGGCGGGCAAGAGCGGCGCGGAGATGACGGAGTGGGTGAGGAGCATGGAGCGGCCGCTGCTGAACACGCGGGCGTATCTGGACGAGGAGTAGCGCGCGCCGGCGTTGCGGCGATTAGCGCGGCGGCTTGGGGAAGGTGCGGAAGTGGTAGGCGAGGCCGATGGTGAAGAGGCTGGGGTGCAGGGTGGCGATGGGAAATCCGAGCCAGCTCTGGAGCTCGTAGTCGGCGCGGAGGTTGAGGGTAGGAGTGAGGGCTAAGTCGGCCCCGCCGCCGACGGTGTAGAGGTTGTAGGCGATGTTGGCTACATTGCCGGAGAAGTTGTAGACTCCGCGGCCGACCAGGAATTTGGCGTAGGGCGAGAGGCGTCCGCGGGTGAAGAAGAAGCGGGGGCCGACTTCGTAGGTGCGTTCGTAGATGGTGACGTCCGTGGAGGGGTGGACCTGGTGGAAGCCGGCCTCGAATCCCCAGTAGTCACGCTTGTCGAATGTGGCGTAGGCGGCGCCTCCGGTGAGGCTGATTGTGTTGAAGTTGTAGCCGGAGGCGCCGAGAGTCAGACCGCCTCCGAGCTGAATGTCGCCAATGCGGCTGGCGGTGGGCAGGGCCTGCGCGCGCGCCGCGGCCGGGAGGCAGCAGGCGAGCAGGAGGGCGAAGGCGCGGAGTCGGCAGGTACGGATTGCGCGCTGGCCTTTCATTCTGCTCCTTTCTTTTTCTGCTTGCGGAACCGATTGCCGACTGAGGACAATCCAATGGTCAGATTCAAATCCAGTGCGCGGCGATGCACTGGAGTAACAGAGCATTTTTCGGTAATGGAGTAGACCATTGTGGAGCTATCAAAAGCAGATTCCTTCGCTACGCTACGGAATGACAAACAAAATTGGTCTATAGCATCCCGGAAATTCTTAAGAAGTTGCCGCCGGGAACGTCTACAGATTGCAACTCGCCGCGAAAAAACGGGTATAACGGATTCAGTGTAAACTTCTGCGAATGGTAGCAGGTTTTCGCGACTCCCCGGGCAGGCACACCATGCGAAGTTTCTCCGTTCTGCTGACTGTCGCGCTTGGGCTCGGGCTGGGTGGCGCGGCCTGCGCGCAGACGGCCTGCACGGGGCTGCAATGCCAACAGGTCAGTTGCACGGGCACTGCGACGACATCGGTGCGCGGGGTGGTGTACGCGCCCAACGGCACGGACCCGCTGCCGAATGTGACGGTGTACGTTCCGAACGCGCCTGTGGACCCGTTTCCGGCTGGGGTGAGCTGTCCGATTGCCGGCGCGCCGCCCTCGGGATCGCCGCTGGTGGGGACGATCACGGATGTGAACGGCAAGTATTCGATTGTCGATATGCCGGTGGGGACGAACATTCCTATTGTCGCGGTCTCTGGCAGATGGCGCGTGAAGTCGACGGTGAACACAACCGCCTGCACCAATACCGCGATGAATCTGACCATGCCGCAGGACCATACGCAGGGAGACATTCCATATATCGCGATTGCGACGGGCTCGGCCGATCAGGTGGAGTGCGTTCTGCTGAAGATGGGGATCAGCCAGTCGGAGTTCACGGATCCGAGCGGCGCGGGGCGAATCAACCTCTTTGGCGGCGGCACAAATGGTCAAGGCGGTGGAGTGACCGTTAACGGAGGCTCGACATCCCAGGATTCGCTGATGGGGGATTACTCGATACTGCAGAACTACGACGTGTTGATGCTGCCCTGCGAGGGCAACGCCTACGTAAAGCCGGACACCGAGCTGCAGAACCTGATTCAATTCGCGAATAATGGCGGACGCGTCTACACCAGCCACTATGGTTATGCGTGGATGATTACTAATTCACCGTTCGACACCGTGGCCAATTGGACAGCCGGTTTCACACAAGGAAGTTCCATTACGCCGAACCCCGATTCGGGTATGGCGACGGTGGACACCAGCTTTACGGCGGGACAGACGCTGGCAACCTGGTTACAGAATGTCGGCGCTTCAACGAGCCCCGGACAGATGGAGCTCAATACGCTGCGGATTGACCAGAGCGGCGTGAATGCGCCGACGCAGTCGTGGCTGACGCTCAACTCCAACGATGCGGTGATGCAGTTTGTCTTCGATACGCCGATTGCATCTGCGGCCAACCCGAAGCCGAACCAGTGCGGACGGGTTCTGTACAACGAGTACCATGTGGAGACCAGCACGGCTTCGGGCGGTGAAACATTCCCCAACGAGTGCAACCTCAATGTGGCAATGACTCCGCAGGAGAAGCTGCTGGAGTACATGCTGTTCGAGTTGACGAGCGAGGGCGGGCAGCCGACGCTTGCTCCGACTTCGCAGGACTTCGGGCCGGAGGCGGTGGGCTACCCCAGCGCCCCGCAGACCTTCACCTGGACGAACAATTCGAGCTTCGCGTCGCAGGTGTCGACGACGCAGATCAGCGGAACGAACGCCGGGGACTTTGCTGTGACATCGAACGGCTGCACGGCCCCGGTGGCGGGCGGGACGAGCTGCACGATCACGGTGGTGTTTACGCCGTCGGTGCTGGGCGCGGAGAGCGGGACGCTGATCGTGGTGTCGGCGGGAAACCAACTGACCGCGACGCTGACCGGGACGGGCGTGCCGGGATTCACGCTGATGCCGGCATCGCTGAGCTTCGGCAACCAGGATGTGGGCTTCGCCTCCGCGCCGCTGAATCTGACGCTGACCAGCAACGCCAGCGGGTTGCTGGCTGTGCCGCAGTTTGTGACCACTCCGGCGGGCCAGTATGCGTTCAACACCGCGGCGTGCCAGAATCCGATGCCCGCGCTTGCGAGCTGCCCGATCGGCGTGAGATTCAAGCCGGCGGCGACGGGGGCGCAGAGCGGGACGTTCGCGGTGAGCGCGGCCAACTCGCCGGGGCCAGGCAGCCTGATTTTCACCGGGTTGAGCGCGACGCTGAGCGGGAACGGGGTCGACTTCTCGATTGGCCTCAACCCCAGCGGGGGATCGGTGATTGCGGGCGATGGGACGACGACGACCGCGACCCTGACCCCGATTGCGGGCTTCAACGTGCCGCTGAGCGTGAGTTGCGCGGTGGCGGCGGCGGCTGCTGCATCGGTGTGCGCGCTGAGCACGGCGGTGGTGGTGCCGACCTCGGCGGTGACCACGGTGGCGAGCATCGGGACGACATCACAGTACACGGTGGTGGGCTACAGCGGCTTCGGCGGACGGGGCTTTCTGTGGTTGATTGCGCTGGCCAGCGGCTGGCTGCTGTGGAGGAAGCGCAGGAGCGGACGGGCTTTCCTCCCACATCTCAAATTCGAGATGTGGGGCACCCGCGGGCTGCTGCTGGTGCTGCTGGGGGCGATGGGGCTCTGGCTGACGAGCTGCACGGGCAAGCTGCCAGACCAGAATGCGCCGTATACCGGGCCGGGAAACTACACGGTGACAGTGACGGCGACGGATGGTTTTCTGGTGCATTCGGCCAACTACAGCCTGACGGTGAAGTGACTGCGGCTTAGAGCGCGGGGTAGTCGACGGAGACGAGGAAGAGGCCGGTGGCGGGAGCGGTGGGGCCGGCGAGGGCGCGGTCGCGGGCGGCGAGCAGCGTGGGGATGGCCGCGGGGTCGAGGCGGTGGGCACCACATTGGACGAAGGTGCCGACCAGGTTGCGGACCATGTGGTGGAGAAATCCGTCGGCTGTGACGCGATAGATGAGGAGGCCATCGGCGGCGTGCCATTGGGAGTGGGTGATGGTGCGGATGGAGGAGTGGGGGTCCGAGGCAGTGCGGTGGGCGAGGTCGGGGTCGAGGGCGGCGAAGGTGGTGAAGTCGTGCGTGCCGAGGACGTGGGCGGCGGCCTGGTTGAGGGCGTCGAGCGAGAGCGGCCAGGGGCAGGGCCAGACGTACGGGGCGAGGATGGGAGGACAGATGAGGTCGGGTTCGAGGTTCGGGGTTCGAGGTTCGAGAGATGGTGCGCATAGGGGGAAGATGCGGTACTCGTAGGTTTTGCCGAGGGCGGAGTGGCGGGCGTGGAAGGTGGGCGGGACGGCTTCGACGGCGAGGACGCGGATGCTGGGCGGAAGGCAGCGGTTGAGGGCGCGATGCAGGCTGGCGGCGGGGATGGGCGCGGCGAGAGCGAAGCTGGCGACCTGAGCGAGGGCGTGGACGCCGGCGTCGGTGCGGCCGGAGCCCTGGGGGAGGACGCGCTCGCCGACGGTGCGATGGATGGCGTCGCAGAGCAGGCCCTGGACGGTGGGAAGGTTGGGCTGAACCTGCCATCCGCGATAGGGGGAGCCGTCGTAGGCGAGGATGAGCTTCCAGTTCGTCATGGGGACAAATTGCACGGTAACACGAAAGCAGGTTCGAGGTTCAAGGTACGAGGTTCGAGGGTTGGTATACTGAGCGTTCTGCGCGTCGGTGGAACCTGGCTGCGTGTGGGTCCGTATCAGTGGGGGACGGCTGTGCGTCTTTGAAGCTGTTCCGGAAGAAGGATTGGAGACGATGAACGTGAGAATGAAGGATTTGCAGGCGACGGCGGCGATTGCGCTGCTGGTGATGAGCGGAAATGTGCAGATGGCGGGAGCGCAGGCAGCAGCGACAACTCCAGCCACGCAGGCCCCGGCGGCGCCGACGGCGACGGGGACGAGCCAGAGCAGTTCGACGGCGCCGCCTGCGGCGGGCAATCTGCCGCCTGCACCGGCGGTGAAGTGGACCGAGCCGCTGTATCTGCGCGACACGGGGAAGGACTACACGCGGCTGAAGCCGATGTTTCCCAATCCGATTGGGCCGTATACCAGGACCGGCGTTGCGCTGCCACGGCTGGGCAATACGCCGCGGCTGGACTCGCTGCTGCGCGACGGGAAGATATATCTGAGCCTGTCGGACGCGGTGCTGCTGGCGTTGGAGAACAACTTCGACATCGCGATTGCGCGGATCAACCTGGACATTGCGGACACGGACATTCTGCGGTCGAAGGCGGGCGCGGGACTGCGCGGGGTTTCGACCGGGCTGGTGAGCGGGACGCTGGGCGGATCGGGAACCACGGTGGTGGGCGGCGGCGGGCCAGGGGGAACGTCGGGCGGGGTGGGCGGCAGCGGCGCGGGGGCCGGAGGGCTGGTTCTGAGCACCAGCGGCGGCGGGGCGCAGCCGGAGAACCTGGACCCGACGCTGACGGCCAACATTCAGTACGAGACGCTGGACCAGCAGCAGTCGAACCTGCTGTTCAGCGGCGGGAAGCCGGTGCTGTCCACGAACACTTCGACCTATAACTTCGGCTACCAGCAGGGATTTTTGACCGGCACACAGCTTTCAGTGATGTTCAACAACAGCCGGATTACCACCAACAACCCGTTCGTTGACTACAGCCCGGACATTACGACCAGCTTCCGCGCGACCGCGACGCAACACTTGTTGCAGGGCTTCGGGTGGGGGATCAACGGGCGGTTTATGGTGCAGGCGAAGAACGACCGGAGGATTACGGATTCGGCGTTCCGCCAGCAACTGCTGTACACGGTGAACCAGGTAGAGAACATCTACTGGGGGCTGGTGAGCGCGTACGAGGACGAGCAGGCGAAGGAGCGCGCGCTGGCCCAGTCGACGCAACTGACCTCGGACAATCGCAAGCAGCTGGAGATTGGGACGCTGGCTCCGCTGGATGTGGTGAACTCGGACTCGGCGGTGGCGACGGACCAGCAGGCGCTGGTGGCTTCTAAGTCGAATTTGCAGTACCAGCAACTGATTATGAAGCAGGCGATCGCGCGCGACCTGACCGATCCGGTGCTGACGGCTGCGCCGGTGATTCCGACCGACCGCGTGGGGCTGGAGCGGCTGCCGGAAGAAGACATGACGGTGGACCAGCTGGTGCAGCAGGCATATGTCAACAATCCGCAGATTGAGCAGGCCGTGCTGAGCATGAAGAACAACGAGCTGACGATGAAGGCGGAGAAGAACGGGCTGCTGCCGACGGTGGATGCGTACGCATTTTACGGATCGAGCCAGTTGGCGGGCGGGCAGAATCCCAACGCGCTGAACTTCGATACGGGGGCGAACTACCCTCCGGGAAGTTTTCCATCGATCAGCTATGGTTCTGCGCTGGACAATTTCTTCAACAGCACTGCGCCGGACAAGGGCGTGGGCGTGAATATTACGATTCCGCTGCGCAACCGCGTGGCGCAGGCAGACCAGGCGCGGTCGCAGATGGAGTACCGGCAGGAGCAGATGCGACTGCAACAGCTGTACACGCAGGTGCGGATCCAGGTGATCAATGGGCAGTACGCGCTGACCAACGACCGGGCACAGGTAACGGCGGCGCAGGCGGCCCGGGACTACGCGGCGCAATCGCTGGAGGCGGAGCAGAAGAAGTTCAAGCTGGGGGCATCGACCTCGGCGCTGGTGCTGCAACAGCAGAGGAACGTGGCGACGGCGGAGAATTCGCTGATCTCGGCGACGGCGGCCTATGCCAAGGACCGCGCGGGACTGTTGGAGTTGCTGTCGAATACGCTGGACCGGTACGGGATCAGCATTACCGACGCGGCGACGGGCGTGATGACGGCTGCGCCGGTGATTCCGGGGCTGACCGCGCCCGCGGCTCCGGCTGCGCCAAAGCCGATTACGGTGGGGCCTGCTCCGGCAACCCACCCTTCCTCACCCCAGTGAGCAAGCTCACCGGGGACCCCGATCGCAATAAGACCGCGAAGGATAGGGCACCCGGCAGTAGGGGTGGGGCGAGTGCGTTTCAAGGAGGGCCCGGGCGGAATGCTGCGGGCCCATTTTCTGTCACGTTGAGGGATTTCCGCTGTGGGGAAGCCAGATCGGAGAATCGAGAGGCACCCTCCAGCGATCCAATACACTTGCGGGGATGCAGGGCGCAGGCATCTGTGCGGATGGTAGCGTGGTTACCTAAGTGGATGTTGGGATGGAACTTGTGTGGGATTGGCGGCTGCGCGGCAGTGACTAGACTTGATAGGTTGGAAGCGATGTGCAGCTGTTGATCCCAGGGATTATGGAACTTATCAGTCAAATACAGAGCGGTGACGGGACGGCTGTGAGCGATCAGGCTGACATTGCTGACGATGCGGGCGAGAGGCGGACGAACGCGCTGGCCAGCGCGGCCTCGGCGTACCTACGTTCGGCGATGCACCAGCCGGTGCGGTGGATGGAGTGGGGCGAGCGGGCGTTCGACCGCGCGGTGAGGGAAGACAAGCCAATCCTGCTGGACATTGGGGCGGTGTGGTGCCACTGGTGCCATGTGATGGACCGCGAGTCGTATGAGAACGCGGAGACGGCGCGGATCATCAATGAGAACTTCGTTGCGGTGAAGGTGGACCGGGACGAGCGGCCGGACGTGGACACGCGCTACCAGTCCGCGGTGTCGGCGATCAGCGGACAAGGGGGATGGCCGCTGACGGCGTTTCTGACTCCCGAGGGCAAGCCGTACTACGGAGGGACGTACTTTCCGCCGGAGGACGGGTACAACCGGCCAAGCTTTCAACGCGTTCTGCTGACCATGGCGGACGCCTTCCAGGGGCGGCGGACAGAGGTGGACGAGACGGCGGCGAGCGTGATGAACGCGATCGAGCACAATGAGGCGTTCAGCGGGCGGGCGGGCGGCGAGATTAAGGAGATTGGGCGCGAGCTGGTGGACAAGATGGCGGCGTCTGCGCTGAAGAGCGCGGACCTGAGGCATGGAGGATTTGGCGGGCAGCCGAAGTTCCCCCATTCGAGCGCGCTAGACCTGCTGATCGAAGTGGCTTCGCGGGCAGAGACGCGTGCGGAGTTGCGCGCGGCGAGTGCGGCGCTGAAGCAGAGCGGGCAGGGAACAGCGAAGATGGCGGAGACGGCCAAGCAGGTGGTGCTGGTGACGCTGGAGAAGATGGCGAAGGGCGGGATCTACGACCAACTGGGGGGCGGGTTTCACCGCTATTCGGTGGACGAGCACTGGGTGGTGCCGCACTTTGAGAAGATGGCCTACGACAACAGCGAGCTGCTGAAGAACTACGTTCATGCGTACCAGGCGTTTGGCAGCGTGGAGGGCGCGCGGGTGGCACGCGACGTGCTGCGCTGGATGGATGAGTGGCTATGCAACCGCAAGCTGGGGGGGTTCTATGCGTCGCAGGACGCGGATTATTCACTGGACGACGACGGCGACTACTTTACCTGGACGCTGGACGAGGCGGCAGAGGTGTTGACGGCCGACGAGCTGGAGCTCGTGGTGGGGTACTACAACATCGGCGAGATCGGCAACATGCAGCACGATGTGGCGAAGAACGTACTGCACGTGAAGCGCGGGCTGGATGCGGTTGCGCGCAAGGTCGGGGTGAGGGTGGTGGAGGCGCTGACGCTGCTGGAATCGGCGAAGCGGAAGATGCTTGCGGCGCGCAAGAAGCGTCCGACTCCTTACGTGGACAAGACGATGTATGTTGCGTGGAATGCGATGTGCATCTCGGCGTACCTGGAGGCGGGACGGGTGCTGAACGAGCCGAAGGCACGGGCCTACGCGCTGAAGTCGCTGGACCGGGTGCTGGCGGCGGCGTGGGGCGGGAAAGAGAGTGGGCTGGCGCACGTGGTGGCGTATGGCGAGAAAACGCAAGAAGCAGGTTCCTCCGCTACGCTACGGAATGACAAAGATGAACGCGTGCCGGGCGGGCTGGACGATTATGTGTTTCTGGGACACGCGGCGCTGGACGCGTGGGAGTCGACCGGCGAGATGCGCTACTACGAGGCTGCGGCGGAGCTGATGGAGGGCGCGCTGAGGCGGTTCCACGATCCGGTGGGCGGCGGTTTCTTTGATACCGAGGCGGCGGCGGAGGGAGAGCGCAGGCTGGGCGCGCTGGTGACGCGGCGCAAGCCGTTGCAGGACTCGCCGACCCCGGCGGGAAACCCGGTGGCGGCGATGCTGTTGCAGCGATTGCAGGCGCTGAACGGGAGCGCGGAGTATGCGGCCAAGGCGCAGGAGACGCTGGAAACATTCGCCGGCGTGGTGGAGCACTTCGGCCTGTACGCCGCAACCTATGCCTTGGCGCTGGAGCGGATGGTGACCCCGCCGGTGCAGGTGTACGTGATTGGCGACGATGCGGCGGCGCGTGAGTTGGAGGCGGCGGCACAGGCGCGCTATGCGGCGAACAAGAGCGTGGTGCGGCTGAAGCGAGAACAGCTTGCGGCGCGGTCGCCGGCGATGCTGCCACCGGCGCTCGAGCAGACGCTGCCGCATCTGCCCAGGGTGCAAGGCAGTTTCGCGGTGGTGTGCAGCGGGCATAGCTGCCAGACCCCGGTGGGGACGGTGAAGGAGCTGGAAGCGGTGCTGAAGCGGCGGCTTGCCGGGGTTGGCCCTGAGACGCTGCGGTTTGTGGGGAACTTCATGAAGTCATAAGGGTGCGGGGCCGATCCAGGAGGCTGCAAGCTGAGGGAACGGTTATGGGAGACGTGTGCCCGGCTGTCTGGGCGGGGATGCGTGTACTCCTCTTGGGGGCGTATGCGCGGTGGAAGCCCCGAAGGAATTTTTCACGGGGATTGCGGCGGAGGGTACTTTCGGCTGTTAAATTGATGATTTTATTGGGAAAAAATGGATTCACACATTTTTATTGACAATTATATTCATTTTGAACTATAGTTATTTTGAGCAAAACCTAATTTTAAAAGGAGACTTTCCATGAGACTAGCGATTTTGACCTCTTTTGTACTGCTTCCTGTCCTGGCCCATGGACAGGCCAGCACGCCGGCTGCAGCCAAGCCGATCCAAGCCTCGGCGGCAGTTCATGCCGAGCTCACCCAGCCTGCCGCTCTGGCGGCGGCGGTAAAGGCAGCCGCAGCGGCCGATACTGCGACTACGATTTCCACGCTGAAAACAACAGGCCATCCGGCGGTCCGGCAGTTTGTGCAGACCCTGGTGACGGAAGACTTTATCCACCAGGCACTGCGCAAGGCAGGAACACTGGAGTCCGGCTTCACGGGCGGCGAGGTGACCGAGGAGACTGCTCCCAGGATGACCGGGTCGATTGATATCCAACTGTCAGAACAAGAGCTGGCCGCAACGCCCGAGGTGACCCGGGTGGCGGTGAGCGGAACGGTGGACGAGTACGGCTTTGTGCGCAATCTGACAGTGACCCGGTCGGCGGGCAAGGCGATCGACAAGAAGGCGCTGGCGGCGGTGAGCGAGTTTCGCTATAAACCGGCGACGGTGGGCAATCAACCGGTGGACGCCGCAGTGACGATTTCGATCCAGCTGGAAAAGCTGTAACAGTTGCAGTTGAGCGATACGCTGTTCTGCGCTCCTGTTCTCCTAACCCGGAGAGTGGGAGCGCGGTTTATTTAACGGGGCGGTTTGCATGTTGGTGGCGCAGACTCTAAGATTCGTGGGGAGTTTCAGGGAGGCTTGAGGATGGGGATGCGGGTTCGGTCGCAGACGCTGAAGGCTGTCGGTCTGGTTCTATTGGTGGTGGGTTGGGTGGTTGGGGCGGGAGCGCAGGGAGCAAATAGCACGCAGAGAGCGCAGACGGGCGCGGCGAGCGGGGCGGCGACACCGCATCATGCGGCGGCGACCCGGCCGATAGTGGCGGCGACCCCGCCGATGGGCTGGAATAGCTGGAACTTCTTTGCCGGGAAGGTGACGGACAAGGACATTCGCGACACGGCGGACCTGCTGGTGTCGAGCGGAATGCGCGACGCGGGCTATGTGTACGTCAACATCGACGACACCTGGGAGGGGGAGCGCGACGCGAATGGGAAGATCCAGAGCAACGAGAAGTTTCCCGACATGAAGGCGCTGGCGGACTACGTGCATTCGAAGGGGCTGAAGCTGGGGATCTACTCGTCGCCGGGAGCGAAGACGTGCGCGCGGTTCGAGGGCAGCCTGAATCATGAGGAGCAGGACGCGGAGACGTATGCGGAGTGGGGGATCGACTATCTGAAGTACGACCTGTGCAGCTATAGCGGCGTGATGCGGGCGCAGTTCCCCAATGACCAGGCGGCGCAGAACAAGATGATGCGCGATGCGTACGAGAAGATGCACCAGGCCATTGTGAAGACGGGAAGGCCGATGGTCTACAGTCTGTGCCAGTATGGGTGGGACTCGGTGTGGGAGTGGGGACCGCAGGTGGGCGCGAACCTGTGGCGGACGACGGGCGACATCTCAGCCAACTTCGACCGGATGAGCACGATTGGGCGCGGCCAGGCTGGGTTGGAGAAGTACGCCGCGCCGGGACACTGGAACGATCCCGACATGCTGGAGGTGGGCAACGGACGGCTGACCCACGACGAGAATGTGACCCACATGACGCTGTGGGCGATGCTGGCTGCGCCGCTGATCGCGGGCAACAACCTGACCCAGATGACGCCGGATGTGGCGTCAATCCTGATGAACAAAGAAGCGATCGCGATCGACCAGGACGCGCTGGGCAAGCAGGGCTCCCGCGTCTTTGCCGATGGGCCGGTGGAGATATGGGCGAAGCCGCTGACGGGAAGGCGGAAGGCGCTGGCGATCTTTAATTTCGGCGAGTCGGCGAGCGAGCTCAGAGGCGGGCTGCACCTGAAGGAGGCTGGATTGGCGGCGCATGTGACGGCTCGGGATGTGTGGGCGGCGAAGGAGCTGGGCAAGATTGGGGACGACTACAAGGTGACGGTGCCGCGCCATGGGGTGGTTCTGCTGGTGGTGCGGTAAGGACAGTTGTGAGTTATGAGTTGTGAGTTGTGAGTTGGCTGGTGACGACGTGGAGGAGGGCCTGGGTGAGGAGCGGGGAGTCGTTGAGGCTCTCGGTGCGGAAGAGGCGGAGGCCGAGGGTGCGCGCGGTGGCGGTGAAGGCGATGTCGATGTCGTAGAGAATCTCGACGTGGTCGGCGAGGAAGCCGATGGGCTGCAGGACGACTGCGGGATGGCCTTCGGCGCGAATGGCGGCGAGGGTCTCTTCGACGGTGGGGCCGATCCATGGGCCACCGGCGACGCCCTGGCTCTGGAAGGCGAAGAACCATTTTTTCAGGTGGGGAAGACGGCGGGCGGCGGAGGCGAAGACAAGTTCGGCGGTGCGCTTGGCTTCGATGGGGTAGGGATCGGGTGTGGGGTTGGATTCGCTGGACTGGACGGTGCGACAGGGGACGGAGTGGGCGGTGAAGAGGACAGGGAGGGATTCGGCTCCCGCTTCGGCGCAGGCGCGGGGATAAATGTCGATGAGGCGTTGGGCGAAGGCTTCAATGAGGGAGGGTTCATCGGACCAGGATTCGATGAAGGTGAGGGAGGGCTTGGGGGCGGCGGGGTCCTGCGCGGCTTCGGCTTCGATGGCTGAGGTGAGGGCGCGGCGGTAGAGGCCGGTGCTGGTGCTGGAGTTCTGCGGGGCGAGGCAGAGGGCCAGGATGTGCGTGATGCCGCGGGTGACGCCGTCGGCGCGCATACAGCGGACGACATCGGGGATGAATGGGTGCCAGTTGCGCATGGCGGCATAGACGGGGAGTGAGTTGCCCGCGGCGGCGAGCGCGGACTCGAGCAGGCGGGCCTGGGCAAAGGTCCAGCGGGTGAGGGGTGGAGGCTCTGGGGTGGGGGTTTCGCCGAGGCCAATCTGCGCGTAGCGGTGCTGGAGCTCAGTGACGACCGAGGGCGGGAGCGCGCGACCGCCGGTGACTTTGGCGAGGTACTCGGGCATCTCGCCGAGGACATTTGGTGTGCCGTGGGCGAGCAGGAGAACGGCGGTCGAGTTGTCTCCGGGATGGCTCATGCTGATCTGTTGTGCTCCCCCTTCGTCCTACCATTCTATGGGTAATGCAGAGGGCCGAGGGTGTGACGTGGTTCGCGTTTCGCTCGAATACCCACCTTAGCCACGATAAAGCTGCGGCGAAGATGGGGCACCCAATTACCTGGAGTTCTTGATTTGGTTCACGACGGCGAGGACGGCATCGACGGGGGTGGTGGGGACGATGCCGTGGCCGAGGTTGAAGATGTGTCCGGGACGGCCTGCGGCGGCGGCGAGGACCTCGGCGACGCGGGCGTGGAGGACGGCGGGCGGGGCGAAGAGAGCGATGGGGTCGAGGTTGCCCTGGACGGCGACGGAGTGGCCGAGGGCGCTCCAGGCCTGATCGAGCGGGATGCGCCAGTCGAGGCCGATGACGTCGGCGCCGGTCTCTCGCATGGCGGGGAGAAGCGATGCCGTGTCCACGCCGAAGTAGATGACGGGGACGCCGAGGGTGCGGACGCGGGCGATGAGATCGGTGGTGGGGGCGAGGACGTAGGCGCGGTAGTCGGTGGGGGAGAGCGCGCCTACCCAGGTGTCGAATACCTGGATGACGTCGGCGCCGGCCTCGACCTGCTGGGCGGCGTAGTCGGCGAGGACGGTGACGAGCTTCGACATGAGGATGGGCCAGGCGGCGGAGTCTCCACACATCATTTTTTTGGTTTCGATGTAGTTGCGCGAGCTGCCGCCCTCGATCATGTAGCTGGCGAGGGTGAAGGGCGCGCCGCAGAAGCCGATGACGCCGAGCTGGTCTCCGTCAGAGCGGGGCGGGGCGAAGTGGCGCGCGACAATTTCGATGGCGCGGGCGACGTAGAGGAGGTCTTCGGTGCGGTCGGTGCGCAGGGCCCGGGCCTGGGCGGCGGAGCGGATGGGAGCGGAGATGCGGGGGCCCTCGTCGGCGACGAACTCGAAGTCGAGGCCCATGGGAGCGAGGGGAAGCAGGAGGTCGGCGAAGATGATGGCGGCGTCGACGCCGAGGCGCTCGGCGGCGGTGATGGTGACCTCGGCGGCGAGCGCGGGGGTGCGGCAGATGTCGAGGAGCGTGTGGTGGCGGCGGACGGCGCGGTACTCCGGCATGTAGCGGCCAGCCTGGCGGAGGAACCAGACGGGGGTGCGGTCGGTGGGGAGGCGAAGGCAGGCGCGAACAAAACGGCTGCCGCAGGACGCGGCAGCCGTTTCAGTGTGGAGAACCGCGGGGGGGACCGCGGCCTGAGCCACTGGGGCCGCTGCCCGATTGGTTGCAACAGGGTCAGCGTCGGAGTTCGCCGCTCGATTTTGTCCATCGAGTTGGGTGAACCCGGCCAGAGGCGCAGCTTGGACGCAATCGGACCCGGGGGCGACGGATGCACGGTTCAGAGCCTGGTTCGTTGCTTCGTTCTGAAATTGACTCAAGGGGTTCGATCTCCCAACCCTTCGAGCGTAGCATCCTGCGGGGGTCCGGCGTAAATCTGCCGCAAGCGCCAGCGTGGGCACGAATGCCGAACGCCTGGCCCTAGCCACTTGCGTAGGTCTATCCTGCCTGCGACGAACCGGGGATGGCATCCCCAATTCGCGGCATAGAGCTACAACTTTCGGAGCGCCGCCGCGGGGTGCGAGGGGCGATTTGGCGTGGAGGGGGCGCGCGATCAGGGTTCGAGGCGGAGGGTGAACTCTTCGATGACGGGGTTGGTGAGGACCTCGCGGGCGATGCGCTCGACCTCAAGCTGGGCCGCAGCGGGGTTGGATGCGAGCGAATCCTCGAGGGTGAGGAGGAAATACTTTCCCTGGCGGACGTCGGCGACCCCGTTCAAGCCCATGCGCCGGAGCGCTCCGGCTACGGTCTGACCCTGGGCATCGAGGACGGTGCGCTTCAACGTGACGTAAACATGGGCTTTCATAGGTTCCGATTATAGACTTGCGGCGGGGCGGATGGAGGGGCGGTGGGGCGGATGGAGTGGAGGGACGCGAGAGCTTGCGCGGGCGGGGATGGATTCGACCCTACGCGCGAGGCGCGATGCCGGGCGCATTAGGGAGTAGCACGCAAGCAAAAGGGCCGCCTCTCGAAATCGAAAGGGCCACCCATGTGGGCGGCCCTTTGCTTTGGTTGAAGAGTGCGGAGCCTACGTCACAACTGCTCTAATCGATGGTGATGAAGGCAAAGGCGGATTTGGACGGCTGTTCGTGCGAGGCCATGACGACACAGACGAAGCCGGGCGGAATGGCGGCCGGAGCGGTGTAGAGGCCGTTGCTGATGGTTCCGTATGTGGTATTGCCACCAGCGATGGCTGAGGAAGTGCAGGACGATGCCGTAGCATTGCCACCCACCTCCCAGATGACTGTGTCATCGACGCTGCCAATGAGCGGAGTTCCTTGCGCGTTGCAGGTGGTCGAGGTCTCGCAGGGCGGCGCTCCAGCCGCACCGCCGTAGAACTGATAGGAGGTTCCACGAGGAACGGTCAAGACGCTGTTGGTGAGTCCGGAGGGCTGCTGCGGGGTTTGCGGCGTTAAGTAGACAACGGGGTTACTGGCGTAAATTTCCATGAGCTGGTACGCGGTAGCCACCTGGGAGGGGTTCTCCGGATTGCTAGGCACCGAGACACCCAGCAACACGCTGCCCTGGGGAATTCCGGTCGTCGGCACACTCATGGGTGTGAGCGTCGGCAATCCGGTGACTGTTGAGACCCCCGGCTGGTTGTAGGTGATGACGTATTGCATGCTCTCTGCCTGAGCCAGGGCCGGGCCGGTATAGATCGGTTCCACACCGCCGATGACGGCATTTTGGAACCATGCGGTGTTGCCGCTCTGCACAATGAAAGTTCCAGTCAGCCATCCGTTGCCCAGCTCTCCCGGCGTACATGGTGTGCTCGAGGTGCTGCAGGTGGGATACGGATTGACCTGGAGAAGGTCCTGCGTTGGGTAGAGGGTCCAGGTGAGGTTCGACGGAGCATTGGTGACGGTCGCAGTGAACTGGATAGAGCCGCCCTGCTGATTTCCGCCACCATCCACCAACAACACACCCGGCCTCAACGCATCATATTGCAGGAATATACCAGCAGATGCGCCGCCCTGGCAGTCGGAGCAAATTTCCGACAGCGAGATGCTTACATTGCTATAGGTGAAACTGGGGGGAGACGCGCAGCCGGTCAGGGAATAGGTGAAGGCGGCGATGACTGCGATGGCGAGAATCTTCAAGCAAAGTTTCATTGGGGAAATCCTTTGTAATGCGGAGCCAGAAGAAGCATATATAAAAATCTGCGTTCGCGAAAGTCTTTTTTTACGCCTGGCAGGCCCCAACTGTACACGGCTGCCCGCGACCGATTTGCTTAGAGAGAGGAAATGTACCACCATGACGGCACAACGCGCCAGAGTTATCTTGCCGACACGGTTGGGGGCTGGGATTGATGGGACGAGGCGCGGCGGGCCATGCGGTAGAGGAGTGGGCCAATGGCTGCGACCAGAGCGGCAAAGACGAGGGCGGGCAGCGGGCCGACGCGCTGCGATCGGGCCGCAATGAGGGCAAAGGCGATGAGCAGGGCGGGGCCGACGCCGGCCAGCACCGCAGTGGTTAGCCCGCCGGGGATGCGGAAGGGGCGGGGCAGGGCGGGCTGGCGCAGGCGGAGGACAACCAGGGCGACGAACTCCAGCAGGAGGGATGCGCCGTAGAGGACGAGGTCGATGGAGATGAGGCGCTCGAAGGAGAGGCCAAGCGCCAATGCCCAGGCAGCGGCGCAGAGCAGGACCGAGGCCCAGGGGACCGGGGCGCAGTTGGGGCGCACAGGGGTGGTGCGGGTGAGGAAACGGGGGAGCAGACCGTCCTGGGCCAGCGCGTAGGGAACGCGCGCGTAGCTGAGCATGAGGGCGTTGAACATTCCGGCGCCGTTGAGCATTCCTCCGAGCACGACGGCGAGGGCGAGGATGGTCCCGAAGAGGCTGGGGCCGGCGATGGAACGCGCGGCGTCGGTCCACGCGCCGGTGGTGAACCGATCGGCGGGAATGCCTGCGATGGCGACGGCGGCCAGCGGGACGATGTAGGTGAGGGCGACCAGCGCGGTGGAGAGCAGCATGGCGCGTGGGTAGTTGCGCTGCGGCGATTCCACCTCCTGGGCGACGGTGGAGGCGTTGTCCCAGCCCATGTAGTTCCACAGCGCGATGGAGACGGCGCCGGCCAGCGAGGGCGCGGCAACCGGGGCGCGGAGTAGAGCGAGTGAGCGGTGGAGGTGGTCGGGGAAGGTGAGGACGTGCAGGGTGAGAGGATCGACAGCGTGGCTAAAAAGGCCCTTCCAGAGGCCAATCCCGACCAGGACGACGAAGGGCGCAAGCAGGACGGCAAAGAAGCCGATGGAGCCCTCGCCGACGGACTTGGCGCCGCGCAGGTTCCATGCGGCGCAGGCCAGGACGACGGCCAGCTCCCAGAGCGTGGCGCGCGGGCCGGAGGTGAGCGCGGGCGCGACGCGGGAGAGATAGAGGACGAAGATGACGGGGTAGATGGCCATGTCGAAGATGCTGGCAGCGAGCGAGAGCCAGGCCTCCTGAAATCCCCAGAAGGGGCCGAGAGCGCGGCGCACCCAGCAGTAGTAGCCGCCCTCCTCGGGCAGCGCGGAGGCGAGCTCGCCAACCATCAGCGCGGTGGGCAGGCTCCAGACCAGCGGGATGAGGAGCAGCAGGAGGAGGGCGCGACCGTAGCCCGCGTCGCCGAGGATGTCTTCCAGACCGTAGGGGCCACCGGCGACCATGAAGTAAGTGGCTGCGATAAGCGGGAGCAGACGCATCTTGCTGTTGGGTTTGCGCACGCGCCAGCCTCCAGGGGAAGATTTGCTGTTGAGGAGAATTTACCTGAAGCGGGCGGGAAAGCGCAGGCGGACAGGCGAGAGCGGGTCCACAGCAAGGCGTATTGCTAGGGATGGGCGGAAAATCGAGAGAGTGTACGATTCATAGAAAGAAAATCGAATGGGAGGCCCGCTGCATGACGCGGGGAATGGGGAACTGCTCTATAATCGGGAGATCCCGGCGCTCGCTCGAAGTGAGGTTGCGGGGAGGGTTGGAGAGTTGGCCGAGAGGCTGAAGGCGGCGGTTTGCTAAACCGTTGTAGGGTCAAAAGCTCTACCGGGGGTTCGAATCCCCCACTCTCCGCCATGTAGTCATAAGTTATTTATTTTCTCCAGCTTATATCGAAGAAGCCGCGCATTGATGGGACATTTCTGCGAGTTTCTTCCAACAGAGAATCTCCGCTCCTGCCGGAATGCCGCCCGACATGAGCTGGTTTAGGGCTTCGCGACCGGCGATGTTGAGTCCACTCCGGCCGTGATCCGAGTACGCCTGAACGATGTCCATGTTGTGGCCGGCGGCGTACTGCCGGATCACGTCGAGCTGGTTTTCGGGTGAGTATTGTCGATGTTCTGTCGACATGCGGACGTACTGCGCCAAACTCCGCTCAGGATGACAGCCTTGTTATGCTGCGAACTTACGAGACAGGACACTAGGCATGATAAAGAAAAGATTGTCGACTGCGGAACGAGCAGGCGGTCACAATTCTCGGCGGATGTATCATGCTCCTGGGCCCCCGAGCGGGAATTTTGTCATCGACTGATGGCAGCCGAGTTGCCGGAGAGGGAAGCCAGATAGGGCACGGGATCCGGCCATGAAGAAGCTGTTGTTATTTCTCCTCCTCGGGAGTGTGGCGTCACTTCCGATTGCTGCGCAAGTCCAGCCCAAGCCGCTTATCACTCAACCCATCGATGAAAGTGAACTGATTACCCTGCACGGCACCGTGCACCCGCTGGCGCAGGCGCAGTACGATCGCGGAATCGTGAATGAGTCCACGCCCGCAGAGCGGCTGCTGCTCATTCTAAATCGCCCGCCGGAACGTGAAGCTGCCTTTCAGCAACTCCTCAAGGACCTGCATACACCTGGCTCGCCAAGCTACCACCATTGGTTAACTCCAGAGGAGATCGGCAGCCGCTTCGGGCCTGCCGATGCGGATGTGGATGGCGTAGTCGGATGGCTCGGCACATCCGGTTTTAGCGTAAGCCGAGTCTCGAAAGCTCAGCGGTTCGTTGAGTTCTCCGGCACCGTCGGCCAGATCAACACCACCTTCCATACGCAAATTCACCAGTATCTGGTCGACGGTGTCCTGCACCATGCCAACGCGTCCGAAATCCGGATTCCCCAGGCGCTTGCAGGAATCGTGGCAGGCTTGTCACCCTTGCATGACTTTCGCCCCACACCGCAACTGCACCAGGGCGGCAAGGGACACTACGATGCTGCCGCGCGCCAATTTGTACCCGAGTACAACCTGCCTTCCGATTGGACCCCTCTGCTGTATGGAGTGGTTCCGGCGGACTTCTACACGGAGTACGACCTCAAGCCTCTCTACTCGGCGAACGTGACCGGCGCCGGTGTTGCCATCGGCGTCATAGACGAGTCGAATATTGACCTCAGCCTGGCGAACGCTTACCGCAGCGTCTTCGGTCTCAAGGCCAACTCGGTTGAAGTAGTGCTGGACGGCGGCGATCCCGGCACCAACACGAGCGGTGTGGAATCGTACGTGGACGTGGAGTTGGCCGGAGCGGCGGCGCCGGGCGCGACGGTGAATCTATATCTCTCCGCCGGCTCGCCGTACCAGGATCCGCTGGAATTGGCCGCATTGCGTGCGGTGGAAGACAACCAAGCCGACGTGTTGAGCCTCAGCTGGGGCGCGGGCGAGGCAGAGCTGGGGAACTCCGGCAACCAGTTCTGGAATGCGCTTTGGGAAGAGGCTGCCGCGCAGGGACAAACGGTGCTGGTGGCTGCCGGAGACTCCGGACAGATACCTGATATGCACTATTGGATCCTGGGATCGTTTCCCGGGCCTGCGGTAAGTGGAATGGCATCCACTCCGTGGAACATCGCGGTTGGCGGCACCGATTTCTATTATGCAGACTACGCCGCGGGCGCGCCCAGCGCTTCCACCTATTGGAACGCCACCAACGATCCCGCGACCAAGGGCTCGTTGAAGGCGCCCATTACCGAGCAGGTGTGGAACGACCCCTTTGGCCTGGACGCGATCTCCAACGGATTGCAGCGGAATGAAGACGGGGCCGGAGGAGGCGGCGCAAGCAACTGCGCGATCCTCGGCTCTTCGAACAATTGCGTAGGCGGCTATCCCAAGCCGGACTGGCAAACCGGTACCGGCGTACCCGCCGATGGCTTACGCGACCTGCCCGATGTCTCCCTCTTCGCCTCGAACGGAGCTAACTACTCCGGCTACGTGTTCTGCGATTACGAAGGGGCCTGCGCACCCGACGCGAGCGGCAACTTTGGCTTTGACATTGCAGGCGGTACCTCGACCTCTGCACCAGCCATGGCAGGCATCATGGCGCTTGTGGTGCAGAAGTACGGCCGCCAGGGACAGGCCGATGCGGTGCTCTACCCGCTGGCTCAGCAGAAGCCCTCCTCGTTTCACGACATCACTTTGGGCGGCAACTGGGATATCTGCATTCAGGGTGACAATGATTGCACGCTGAATGTTGCAGGACTGGGATCTCAAGCCGGCGAATCGACAGTCTTCTCCGCGGGGCCGGGATACGACCAGGCCAGCGGTCTGGGCAGCGTGGATGCCGCGCAGTTGGTCAACAACTGGAATGCGATCTCCTTCGCCCCCACATCCACTGCGCTCCAGGTGACGCCGTCCACTGCGGTCCACGGAACCAACGTGACTGTGACCGCGACCGTCGCGCCGTCCTCCGGCTCTGGCACGCCCACCGGCGCAGTCTCCATTCTCACCACCTCCACTTTGCCGTCCAATGAAAGCCAGACCGCTGTGACGCTGAGAGGCGGAGGCGGCTCCTCCGGCTTGAATTACCTGCCCGGCGGCACGTATCAGATCACCGCGCAGTACGGCGGGGATGGCGTATTCGCCGGCAGTACGTCGCCGCCGCAGTCGCTCTCGGTGACTCCTGAGCAGTCGACGCTCACTCTTAACATTCAAGGCAGCGGCGGGGTGGGAGCAGACTACCTGACCTATGGCATGCCGGTGATTCTCAGCGCGCAGCCAGTGGGCGTGAACTCTCCGACCGGGTCGACTGATGGTGCAGCCACCGGCAGCATCGCGTTCACGCTGGATGGAGTGACAACGCCAGCCCCGCTCAATGTTGGCGGGATTGCCTCGTGGACCGCTCCCGTGCTCACCATTGGCACTCACACTGCCAATGCCAATTACTCCGGCGACGCCAGTTTCCAGGCCTCTTCGGCCAAAGCGCAATCCTTTGGCATCGGCCAGGGAGAGCCGTGGATAGACCTTAGTTCAAGCGCCGGCTGGGGTACCACGATCTACGCCGGCAGCAGCTTATCCGTGGGCGTTTTGATTGGCACAATCTATGGACCGGTGTTCTCGAACACCGCTCCCTCACCGCCAGGCACACTTGCGCCCACGGGGACGGTTACCGTGAAGCTGGTTTGGGATAACTCTGACGTTCTCGGCATTGGCTGTGGGCCAGATAATACCGGCATCGCCCAGACGGCCACTCTGGTATCGCCGGGCGGCTTCTACGGTGAATATGCATCGGCCGAGGTGGTCTTCTCTGACATTCCTGCCCGCAGCAACGGTTTTGGCTACATGCTCTGCGCACAATACAGCGGCGACAAGAACTGGGCATCTGTCGGCGAAGTCATCCTCAATGACATCAACGTCTCCGCGCCCACGGCGCCTCTGGCAGCTTCAACCACTGCGCTGACGATTACGCCCAGCAGTATCCCTATAGGGCAATCGGCGACCTTGACAGCCACAGTGAACGGCCCGGCGGGAGCGACGGTCGCTCCTACTGGATACGTCACCTTCTTTGACAACGGCGCCGCGACTGAATGGCTTTGGCTTTACCAGTTGACTTCGGCGTCCTCAGGATCGAGCGCAAGCTTCACGCTCACGCTGCCGTCCGAGTACTTCTGGGCGAACGGCGCCAATCAGATCACGGCGGTCTACTCCGGAGATGGTACCTACATGCCCTCAACCAGCAGTGCAGCCACAGTCAACGTGGACCAGGGCGGCAGCGATTTCACGCTTGCGGCACTAAGCCCACAAACTACGGTAGCGTCAGGCAGCGTGGGGACGGTAGGCATCAATCTCGAGTCGATCAACAACTTCAGCGGCTTGGTTGCGCTCACATGCACACCCTCCTCGAACCAGTTCTCGTGCATCGTGAATCCTGCGACAGCAACGCTAAGCGGAACGGTTTTGGCCACATTGACGATCACCGCCATGCTACCTGGCACAACTGCGAAACTCTCGCCACCACCCGGTCAGGAGCTTGGATGGCTCGGCGGTGGATCGGCAGTGGCCTTCTGCCTCATCGTTGTGCTGCCGATGCGCAAGCGGCGGTGGATTAGCTTGATCTGCCTGCCAGTTCTTCTGGGCGCGTTCTTCCTGGCTGGCTGCGGAGGCGGGGGAGGATCGAATCTGCCGCCAGCTAACGGAACGCCTCCAGGCGCGTACACGGTGCTGGTCACCGGGACTGCCAACGGTATTGAGCATAATGCCGTGATCAATGTAGTCGTGCACTAACATGAGGCCGGAATAAAGACGATTCAAACCTGCGCTCTTATGGTCAGCGTTTCAGGCGATTAGATGGCCACTAGGAGCTGACGTGATGCCGTCACCGCGGGGAATCATTGTCGGTAGTCCACGCGGAATGATGGGAGGTGAGGTAGTCGGTACACCCCCAGATCCTGCGGCGTTTCTGAGTACTTACCCGAGAACCAGATCCTGCTACTTCTGAGATGGCCCGGTCACAGAAAACAGATTGGGAGCCAAGATAACGCTCAGATCCGGATTGTAGTAATCGGACAGGATCGCCGGCGCGGCTTTGGCGTGAATTGCGTATCGCGGTGTAAAGCGAAAGGTGAAGTGCGATCCCGCCGCCTGGGGCGACCACAGGTAAAAGACAATGCGGTCCGGCTGCAGTTCATACCGCGAGATCGTCCCCGCATCCAGCAGCCGCGCCAGCGATGCGCGGTCCACCTCCGCGCCCGGCGGCAAACCCACCTCCGCCAGCATCATTCCGTAGCTCTGCGATCC
Organism: Acidobacteriaceae bacterium; assembly: GCA_049513335.1. Lineage (GTDB taxonomy): Bacteria > Acidobacteriota > Terriglobia > Terriglobales > Acidobacteriaceae > Edaphobacter. The sequence goes on along the minus strand of JBEKWE010000002.1, from coordinate 19,030 downwards.
GAAGCGCCGCGCCTCCACCGTGCACTCCATCGCCTTGCCCACATGCGCGTCCTCCGAGGCGCAGCTGTAGCCGAAGTCCAGCCCCGCATCGCTCCCCGTCTGTGTCTTGCTGGTCGCCGCCTCGCCCTGCCACGGCACATAGAAACTCGCCGTCGCCTCCGCGCTCGCCAGTGATGCATCCCCCGCCGCGGAGAACACCAACGTATTCACGCCCGGCTTCAGCATCGCCGTCAGGTCAACCGTGCGCGGGGCCGCCGTCAGCCGTGGATCCGTGCGCAGCGCCTCCGTATTGCTGCCGCTCAGCGGCACCCCATTCACCGTCAACTCGAAGCTCTGCGCCTGCGCCGCCGCCTCCATCTGTGCGATGGCCACGGGCAGCAATGCCTGAAGCACGCGCACCGTCGCCTGGCCACTGTACCAGACGCCGTACCGGTCCTCGTTCCTCATCAGGAAGAACAGCGCTTCGTTCAACAGCCCACTCTCCGCGCCTGCCGCAGTGCCCTGCCGCAGCGCGCCCAGCACCACCGCCGTTGTCTCCAGCTCGCCCGCATGGCCCCATCCATAAAACGGCGAGAAGTCCGCGGGTGTCCAGTGCACTCCCTCGCGATCGTGCGCCGCCGTCGATGCCAGCTCCGCGCGCAGACGGCTCACCGCCGCTCCATCGCCGGGCCGCATCTCCGCCAGCCGCAGCCGCAGCGCGTTCGCATACGCATCATGCACTGCCGCCGCCGAACTCGCAGCCCACGCCGTCGCACCCGCAACCGCGCGATTCACCCGGTCGCGCATCTCCGGGGGCGAAGCCTGCCCAGCCGTGCCGCTAGAAGTCTGCGCCAGCACCGCCGCAATATATAGGTTGAGTTCCGCGCCCGTGTTTCCGTACCGCGGTGCCCAACTGCCGTCCGCCTTCTGGTTCTTAATCAGCCAGTCAATCGCCCCGTTAATCTCGCTGCGGTCCACCGGGATATACGCGCTCGCCTCACGCAAGAACTCAATCCCGTACGCAGTCAGCGCAGGGTCGGGATCATGATCGCGGCCGCCCCAGTAGGTCAGCCCTCCGCTCGCGTCGAAGTAGTCTTTCAGGCGGTCGTACCCCAGTTGCAGATAGGTCTGCGCCTCCACAGCAACCAGATCGCTCGCCGCATTCTGCGCGCCTCCGGCCTTCGCCAGCTCCAGGTACAGCAGGCTCGGATAGGCGGAAGAGATCGTCTGCTCCGCGCATCCGTACGGCCGCTCCAGCACCGCCTTCATTGCGTGCAGCACATGCGCGCCCAGATTCGGATATAGCCGCAGCTCCGCATGGATCGACCCCGGAATCGCATCCGCCGGCAGCTCGAGCGTCAGTGTCCTCGCATCCCGCGTCAGCAGTCCCGCCGCCGTCACCGCGCGCGGCTCACCGTCCGGATGCACCATCACCGTCCGCTCCACTGCATCGCCTTCATGCCCATTCGACGCATCGATGCGCAACGCCCCCGCCTCCACCGCGCTCTTCGCCTTGAACCCAAACGCCACCGGCGCCGATCCCCCCGCCGCCACGTTGGCCTCCACCTTCGCCGGAGTCAGCAGCGTCAGCCACTCCGCAGGATCGACCGCCACCGGAAGCGAAACGCTGTGGTCCGTGTAATTCCGCAAATTCACCGGCAGCCCGATCTCGTCGCCCACCGTCAGCACCTGCGGCAGGTCCGCATCCACAAACAGCGGTTGAAACGTCCGGAACATCTGGTCCAGCACGCCAATCCTTCCATCCGTCGTCGACGCCAGCGCATGCAGCTTCCACGTCGTCAGGCTGTCCGGCAGCGTGAAGTGCAGGCTCGCACGGCCGTTCGCCGTCGTCTCGAGCGACGGCGCCCAGTACGCCGTCTCCTCGAACACATGCCGCAGCCGTGGCGTAAACAGCGGCTCAGACGCCGTCGCCTGCCCGCCGCCGGTCGCACTCTGCTTCGCCGCGTTCGCCTGCACCCCAGGCATCAGATATTGGAACGCCGTCGGATCGCGCGGCCCGCCATTCATCGAGAGCGGAAGCGAAGAGTACAACTCATTTTCGGTGGTGCCGCCCAGCGTCGCATCGGTTGTTTCCAACAACGGCGCCGCATCCGTGACCGTCACGGTCTCACTCGCCGCGCCAACCTTCAGCTCCACATCCAACGTCGTCAGCGCCACCGGCGCAACATGCACCTCCCGCACAGTGCAGTACTGGAACCCGCCTGCGGCAATCTCTACCGTGTAGAACCCGCCATCCAGATCGGCCGCGAGATAAACCCCATTCGCCATCGACTTCACCGTCACCACCGTATCGCCGTTCGCCCTCTTGATCGTCACCGTCGCGCCCGCAATCACCGCCCCGCTCGCGTCCGTCACCGTTCCGCCGATCGCGCCCATGTTGCCCTTGAACGTTCCTCCACTCACAGCTTCGGGCTTCGCATCGCTGCCGCTCTGCTCCGTCACCGGATGCAGGAACTGCGCCACCACCTGATTCGTTACCTTGTCATTCACTACGCTGGCGGCGCGCAGTACCTGGATGGCGCGATACACATGCGTCACCGGCGTGCTTTTCTCCTCCAGCCTGCCGCCGGCCTTCACCGCCTCCACCCGCGTGTAACTCATCAGCTCGTTGATGCGCAGCTCGTAGGGCTGGCCCAGCGGATCGCGCAGCGCGTCGAAGTCGATTCCCGCCGCCGCGAACGCCGCGCGCGCCTCCGCCTCCGTTCCCGGAAATACGTGGCCCGCGTCCGTCCACGCATTGATCGCAGCCTCCATCCGCGCCTCTGTATGCGAGAAGTAGTCGATATACGGGCTTACCCACACTACCGGCCATTGCAGCCGTCCATTCTCCAGCGGCTTCGCATCGTGCCGGAACACCTGCACGGCATACGATCGCGACCCAACCGAAATCTGGTACTGAAACGGATTCCCGTCGGGATCGAACGTCGCATCCAAATCGAGCCCGCCCGCCCGCGCCATTCGCTTCAACTCATCCACGGTTCCGGGCAGCGGTTCGCCAGCACTCCCCGCGTCCTCGAGCATCTTGCTCAGCCGCTCGCCCGCCAGCGCGAAGAGATTCCGCTGCACCACAACCACCGAGAGGTCGTCATCCGTCCCAAACCGCTTGTCCGGCCCGGCGCTCAGCACGCACAGAATCGCCGTATTCCAGTCCGTCGACACCTGCACCTTGTACGGCGTCTCCCATGGGTCCAGCAGCAGCGCCACATCCAGCCCTGCCGCATCCGTAATCGCCCTTACTCCATCCAGCGTCGCTGGCAGCTGCGCTGGTCGCGCCGCCAGAATCGCATCGCGAACCGGCTTCAGCTGTTCTTGAATCAACGCAATATAGTCGCTCCGCGCATCGTCATAGTCCTCCGATTCGAGATCCAGAATGAACGGAAGGTTTCTTTGCAGCCCCGCCTCCGCCACCACCTGCAAATCGTCGGAGACCGGCTTCGACATGTCCGTCTTCTCGAGGTCCTCCAGACTCACGCCGCCAATGCTCGCGGAATTCCGCCACCAATTCCACCCCCACCAGCGCTGGTTCGCGTCTTCCTCGGTCACCGCGCGCTGCTCAACCGCGGCGTCCGCCACTGAAACTCCCAACGCTCCCGGCGCTGCAAATCCTCCCGCCGCGTGCACATCCACGTCTGCATCCACCTCCGCTCCCGGAGCATACGAAGCCCGCAGTCCTGTTAACTTCAGCTTTAACTGGCGGTCCTCCGGATAGAGCACCGACTTATACACGCTCCAGCCTTGCCACCCGTAACCGCTCCCCGAATCTCCGTTCATGGAGTATGCCATCAATGTCACCACACCGCGGAAATCGTCCCCCATCGTCACCGTAAACGGCTCGGCCGCGTGCAGCATGTGCACCTGCTGATGGCTCATCACTCCCTGTGCCGAAATTGCATCCACATCGATCACGCTGCCCGGCGGCCCATGCACCGCTGCCTCGATGTTCTGCCCCGGCTTCATCAGCGTCGCGCCAACCGAGAACCACATACTCTTCGCATTACCAACATTCACCGTGTCCTCGAACACGGAAGTCCGCTGTTCCGCATCCCGCGCCGTCAGGCGAACCTTCCACTTCAGATCGTCGCCCGCCGAGGGAAAACGCAGATGCACCCGCGCCAGTCCATACCGGCTCGTGCTCACCATCACCGCGCGCATCCCATGAGACTTCGCGTCCATCCAGTCCAGGGTCACCCTGCACGCCGCAGGCTCTCCATCCGCATACGTTGTGCTGACGATGTAGTCCCCTTCGCGGTCGTTCCCGTCTATCCGGTTCAAATAGATATGCACCGGGTAGCGCGTCAGCCGCATCGTGAAGTTGCGCGGCTCCGTCCGTCCCGTGCTGGCATCGGTCACATACGCGCGATACTGAACGTCGCGATAGCGATCAATATTGGGATCGGCGCTCTTCAGGTCGGCGAACTCGTCGGCGACATCCAGCTTCACCTCCGCATCGCCATGCTCATCCAGCACCGCCGCCTGCTCCGTCTTCGCCACCGCAACCATCTTCTTCGTCGTCTGGTCCCAGCGATCCGTTTCCATCCGCGCAACCAGAACTGTTCCCGCCGCCACCGCCTTGCCGAACAGATATCCCGCATGCAGATGCACCACCGGCGTCTGCCCATCCAGGTAGAACCCCCGGTCCAGTGCCGCGCTCACCGCAAACTCCGGCAGATCGTAGCGCCGCACCTCAAGGACAATCGAATTCATCCCGGCCCACTGCGTCGAATCATCCACAGCAAAGGTCGCGTGATAGTCCCCTGGCGCCAACTGCGGTCCCGTCTTCCAGTCGTAGCTCACGATCCCGAACCGGTTCGTCACCAGCGGCTCTTCCAGCAACTCCTTCCACTCGCTGTCCTGGATCGTCATCTTCAGCGACTTGCCCGCCGCGGCCCGCCCCGCGTCGTCCAACAGCAGCGCCCGCAGATGCACCGTCTCTCCCGGCTTGTGCAGCATCTTGTCGGTCTCGATGCGGACCGTTGCGCGGTCCATGATCGAAATATCCGCATCCATCGACGCGCTCGCACGCGCGCCATCCTCTCCAACCAGGGTGCCCGTCATGGTCAGCGTCGCCGAATCGCCCGGCGCTCCCGTAATGGGAACCACCAGCGCCGCTTCCCCGCCGAGTCCCGTCACCGCAGCGCGCAACACCTTGTGTGGGACCGCCTTCGCGCCCTCTTTGGCGTCGACGTTGTACTCCAGCGTCCCTTCCACGCGCACTCCGCGGAAGCTCCGCCCTGTCACCGGATTCACCGCATACACCCGCACCGTCAGCGGCCTGCCTGTCACTGGCCTCTCATCGAGCGCCAGCCGCAACGTCAGCAGATTCGGAGCAATCGCCCCAATCGACAGCACTCCCGCATTCGCCGTCCCGATGCAATACCCAATCCGGTACCAGCCAATCTCATCCGCCTTCTTCCCTTTCTCGTCCCTGGGCCAGGGAAGGCCAGCACTGACCAGCCGCGCGCCCGCCGCAAACTCCACCTCCCTCTCCGCCGACTTCGCGCCCGTCGGCGACAGCGTCCACACCGCCGCGCGCCCTCCCTGCGTGGCCGGTGCCGCAAACGGAAGCTGAAGTCGAATCGAATCGCCCGCCAGAACCGCCCGTGCGCCGCTCTCGCGCACCTCCACCGGCGCTGTTGCAGTCTGCGCATCAACAACCGCAGTGTCGGCCAGCATCATTCCCGCAAACGTCCAAACGAGAAGCAGTCGTCTTTTCATGGCAAGTCATCCTAGCATGGCGCCATAGAGCCAACTCCGGAAACCTCGCGGTTCGATAACGATACCTGCCCAGCGTTTCGGGCCGTTTCTGCGTGATTGTGCCACTAAGAGCGTTGGATCGATGATCTGACGCGCAAAGGCGCGCGTTGGAGCAGTACTATTTGTGTTGCCAAATCTGGCCGTCAGAGCTGGTATAGACGGCGCCAGAGTCGGTGGTGAGTTCGAAGGCTGGCACCTGCGGGGCGAGGGCCTGCGTTTGCGGCCTGGCGTCGGTGGGTCTCGCAGCGTTCATGTCGGCGGCCGGCTGAGCCGCGGATGGGGGATGGGAGAGACGGAGAGTAAGCGGGCGGCCCTGCCACTGGGGGGGGACGGAAATCCAGGTTACGCCGGCGTCGTCGCTGCGGAAGAGCGCGCCGGCTGTATCGAGGGCGAGGGTCCGGCTGGCGTGCTCGACTACAGCAAGCGCGGGGAGTTTGCTGGGCAAAGTGGGAAGCCGCCTCACGCTCGCGACTCCTGTGGCGCTGGCACCGGCCGAGGCCGCACTGGCGACGGCAGTGCCGCTGCCCTGTGCCGCGATATTGGATACGGGTACACCCTCGACGTAGTTTGCGTTGAGGTTGGTCTGGCCGGTGCCTCCGTAGATGCCCGAGGCCCCGGCGGTCACGCCCTGGTTGGTGGCGTTGGCAGGATTTTCATGCACGCCGGGCATCAGATATTGGAAGGCAGTGGGATTGCGCGGGCCGCCGTTCATGCTGAGCGGCAGTGAAGCATAGAGCTCATTTTCGATGGTTCCCCCGAGCGTGGCGTCGGTGGTGTTGCTGTATGGCGGCGCGTCGGTAATGGTGATGGTGGTGCTTGCGCCGCCGATGGTGGGCTTCAGATTCAACGCGAACATGGAGTTGTTGTCGACGGTTACGTTCTCTTGAAGCAGCCTCTGGAAGCCCTTGGCGACGACCTCGACGTTGTAGGTTCCGACCGGCAATGGGGCGATGGAGTAGAGACCCTGGCTAGTGGTTTGGCGGGTGAACTGGACACCCGTGTCGGTATTGGTGGCAATAACTTGTGCGTGCGAGATGACAGCCCCGACCGGATCGGTGACCATTCCCGTGATGCCGCCACCAGAGAGGCTGCCGCGGCCTATCGCCGTCGCTCGCAGAACACTCCTCCCGCTCTCGGGCATCTGTGGTGTGAGTTGTGCCTCCTGCACAATCGGGGCCGGGGCGATAGGGGCGGAAGCCGGCATTCGGTCAATGGCGATGGGTTGCAGCTTCTTCTGACTGAATGCGAGGGTGGTTCTTGGGGGGACTCTAACGGGAGATGCGGCAGCGACTGATGCGGGTACGACGAGGGGCTTTATTGGAGAGGCTGGGAGTGAAGGTTGGGGCTGCGCGGTCGAGGCCGTGGTGGTTGGGGTGGTCTGGATGCGGGGGGTGGAGGCGTTGCGCAGGTGGAGTGCGAGCAGGATGAGGCAGGCGAGCGCGGCAGTTGGGATGGCGAGATTCCAGCCGGAGAACCATCCTGCGAACCAGGGTTGGCGTGTGGCAACGGCTTGCGGCTGTGGTGACTCGATGGGACTGGCTTGTTGGACGAGATAGACTAGGGCGCGGCAGTCCGGGCAGGCGGCGAGATGGGCGAGCATCTGCTGCTGCTCGTGCGGGGGCAGGGCCTGTTCGGCGAAGGCGCTGAGCTGGTCCGCGTCTGGATGCTGCCCGGGTTGGAGGAGACTGTTCATTTGGCTGCCGGTTGTTGGTTGCCGGTCATTGCGTGCTGGTCAGAGGGTACTGGTTTGACGCAAGATGCCCTATCGGAGAACGGTTGAGATTGGGAAGTTTGCAGCAGTGAACGCAGGTTTATTTCGAGGTCGCGCGGGTCGGCGCCGAGAGCCTCTTCGGCGGCGCGCCTGCTCAAGCCACCGGACTGAAGATTGCGCAGGAGCTGCTTGCGCAGGCCGGTAGTAAGCCGCTTCAGCTTGCGGCTGACGGTGGCCTCGTGGACGTGGAGCAGACGTGCGATCTGGAGCAGGGTCTGTTGGTCGAGGAAGTAGGCGGCGAGCAGGAAGCGGTCTTCCGCAGCGAGCGCCTCGAGAGTTTGCGCGACGGCATGGGTGAGGCGGTCGAGTTCGGCGGGGAACGGCGTGGTGGACGCGGCGGGTGAGGCTGCTGCTTCGCTGCCTTCGATGGCTTCCAGCGGTGTCTCGCGGTAGGTGCGGCGGTGATGGTCGACGTGGCGCTGGGCAAGGGTGGTGCGAAGCCATCCGAGCAGGGAACCGCGGCCGGAATAAGAGGCAAGCGGCGATCGGCGCTCGCCGCCTGGAGCGGACAGTCCGAAGAGCTCGGCGTAGAGCGAGTCGGCGAGGTCGTGGCCGAGCGTGGCGGACCCGGTGATGGCAATGGCGGCCTGGGTGAGCGGCACGCGGTAGAGACTGAAGAAACGTAGCCAGGCGGGCTCGCGGCCGAGAGCGCAAGCCTGGGCCAAAGCAAATTCGGGGAGGCGGAGGGCGCGGTAGAAGGCGGCCTGCTGGGCAGGGGTTGGGCGGCTATCGGGCGGTTGGTTGAAGTGGTGCTTTGCACCCACGGCGGCGAGCGCAGCGCTGAATTCGGCTTGGGTAAGGCCGCAGGATGCAGCCTCGGAGATGGGCCATAACTCCTCGATGAGGGAGGGCGAGAGCCCGGAGATTGTGGCATCGGCGACGTCGGCTTCCGTTTCAGAGCCGGCGAGAGATGGTTGGGCGGACGGCAGGGTGAGAGTGAGCTCGCCGGGCTGGGAAGAGGCCGTGTCCACGCTCTTGACGATACACCTGTGGATGGGCCAGGACCCGTAAAAAAGGCGGCCGCTTGGAGCATGGACGGCGCTAGTGTTTCGCCACGTCCAACTGCACGGGTGCGGCGGTGGCAGTTACATCGGGGTCGTAGTACTCATAGACGCGCGACTGGAAGGTATGCGCGTGGATGGGGTATTTGGCGCGCAGGCGGTAGGTGAAGGTAACGGTTTGCCGCGGAGAGAGCGCGTTGAAGTAAAGGATGGCCTGGGTGGCGGTGAGGCTGAACTTCTGTAGGCTGCCATTTTGATTGCGCGCCGCTTTTTCCTCGAGCGACTGGAGGTCCTCACTGAGCAACTCGAAGCCAGGGGGAATGCCCAGGTCGACCATAATCATGTTGGCGGTCTGGGAGAGATTGTTGCGGACGGTGACCTTGGCGGTGGCGATGTCGTCCTGGGCGAGTTTGGTGCGGTCGTAGGTGACGTCGATGGAGAGAGGTTCGGAGACAGGATGGGCTTCCCATGGGGTGAAGGTGCGGCCGACGATCTGATAGCCGAGGCCGCCAGTGCCTTCGAACTTGAGCTCGACGGAGTTCGACTGCTGCGCGTCGATGCCCTTGAAGACGAACTGGTAGAGCAGGTCGTTGTTCTCGGACGTCAGGGTGAGGGACTCGACGGGCTTGCCGTTGAGGATGATCTGAAGGTCGCCGCGGACATCGGCGGTACCGCGCTCCGAGGCGAGCAGAAGCGCGCGCAGGGCCATGATGGTGGCCTGGGTTGTGCCCCAGTCGCCTGAGGCCTGCTTGTGCGAGGAGATGAAGTTCAGGGCCTTGCGGACGGTCTCCGAGGCCTGTCCCCACTTGAGCAGCGCCTGGGCGGCCAGGCCGGTGGTTTCGATGGCGGCGCTGGCGCCGGTGGAGTAGACGCCGGTCTCCTCGGCGGTCCATGAGGTCTGGTTGTCCTTGTCGGTGCGGGCATCGAGCAGGGCCTGCATGGACTGGCGGGTGAAGTCGCTGTCCTTGGCGTAGTCGGCCGCGAAGTTGGCGATGACGGCGAGGGTGTAGGTATCGGGCTGCGCGCCGGATTGCGACTCGATGTAGTGCTTAGCCCGGTCGACGGCGGTGCCCTGGTACCCGATGTTGGCCAGCGACCACGCGATGTAGGCGGTGATGCGGAGGACATTGCTGTTGTAGCGGTTGGTGGCGCCTTCGTTGATGATGAAGCCGGTGTCGGGCTTCCAACTGCCATCGGGCTGTTGCTGACGGGCAAGCCAATCGGCGGTGCGCTGGATGAGCCTGGGGTCGACGTCGGAGACCTTGGACATGTCGTTGAACTCCATCAGGCCGTAGGCGGTGAGGATCTTGTTGGCGGGGGCCTGGCCGAACCAGGAGAAGCCGCCTCCGGGCACCTCAAAGGTGAGCAGGCGCTGGTAGCCGTTGGCGATGTATCCCTCGGCCTTGGCGTGGACTTCTGGGGTGAGTTTGTTGGTGCGTTTCATGTAGCCGAGCGCGAGCACGTTGGGGTAAGTGCTGGAGGAGGTCTGCTCGAAGCAGCCGCCGGGCATGCGCAGGATGCTGTCCATGCCTTCAATGACCTGGCTGAGCGGGCCGGGATAGAGCCGCACCAGGATGCTGGTGGACTCGGGGATGGCGGCTGCGGGGAAGTGGAGATCGTGCTGGACGGAGTTGTCTGGATTGCCGTTATTGCTTTGCAGGTTGCCGTTGAAGACGAGGTCCTGCTCGCGGCCGTTGGGAATGACCTCAATCTCACGCACCACGATGTCTCTGCGGACCTTGCCGGCGCCGTTCATCTGCGCGGTGAGGGTGAGCTTGAACTTGCCGATGCGATTGGCGCTGATGGTGAACTGCGTGCCGCCGACGCCGCCGGATTCAACGGAGACGGATTTCTGGGCGAGGTCGCCCTCCAGCGTATACCAGGCGTCCGGGTCCGGTTGCAGCGTGACGCTGACGTTGCCGGGTTTGCCGGAGTAGTTGTAGACGGCGACGGGGATGGAGACGCGGTCTCCCTGAGTGAGCGCGACCGGCAGGTCGAGATCGACGAAGAAGTCCTGAAAGACCTTGAGGCTGGAGGTGCCGGAACCGAGCGCGCCGGACTGAGTGGAGGCCAGCATGGCCATGCGCCAGGTGGTGATGGAGTCGGCGACGGGTATGGTGATGGTGGCGTTGCCCTTGCCGTCGGTGATGATCTCGGGGTTGATGTAAAGAGCTTCAGGGAAGTAAGAGCGCACGTGCGGCGCGGGGTCGGCTCCACGTCCCGTTGCTGCGGCAACGGGCATTCCCTCAACGTAGTTCTGGTTGAGGTTTCGAGCGCCGGTGCCGCCATAGATGCCTGAGGCTCCGGCGGTCACGCCCTGGTTGGTTGCGTTGGCAGGATTATGCTGGACGCCGGGCATGAGGAGCTGGAAGGCGACGGGCGCGCCTGAACCGTTGGCCATCGCGAGTGGAAGGTTGGAGTAGAGATCGTTCTCGATGACTCCGCCCAGCGTGGCGTCGGTGGTGTTCATGTACGGCGGCGCGTCCGTGACGGTGATGGTGGTGTTCTCCCCGCCGACGGTGAGCTTCAGATTCAGGCCGAACATCGAGGCGTTGTCGACGTCGACGTTCTCCTGCAGCAGGCGCTGGAAGCCCTTGGCCACGACCTCGACGTTATATGTGCCGACCGGCAGTGGGGCGATGGAATAGAGCCCCTGGCTAGTGGTTTGGCGGGTGAATTGATCCCCGGTGTCGGTGTTGGTGGCGATGACCTGCGCCTTGGCAATGACAGCCCCGGCCGAATCGGTGATGGTGCCCTGGATGCCGCCGATGCCGAAGTCTCCCACACGATAGAGGAAGGTGAGGTCGTCGGGGGTGTAGAATCTGCGGTCCGGGCCGGCGCCGTACACGGCGTAATAGCGCCAGTTACTGCCGTTATACCCTCCGGTTGGCTCAAGACGCAGGGGAGTGCCCCAGGCGTCGCGCACGGTGAGACTGTCGAAGACACCTGCGGAACGATGGGCCTCGATCTCGCGATCGATCTCGGCGGCGTGTGCGCGGACCTGGTTCATCAGTGCGGTGCGGTAGCGCTGCATGTAATCGGCGAACTTGCCCCGCGGCAGGCTGGCGCCGAAACGAGTGTCGAACTTAGCGGGATTGGTCATCTCGGTGGCGGAGAAGAGCGCTCGGGCCGCGAGGTCCTGATGGCCTTCATCGTCCGCAGCCGCTGGTTCGATGACGTTGGACATAGTGAGGGAGTGGATCTCATAGCGCGGCTTCATCGCCTCCTGCTCCAGATAGAAGAAGACCTTGGCGAAGCCGGGCTTCTTCTCGGCCAGCGCGAAGACGGCTTCGTCGACGATCTGCAGGCCGAGCGCGGCGCTGACGCCCTGACCGCTGGCGTTGGTGACGTGGAAGCTGATGCGCGCGTCGGAGCCGGGCTTGTACAGGGCGGCGTCGGTGGTGGTCTCGATCTTCAGTTCGTCGGCGGGATGAACGAAGACCAGGCGATGGTCGGCGACGGGCTGCGCGTTCCGGCCAAAGAGGTAGGCGTCGATGTCGAGCGTGCCGGCCATGTCGGGAGTAATTGGCAGGTCGAGGTCTGCATGGCCATGGGCCAGATCGAGGTCGCGGGTGAGAATGGTCTGGCCGTTCCTGACGACGTCCACATAGGCGGTGCCTTGGGCGCGAGTGGAGAGGACGGTGAGCTGCAGGCGGTCGCCGGCCTTGAGCACGGCGCGGCTGGTGCGCAGCAGAATCTGGTCGTCGCCGGAGCGGGTCTCCAGCGGCGCGGTTGCGGTGACGCGATTGCCGTGGTGGTCGTCGGCCTCGATGCGCAGCGAGTCCAGGCCGGGACCCGGGTTCAGGCGGATGACGGCGACGCCGCTGCTGTCGGTAGTGGTGTGCTGATCGCGGGTGCCGGGCACAGCGACGGTGAGGGCCGCGGTTGCGGGCGTGCCGTCGGGGTAGGACGCGAGCAGGTAGACCTGGTTCTCGATGTTCGGGACCAGTGAGCCTCCCTCGGGTACGGCGGTGAGCAGCATGGCGGACTCGCTGATGGTGATGGGCTCGCCGCGGGTTTCCGCATGGTCGGCGGAGTCGGTGACCTTGGCCTCCACCAGCGCGCGGGCCGCGCCCTGGCTGAGCGGACGCCCGGCGAAGTAGCTGGGCAGCTTGAGGTCGAAGTGGTAGACGCCGTCGGCGTCGGTCTTGCCGCTGGCGGAGGCGACATCGAAGACCTCCACATCGGCACTGGATGCCTTGACGGTGATGGCGGCGCGATCGACCGGCTTGCCGAAGAAGTAGTTGGCGCGAACGGTGCCGGTGACGTGGTCACCGGGACGGTAGTCGAGCTTGGGCTTGCCGTTGGCGGGAGTGAACTCGACGGCGACCTTGAATTTGGGAAGAACGTAGCGTTCGACGTCGAGGGCGAGTTCGGAGGTGTTGGCAGGCGCGGCGGGATCGCCCATCAGAGCGCGCAGGTGATATGTGCCGAGGTTGACCTCGTCCGCGAGTGAGAAATCGGCGGAGGCAATGCCGAAGTTGTCGGTCTCGGTCGCCTTCTTGAAGACTTTGTTGCCGCGCGAGTCTTCGATCTCGAAGGTGAGCTTGCGGCCGGCTTCGGCCCTGGAGTCGGCCCGGTCGAGCGAGAGGGCGCGAACGTGGATGGTCTGCCCGGGCTGATAGATGGGCTTCTCGGTGGTGAGCAGGATGGAGGCCTTGTCCTGCAGCTTGACGGCTTGGGTGAACTCGGCGGAGCCGATGGGAGTGTCGGCGACGTAGCGGATTTGGAAGTTGCCGGTGAGGCCTGCGGGGAAGCGGAACTGCGCCTCCAGCGTGCCGCGCCGGTTGAGTGGCCCAGAGAAGAGAGGGTACGTGTTACCGCCGGGCTGTAGCAGCTCAATGTGTACCGTGCCGGATTCAGGGATGTCGGGGTGGTTGGCGTCGGAGACGATGACGCGGATGGAGGCCTGGCTGCCGGAGAGGTACTCGGTCTGGCCGATAATGTGGACGGCTGGGCGGCGAAGGATCTCGGAGATGGATTCGATGCCCTCGATGGGGGCGAGTTTGGCGTCGTTATAGTCGAAGCGGTAGCGCAGGCGATGCCAGACGATGTCCTCAAGGGGGACGGGCTGGTCGGGCGTGATGACCTGCTGCCAGGTGCCATCGCCGCGCGCGACGCTGACCGAGGCTTCGCTGCGGCCGACGACATGGTCCTCAGGATCGAGCAACTCGGCGACCAGTTTGCCCGGGCCTTTCGAAGCCGCGTTGTAAGGGATGGTGACCGCGAGCCTGCCGTTCGCATAGGCGGCTTCGCTTGGCTGGGCATGCACCCGGCCGAATGACCAGGCCACCGTGAAGGCGATGAGCACCAGAGCGAATGATAAAAAATAGCGGAGCGCGGGGTGAGGACGGCCTGGACGCATATCGGATTCTCCTTTCGGCTGCCGGTCGAGCCTGTGCCGGCAACCACGTCTGACTGGAGAACGCGGGTTGCGATGGAACTTGCAGGAAATCTTTTGCCTGCCTGCTTGCGGGGGTGGACGCCGAAGGGAGCCAATTGATATCCAGCGCAGCCACGCGCAGTATATGGAGGCGCCGTCAAATCGATCGACCCGATTTCGTGCGGACACCGCTTGCGGACACGGGAACAATGTCGACTGGGGTGGTGTCTAAGCTGGGCAGAAGATGTTTAGCGAGGCTGCCATGTTAGAAAACTCATTGATTGAATCCGGCGGTCAGCTCAAGACCAGAACAACGCGGTGGATGTTTGCGACGAGCGCACTCAATCTGTCCGTCCTTGCCTTCTTGATCTTGATTCCTATGCTGTATCCCGATGCACTGCCGAGAATGGCACTGACGGCGCTACTGGTTGCGCCACCGCCGCCACCACCACCGCCTCCTCCGCCGTCTCCCCAGCAAAAAGTTGAGCCGGTGAATATCGTCTCCGAGATCGAATCTGGCCTGCAAGCCCCGGCCAGAATTCCCATAGAGATCAAGATAGTGAGCGAAGAAACTGCTCCATCTACGGACAACGGTGTCCAAGGCATGCAAACCATGGACAACGGCAATGGTAATGTGGCGCGCTCCCTCTTTCGCAACTTGGCCACAAATACTCTTGTGGTCCCGAGAGTGGTTCCGCAGGCACCGGCCGGCCCCATCAAGTTACCGAGCAGAGCTGCTGCCGCTCTGCTCATCTCCCGGCCGGACCCGGTGTATCCCGCGATCGCCAAGGCAGCACACGTTCAGGGGGCAGTTATTCTGCATGCCTTCATCTCGAAGGAGGGTACGATCGAGAATCTGTCGGTTATCAGCGGCAATGGGATGCTGGTGAACGCAGCCCGGGACGCCGTTCAACGCTGGCGCTATAAGCCCTATCTGTTAGACGGCGAACCGGTTGAGGTGGAGACGAGCATAACGGTCAACTTTGTCTTCGGCGCAGCATAGGTGTTATGTTCTGACGAATCAACCTTTGCTTTGCGACCGCATGGCATACGAGATGGCCTCCAGCGCTCGCTCCGGGTTCACTTTCTGGGGGAATGGCAGATTCATCTTTGCGAACATAGAAGCGGCAATACGACTAGCGATTTCGGCCCGGGTCGATAGTTCTAAGTCGAGAGCACGGGAAAAAAAGGACTCAATCACATTGAGGTCCTCTGCCTTCAGCCTGGCTACCGCGTCGGCTGGGGGTTGAAATGTGCCGGTCCGTTGCGCATATTCAGATGGAGGCTGTTGGTACACCGATATGGTGATGCTACGGCTGGTGTGTCCCAACAAAGGTTGTTCGCTCGTTCTCTCGTGGATCACGATCGTCCCCGCGACGAAATCTCCGAGGCGTTTCTGTTGTTTGTTGCAGAGCATCGAGACCAGGCCGACCAAGTAGAAGTTTGGCGGAATCATATCGACGACACGAACCAGGTTGCGGGCAAGGGCCTCAAACAGTGTGATCTGCCGGCCGGAATCCTTGATGACGCGGATTTTGGCGAGCCGCTTGCCCGGCGTCTGGCCGTTCCAGAATGCTTCGAAGAGCGCAAAGTATCCCCAGTAGAGGAGGAAATTGAAGAGGACCATGGCGGCGACGAGCCATTTGCCGGCGGTGTCGGTGATGTTGCCCAAGCGGCCGCGCGAAGCGGCGCTTACGAAGAGAAAGAAGAGCAGAATGAGCAACAGCTCCACCGCTATCTGAAGGATGGTGTCGGCGAGGACCGCCAGAAAACGGCTGCCGATGCCGGCGATCGGCAAACGAAGATCGACCTGCTCCGGGGTTTCGATGTTAAGCTGATCAAGTTGGTCCATGGGGCCTGAATCGCTCATCGTCTATGATCTCAAATCGCTGGATTGAACTTCGTAAAGAGAACTGGAACAAGCTTGAAGCGATGGTGCATCGTGTCGAAGCAGGCAGCCTGAAGACGCTTGCCAGCGATGAGTTGCGCGACTTCGGATTGTTGTACCGGCAGGCTGCCGCGGACCTTTCGGCGACGCGGGCGGACCATTCCTCGCACACGCTTGAAGCATACCTAAACCAACTGGTGGGCCGCGCACATAATTTCATATACTCCGGGCAAAAGATGAGTCCCGCGACGGTGTGGGAGTTTCTGGCGCATGGATATCCCCGCATATTCCGCCGTCTTCTTCCCTATACGACCGCCGCGCTGGCGCTGTTTCTTGCGGGCGCGCTGTTGGGCACTTTGGTGACGCTGGCCCGCCCGGCGTTTATGCATGCCATGCTGGGGCCGGAGATGATCGACAAGATCGAGCACCACCAGATGTGGACCAGCTCGATCCTGACCGCGAAGCCGCAGGCGTCGAGCGCCATCATGACCAACAATATCGGCGTCTGCTTTATCACCTATGCCGGTGGAATCATCGCTGGCCTGGGAACCATCTTTCTGCTCTTTACCAACGGCGTCAGCCTCGGTGTGATCGGGACGGCATGCGGGCAGCACGGCATGGCATTGAGCCTGTGGAGCTTCGTCGCCGCCCATGGGGCGCTGGAGTTGCCGGCAATCTTTATCTCCGGCGGCGCGGGGCTGCGATTGGCGGCCGGCCTGCTGTTTCCAGGGATGTTGCGCAGGAAGGACGCGCTGGCGCTGGCTGGCAGCGAATCCGTCCGGCTGATCTCGGGAACCATCCCGATGTTGATCGTCGCGGGATCTCTGGAGGCGTTTCTTTCGCCCACCCATGCGCCCGTGGCATTGAAGTTCGCGGTGTGTGTATTTCTGCTGACTGGGCTTGGATTCTGGTTGAGCGAGGGTGGAAGACAGCAGAGTATTATTCCCGAACGAGTTCGTTAGAGAAGTCCCTGGGCCTTGATTTCGAGATACTTGTTAATGGCATCGGCGCCCACTTCGGTCGGCGTCGTCTCGACCACCAGGACACCCTGCTGACGCAGCTGCGCGAGGGTGGTCCGGCGACGTTCCAGCATCTCCTGTGCGGCAGTCGAGGCGAACATTTCGTCGACGGTATGGGGCTCGCGGGCGGCCAGCGCGTCCAGCTCGGGGTGGGTGAGCAGGATGAGCACGACCAGATGGCGGCAGACCAGTTCGGCTGCGGCGGCCACCACCTCGGGGCGACCGGCCGATTCGGCCATCTCGGTGATCCAGAGGATGAGGCCCCGGTTGCGCTGCAGGTTCTTGAGGCGAGCGACGGCGTGTAGATGGTCTGCCTCCGCAGCCTCGGAACGCACCTGGGAGAGCTGGTCGATCAAGAGACGAAGATGGCTGGGGCCGGCGCCGGGCAGAAGCTGCTGCTGGACCTTACGCCCGTAGGTCATCAGGGCGAATTTGTCGCCCGAGCCGGCGATCACCTGTGCCAGCATAACGGCAGCCGACGCGGCCTGATCGAGCTGCGTGACGGTCAGCAGATGCTGTTCGGCGGCGTCCTGCTCGACCTCCCCGGGCGCCACGGGGCGGCTGCGGCGCATCTCGAAGGCGGTGCCTGAGAGCCGGCCCGCGTCGAGCACGATCCAAACCTTCTGGCTGCGCTCGGTGGTGAATTCGCGCGTGATAAGGTGGGCCCGTCGCGCGGTGGCTGTCCATGAGATGTTGCGCATCTCGTCGCCCTGCTGGTAGTCGCGCAGGCTCTCAAACTCGCGGCCTATCCCGCGCAATCGCAGACGCCGTTTCTGCAGCTCGATCTGGCGTGCGCGCATCAGGTAGACGATGGTATTGCCGCTGCTCTGTTCGGATGCAGGGAAGATGCGGATGCGCTGTTCCAGGTCTGCGACGGCCCATCGTTCGATCAGGCGGAGCGCGCCGCGGTAACGGAGGAATATCTTGCCCAGGGAAAAGTCGCCGCGACGGTTTGGAGTGCAGATTTGCGCGATCTTCGCCGGTTCGCGGGGGTAGACCAGGGCGGTCTGGGTTTGTGGCATGGCGATCAGCGAGGGATGAAGGTCGTCGGTGACCCGGACTTGGAGGAGGGTGTTCGATTGCTGGCGTATCTCGTGGACGATCTCTGTGGGACCGCCCAGCGCCGGCGAATGGACAAAGCGGCGGGTTACGGTGAGCGCGGCGGGTGGTGGAAGTTGCTTTAGGTCGAAGGCAATCAGAGCCAGGACCAGCGCGTCCCACGCGAGCATGATCCAGAGGCGATGCGGATGGAAGAATGCAGGGATGGAGAGCAGGGTTCCGGCGAGAAGGAACAGCAACGCGCGCGGCGTCAATGCAAAGCCCAGCACGCGACCGAAGCGTCCGTTGGGGCGGGCGATGGCAGTGACGGGTTCTGGAATCAGGGTCTGCATTTGCGGGAGTGCATATTATTTCGGCAGAGCGGTTGCGGTTAGGATGTCGTGGATGACGCGGTCGGTGTCGAAACCTTCCAGTTCGGCTTCGGGACGGAGAACAAGGCGGTGGCGCAGGACGGGGGTGGCAGCGATCTTAATGTCGTCGGGGATGAGGAAGTCGCGGCCGTCTCGGGCGGCGTAGGCCTTGGCCGCGAGCATGAGGCTGGTGCTGGCGCGGGGAGATGCGCCAAGCGTGATGGTGGGCCAGTCGCGGGTGCGGCGGATGATGGCCAGCAGATAGTCGAACAGAGCGGGCTCGATGCGGACGGCGCGGATCTCGCGGCGCGCGGCGGCAAGCAGAGTGTGCGAGACGGAGGCGAGCGGGGTGAGTTCCAGGTCCCTGGGTTCGACGCTGAGATGGTGGCGTTCGAGGATGGAACGCTCGTCGGGGAGTGCCGGGTAAGGGACGCGAATCTTGATGAGGAAGCGATCTAATTGTGCTTCGGGTAAAGGATATGTGCCTTCGAATTCGAGCGGGTTCTGGGTTGCGAAGACGGTGAAGTAGGGATCGAGCGGGTGGGACTCGACGTCCATGGTGACTTGGCGCTCCTGCATGGATTCGAGCAGGGCGGCCTGGGTGCGCGGAGGCATGCGGTTGATCTCGTCGGCGAGCAGAAACTGGGTGAAGACGGGGCCCTTGTGCAGGGAGAATTCGCTGGTCTTGGGCGAGAAGACGGAGGTGCCGAGGATGTCGGCGGGCATCATGTCGGGGGTGCCCTGGACGCGGCGGAAGTCGAGCGCAAGGAAGCGGGCAAGCGATTTGACAGCGAGGGTCTTGGCA
>JBEKWE010000001.1:0-77996 GCA_049513335.1 Acidobacteriaceae bacterium | reverse complement strand
CGAAGTCATGACTTAGATCTGACTTAAACCCGGTCAAGTACTGACAAGTCACGACTCAACGAACCTCTTTTGAAGACTTTAGACTTTTTTCGTACACAAAGGGAGTACACCGATGACCGCGGGTGGGGGGGCCGGGCCTTCACCTTTAGCCCGCACCAAAGTCCAGACCTAACACAGCTGGATCGAAGACTTTATGGCTTTAATGGGGGTATACCCCCCCAACAGAAAGTCACTGAGCCGGGGCCGTTTCAACTACTTCTTCGCTTGGCGCAGACTCGTTCCCCGCCTCACTCACCGCCGTCACCCGGTAGGCGTATCTTCGACCTGCCACGACGCTCAGATCGCGATACGCCGCCACCGGCACAAGCTCCGAGTCGAGACGCCGCCACACACTCGCATCCTCGCCGTCCAAATCACGCCGATAGACCCGGTACCCGGCAATGCGCGGCTCCAAATCCGGCTCCCAGGAGAGATCGATGGCCGGCCTCTGGATTTGAGTTGTGGCCTGTTCGCCGCCAGTCGGCCCCGCGTTCTGGCCCGGAGTCTGTCCGGCAGACATCTGGCCCGTGAATCCGGGAACAGCAACCAGCCCCGCCGGAGCCTCCGGCGGAAAGACATTCTGCATTACTACCGTGACCTCGGCGGACGGCACGCTGCGCACCTCCAGCCTCTGCCCGCCCAACTCCACGTGGCGAACGCGCTGCGCCGTGTAGCGATAGGTGTGCCCGATCTGCACGGTGCGGTCAACCGTCCCACCCTCGTCAGCCGCACCACCTGCACGGAAGCGCGACTCCAACGGCTCCTTCGCCGCGCCAGGCAAACCGCCGTTGCGCTCCGAACCCGGACCCGCCGCCGTCGCCGCCGGTGCCATTGCTACTGTCTTTGAAGGCGTCATTGAATTTGCTGTTGCCGATGGAGGCTCCAGAATAGTGCGCTCCAGTTCGATCGCATCTGCTCCCCCAGCCTCTGCTCGCCACTCCAGCACTGCTCCCGCCTTCGTCGCTCTGCCACGCAACTGTCCAATCGCCTGCGGAGCAGGTCCCGAAGCCGCGAAGACAGCCGCCGAAGCTCCAGCAGTGTGCCCTGCTGCATTGCGCAGTTGCACGCGATAGGCAAGCAGCTGCGCAGGCCCCGACGTCAACTCAGCTGGCAAGGGATCGACTTCTTCCGACACTCCCGGAGTCACCCGTTCGCGCAGCAATACTGGAGAGCATGGAGATAAAACCGCACTCTTCCGCGCGCCCAACGTAGCGCCAAAAGCAGCACTCTGCCCAGCCTTCGCCGCGGTGGTTGGAGCCGCAGCAGCAAGAGTCTCCCGGCATATCTCCGCCTCAATCGGCCCCGCGATCAGCAGCTTGTCGGTAGTGCGCGATGGCGTCGTCCACTGCAGCCGCACCGCATCGCCCACGCGGCTCGCCGCCAGTCCTGTGACGACTTCGGGCAGCTTCAGCGACGGCGGCTGCGGCGGCCCAGGGCTGGCGCAGCCACTCAGCAGAGCCAGTCCAAGCGCAGCTCCGAGCGCAACCGCCTCGAAGCTCTGCCTCGCGCACATTACTGACCGACCCGCTTCAGACCGTCTCTTGTCACAAATAATCATCCAACCAGAGGCTATCGCATTTCTCGAGCGGGCGGAACGGAGATCGAACCGGTGAAACAGGAAAGCCGCTTCTTCAAACCTCCCGTGCACTCCTCTCCATCTCGCGGTATCGTGGATGCTATCAACTTCCACCAACGCGAACGTGCGTGAACGAACGTGAGGACAGCAATGAAAGTCTCGTGGGCAGCTCTTCTTTTGATCTCAGTACTCGCCATTCCGTCGGCACGCACGCAAACGCCGCCGCCAGCTGCGCAGACGGCTCCTGCGGCGAAGGTTGCCCTCACTCCGCCGATGGGCTGGAATAGCTGGGATTCCTACGGCCTCACCATCACCGAGGAGCAGTTCCGCGCCAACGTCAAGGTCGAAGCCAACGAACTCAAGTCCTTCGGATGGAACTATGCTGTCATCGACGAGGGCTGGTTCTTCTTCAACCCCGAAGACCGCCCCAGGCCCGATGCGCTTCATTATGCATTGGATTACTACGGCCGCTACGTCCCTGTTCCCGCGCGCTACCCTTCTGCCCAGACCGCGCAAGGCGAACTGACGTCTCCACCATCCGCTACTCCAGCAGGTGGCACCGCGAAGCTCCTCGCCACGATCCAACCATCCTCCTTCAAGCCGCTGGCCGACTGGGTCCACTCTCAGGGTCTCAAGTTCGGCATCCACATCGTGCGCGGTATTCCGCGCGCCTCGGTTGAACGCAATCTCCCCATCGCCAATAGCATTTTCCACGCCACCGACGCAGCCGACATCACGGACGCCTGTCCGTGGGACCCCACCAACTGGGGTGTGAAGAACAACGCCGCCGGCCAAGCCTGGTACGACTCGCTGCTTAGCCAGTACGCAAGCTGGGGCGTCGACCTCATCAAGGTCGATTGCATTGCGTCACACCCCTACAAGGCCGACGAGATCCGCATGATCCGCCGCGCCATCGACAAGACGGGCCGCCCCATGGTGCTCTCGCTTTCGCCCGGCCCCACCGCGCTAAGGAACGCCGCCGAGGTCGCCAGCCTCGCCCAAATGTGGCGAATCTCCGACGACGTCTGGGACCTATGGAGCAGCAATAGCGGCAACACATTCCCGCAGAGCCTCTCCAGACAGTTCGTGCATGCCGCTGCCTGGGCGCAGTACACCAAACCGGGCAACTGGCCCGACGCCGACATGCTCCCCATCGGAGAGCTCCGTCCCGTCCCCGGCGACGGTGCGCCCCGCACTTCGCGGCTCACGCTCACCGAACAGCAGACCATGCTCACCCTCTGGGCGATGGCGCGCTCGCCCCTCATCCTGGGCGCCAACCTCACCCTGCTCGACGAGGCGACCTTCAAGCTGCTCACCAACACCGATCTCATCCGCATCGACCAGACCGCAACCCGTAGCGGCCAGGTGTTGCACGACGGGAACATTATCGTCTGGACCGCTGACCTGCCTCCAGACTCCCCCGACGGCTCCATCGCACTCGCTCTGTTCAACACCGGCGAGTCGCAGGTCGTCCTCGACAGCAGCTTCGAGGCGTACAACCTTGAAGCCACCACCTACCGCATCAAAGACGTCTGGACCGGCAAGACCATCAACAAGGTCAAATCCGTCGAAAGCCTCACCCTTGAACCACACGCCTGCGTCCTCTGGCTGCTGAAGAAATAACTGCTGCCAGTCCTACGGGAGTTCATCGAGCTCTCCGTTGAACTTTCCGCTCCTTTGTCTCACGCCATGTCTGGACCCTGTATTCCAGATCGCGGCGATCGAGTATTGAGATGTTGCGCGACAAGGTCGCAGGCTTGCTGTGTAATCTCCCGGTCGCTGCCGAAGCCGGGGAGCCAGTGGAGTGTGGGATCTTTGCGGAACCATGTGAGTTGGCGTTTGGCGTAGTTGCGGTGGCCTTGCTGGGCGGCGGCGATGGCCTGGTCTCGGGTAAGTTCGCCGCGCAGGAGAGCGGCGGCCTGGGCGTAGCCGAGCGAGGCCAGTGGACGGCAATCCGGGCCGTAGCGTGCGACGAGCTGGGCGGTCTCTTCGACGAGGCCACTTCGGTGGTCTGGCGGGTCGAACATCTGGGCGGCGCGGTGGTTGATGCGGGCATAGAGTTCGGCGCGGGGCGGGTTGAGGCCGAATCGCAGGATGTGGAAGCCGGTGAGCGGATCGCGCGGCTGCTCCCATTGGCGGGTGATGGGCCGGCGGGCGGAGAGCGTAACCTCAATGGCGCGGATGATCTTGGGCGCGTCGTTGGCATGGATCAGCTTTGCCGCGGCGGGGTCGAGATGGCTGAGGATGCGGTGCAGGTGCATTGGGCCACGGAGTTGGGCGCGCTGGCGGAGCTTATCGCGCAAGGACTCGAGTTGCGGTGGTGCGGGAAAGAGACCGTCGACGAGCGCGCGCAGGTAAAGGCCGGTTCCGCCGCAGACGATGGGCAGGCGGCCGCGCATGACGATTCCACGGATGGACTCGCGGGCGAGGCGGCTGTAATCCCCGGCGGTGCAAGGAGCATCAGGCGGAAAGACGTCGATGAGGTGATGCGGGACGCGGGCGCGTTCAGCTACCGTTGGCTTGGCGGTACCGATCTCCATGCCACGATAGACGGCGACTGAGTCGCAACTTACGATCTCGCCGGAGAAGCGCTCGGCGAGGGCGAGCGCAAGCGCGGTCTTGCCGCTGGCGGTGGGGCCGGCGACGGCGATCAACGGTGCGAGCTGCCCGGATTCAGCGAGGTCTACCAAAGCCGCCACCAGCCAACGGTGAAGACGCGATGCACGCCGGCGCGGAGAATTGCGAAGATAATTGCGGCGAGGGCGAGCAGAAGCAGGCCACGCACCTGGCGGCGGCGTTCGATCTGCTCCGGCAAGGGCTCTTCAGTGCGGGATTTGTCGGACTGTGGGACGGTCTGAGAGTCTTCTGAGAGCTTGGGCATCGGTGGCTACTCCGGGAGCGGGATGTTGTAGAAGAAGCCTACCCGCAGCTCGAGTTGCGGGCCATGGAAGGCCTTGGGCAGCGGCGGAAAATCGCCCTCACTGGTGATGGCGTTCCATGCGGCGCGGTCGAGCGCGACATCGCCGGAGCGGGTCTCGAGGATCATTGCGCCGATCTTTCCGTCAGGCAGGATGGTGAAGCGGATACCGACGATTCCTTTCTTGAGCAGCGGGGGCTGGACCTCTTCGGGAATCAGGGGGTCCCAGTTATGCTGAATGTCGTCGTGCAGGCGGCGCATGTAGGCGCTGAAGTCGACGCCCATGGTGTCGGAGAGAATCGTCGCTCCTGCCTGCAAGGGACCGCGCGATCCGGAGGACGGGCCGTAGTCGCCGCCGCGGCCACTGAGCGCGCCTCGCAGTGCGTTCTGAATGGCGTCGTGGGCGCTTGGGTTCTGCGCAAAGTTGGGACGCGGAGCGGCGGGCAGCGGCGATTCGACCGCTGGCTGCGCGGGCTTTGGAGCGATGGGCAGCGGCGGCTGCGGAACGGGCGGCGCGGTGATGTGGGCCTGCTCCTCGGGCTGCTGCGCCGGAGGCTGTGGCGTGGGCGCGTTCAGGCGGGCCTGCTGCTGAAGTTGCTCCATGGTCTTGCGGTCGATCACCGGGCGCGGCGGCGGCTTGGGTGCGGGCACATTGCGCGGCGCAAGCAGAGTCAGCTCCCGGTCGTGCTGCTTCATCAGGGCGATGGGGTCCTGATACCGCGGCTGATGCCAGAGGACGCGGGGCCCATAAAAGAGGAACCAGGCGAGAGCAAGGTAGACGATGATGGAGATGTAGATGGATTCGCGGAAGCGTGCGCGGGAGCGCTCGTCGTCGAGCGAATCGAGCAGATGGATGATCTCATGCTCCTCCAGTTCGCCGTGGCGTCTGGTGCGCAGCTTGAGGGGCTGGCCCACTCGACCGTTTGCCTGGCCGGTGGCTGCGTCTCCCATTGTCTCCTGGGTCTGGTCTGGATCGCGAGACGGATTGGGGAAGAGTTCTAGGATCGGCATCGGCTAGGATTGGTGGGACAGTTGGCGGCTCTCAGTTAGACGGTGCGAAACAGATTCGGCGGCGACCATCGTTATAGACCCTGCAAAACGCCGGGAGCTTCGCTCGTTCCCCATTTTCTCACTTTCGATCGCTCCCCTGGAACAAAGGCAGCCGAATCCTGGTTGCCGTTGCGGGGTTGAGGAGCAGATGGACCGCGTTCGGTTCAAGCTGGACGTAAACTAACAGAGGATGAAAGAAACGCAGGGATTGGCGAAGACGAAACTCGACGCGTTGACCCACACGCAGTTGCCGTCCACGCTGTGGTCGAAGAAATCGCGGGCTGTGGTGCTGACCATCAGCGACCGGTGCTGCCAGGGCGTGCAGGTGGACCGCTCCGGGCCGGCCGTGGTGGCGCTGCTGGAGTCGGCGGGAGCGGCGGAGGTGGTGAGCGAGACGCTGCCCGATGAGCTGGAGCAGATTGCCGCGGCGTTGCGGCGCCATGCTGCGGCGGGTGCGAACCTGATCGTGACCACGGGTGGGACAGGGCTGGCGGCGCGCGATGTGACTCCGGAGGCGACGCGGCTGGTCTGTGAGCGGCTGGTTGACGGCCTCGCAGAACGGATGCGCGCCGAAGGCGTGCGGCAAACGCCGCTGGCGGCGCTGGGCCGGGGCGTCTGCGGGACGATTTCGGCTGCAACCGGAGGTGCGCTGATTGTGAACCTGCCAGGTTCGCCCGCCGGGGCCGTAACATCGCTGGCGGCGATCCTGCCGTTGCTTCCCCACGCGCTCGATCTGCTGGCGGGACGGACGGCGCATGAATAGGCAAGTAGAATCGAGTTGCCCGTGAAGATTGGACCCATTGCACTGCTTCATAAAGCCGGCGCCATCATCAGCGCGGCACTGCTGCCGTTTGGCATCTGGGGTCTGGGCGGGTTGGCATTCATCGATGCCGGTATCTTTCCGATTCCGACGACGATGGACGGGGCTGTGATCGGCTATGTGGCCAGCAACCACAGGATGTTTTTGCTCTACTGCCTGATGGCGGCTGCGGCCTCGTCGCTGGGCAGCCTGGTGCCTTACTATGTGGGCCGTGCGGGCGGCGAACTGTTCCTGCTGAAGCGCATCAACCGGGCGCGCTACGAGCAGATGCGGGACCGGTTCGAGAAACAGGAGTTTCTGGCAATTATGATTCCGGCGATGATGCCGCCGCCCATGCCGATCAAGATGTTCGAGTTCGGCGCGGGCGTCTTCGAGATGAAGCCGCTGCCGTTCGCGACGGCGATCTTCACGGGCAAGATGATCCAGTTTCTGGTCTGCGCTCTGATTACGGTCTTTTACGGGCCGGAGATCGCCCACGCAGTCCGGCACGCGATCCATGATCGCCTGGGAGTCGTGCTGGTGATTGTGGGCGTAGTTGTGCTTGGGCTGTCGGTCTATGTGCTGCGCAAACTCTTCGACCGGCGGCGCGGCGCACAGTTTCCGATCGAAGAGGCGGAGGAGACTGACGAAGCGGCGAGCGATGACGACTCTACGCTGATCACCTAAGTACAAGGGAACAGGCATCAGCAGGGCAATGGCAGGAATCGTTGGATGGCCTATGTAGTTATTCGTCAATACCCCCTCCCCCCTGCGGGGATTTTTCTTGTAATGCGTTCATTCCAGTGCGGTTAGAGCGACATTTATCCCCTTCACACAGAATGACGGGATATGACGGGAACTGGCATTGATTCGATTTGTGTTGCAAATACAGTCTTCATTCGGTTTGGGGTGTGGCGTCTGGGGCAGTGTCTTTGGGATGGAGAAGGTCGTTGAGCATCTCTGCAAAGCGAGATTCGCGGCTTTCGGCTTCAGGAGGGACGCCGTTGCGGTCGCCGCGCGCGGCGAGAGTTTGGCCGTTGCGGGTGCGGACGACGCGACGTGCCAGGGTGGAGAAGTCGTCTCCGGGCTTGGAGCCGGAAGAGAGGACGCGGAGATTGCAACTGGCGATCTGGAGGGCGTAGAGGAGGTTGCGGGCGAGGATGGGATCGATCTGGCCGGCGGCGATGGCCGCGAAGAGCAGGGAGATGGAGAGCTGGATCGCTTCGGCGTCTTCGAGCGGCGGGAGGTTGAGGGCGGTGGAGTGGGCGAACTGGGAGGGATTCTGGCCGTTCTCCAGCAGATATTGCACGGTTTCGGGGCGCAAGGGGCCGATTTTGGCCGTAGAAGCGGCATCGTGGCCGTGGCGGAGGGACCGGTGGAAGAAGCAGAAGAGGGAGCCGGTGACTGTGGGCGACTGGCAGCGGCGACCGCTGATCCGGATGTGACGGCAGATGGGAATTTTCAATTCTTTCGCGTTCATTGGCCCTGTCCTTTTCCGACTATCTTTCGGATTAAAAACCCAGGGCCGCAAGCGGCGTCCCCCGTGTGGTGGACGGCTAGCGGCCCTTCTTTTTTAACTCTACTTCTATTATACCAAGTGGAGGGAAACTAGTATGCCAACTATTTTTCGGGGGGAAGTGGTTGGTGGGATGGGGGTTAGGGGGATTTTGGAGGGTTGAGGGGGTTGACAGTAAAAACAGTTGTGAGTTGTGAGTGAAGAACAGACAACGGCAAGGGCATGCCCCAGGGGCTGAAGCCATTTACTTTTGTGCGGTTTGAGAAAGCCAAGGAGACCCAAGGCTAAAGCCTTGGGCTACCAGGCTTGGCGTACCCAGAAGCAAGGACTAGGGCAAATGCGGGGATTCTTCGCTGCGCTCAGGATGATAGTTTTGTTGGGGGGCGAGGAAGACGGCCGTTCGCTGCCGCGAACGATAACCCACCCTTTCACGATAAGACCGTGAAAGGATGGGGCACCCAGTTCAGTTCGACCCACCTTAGCGACGATGAAGCCGTCGCGAAGATGGGGCACCCGGTCTACTTGTGCTTGCTGCGACAGGCGTCTTCGGCGGCGGTGGGGGAGCGCTCGGCGAAGAGCTTCTGGGCGGCGATGAGGCCGTTGCCGAAGGCAAAGGTGGGCGAGGGGAAGGACTTTGCGACGACCTGCTCGAGGGCGCCGATGATCGCGATGGAGTCCATGTAATCGAAGAAACCGAGGTGGGCGATGCGGAAGATCTTTCCCTTCATCTCGCCCTGGCCGTTGGCTACGATGGCGCCGAAGCGCGACTTGAGCTCCTTGACGACGACGCTGGAGTCGACGCCCTCGGGAGCGAGGACAGCGGTGGTGGCGGCGGCGGGGCAGTCGGGCGAGAAGAGCTTCATGCCCAGCGCGGCGACGGCGGCGCGGGTCATGGCGGCGATGGTCTCGGCGTTCTCGATGAGCTTCTTGCGCCCGGCGACGAGGTCACCGGCGGGGTTCTCGGGCGTGGCGGCCTGGCGGGCGATGTAGTCCAACGATGCGCCGAGGGCGGCGATGAGCGCGATTGCAGGTGTGTACGCGCTTTCGCCGAGCTTGGAGTTCTTGCGCTCCTTGCGCAGGTCGAAGTAGTAGCGGGGGTTGTAACTGGACTCCATGCGGTCCCAGGCGCGCTGGCTGACGGCAAGATAGCTGAGGCCGGGCGGGATCATGAGGGCCTTCTGCGAGCCGCCGATGAGAACGTCGATGCCGAGGCGGTCCATGTCGATGTGGGTGGTGCCGAGACCGGTGATGGCGTCGACGACGAGCAGGGCCTCGGAGTTGGCCTCCTTCAGCAGCTTGGCGACGCCGTCGAGGCAATGGCGCGCGCCGGTGGAGGATTCGGTGGCCTGCATGAAGACGGCGCGGGTTTCGAGCCGCAGCGCGGCCTTGACGGCGTCGAGCGAGAAGGTCTCGCCGTAGGGCGCGGAGACGAGATCGACCTCGCAGCCGAAGGCCTTGGCGAGGCCGGCCCATCGCTCGCCGAACTTGCCGGCGCTGAGGACCAGCACGCGGTCGCCGGGCGAGGTGAGATTGGAGACGGAGGCTTCCATTGCACCGGTTCCCGAGCTGGAGAGGACGATGACGTCGTTGGCGGTGCCGACGAAGTCCTTCAGTTGCGCGAGCACGCGCGTGTAGAGAGCACGGAACTCGGGGGTGCGGTGGTGAACATCGGCCGCTGCCATGGCGAACTGGGCGGCAGGAAGCAGAGGCGTTGGGCCGGGGGTGAAGAGACGCGTCTTGAGGATCATGGGTCAATTGTAATGGAGCGCCTCACCGAACCTAGGGCTTCGCCCTAGGCTAAATATAGGACGGGCCTTTGGCCCTTGCCAGGCAACGGCAAAGTGCGTGGATGGTTGCGGTCTGAATTTTTATTTTGCCAGCTCGGCTTTGACGAGTTCGGCGACGAGCTTGCCGTCGGCGCGCAGGCCGGTGGCGAGGACCTGCTGTTGCGCGTGCTTCATGACTGCGCCCATGTCTCGGGGGCCGGGTTTGGCGCTGGAGCTTGCAGCGAGTTGGGCGACGGCTGCCTGGACGATGGCGCGGAGTTCGTCTTCGCTGGCGGCCTGGGGCATGTAGTCCTCGATCATGTCGATCTCGGCCTGCTCCCTGGCGGCGAGCTCGGGACGGTTGCCCTTGGTGAAGCTCTCGACCGAGTCGCGGCGCTGCTTGATGAGCGTGGTGAGGACCTGGATCTGCTCGGCGTCGGTGAGGGGCTGGCGCTTGTCGATCTCTTTGGAGCGCAGGGCGGACTTGACCATGCGCAGGGTAGTGAGGCGGTGTTCCTGGTGGGCCTTCATGGCGGCGATGATGTCGGCGCCGATCTTCTCGGTGATGCTCATTGCAAGTCTCCGTGCCGCGGGCAGCCGCAGGCTCTCTCATTGTACGGGTATACGCGGAGTACGGCGTAAGGAGCGCGGCCTGCGCGGCGCGGGATTGCGATAGGATGGATACGAGGATTAAAGCGCATGACTGAGATGATCCGCCTACGTTCCGTGGTTATCGCCGCTGTCGTTGCGATGACTCTGCTGTTTGCCGCCGCACCGGTGACGGCGCAGCGATACGTGCCGAAGCCAAATGACCAACCGACGTTAGAGCTGTACAAAGACACTTCAATGCTGAAGCCGCCGGCGGGTGCGAAGATCGCAATCTACGAGCTGGCGGACATGGAGTGTCCGGCGTGCGCGCACGCGTACCCAATCGTTCATGCCGCGATGGCGCACTACAACATTCCGCTGGTCTACAAGGACTTCCCCCTGCGACAACACATCTGGAGCTTCGACTGCGCGGTGTGGGCGCGCTATCTGCAGGACAAGGTGTCGGCCAAGGCGGCGGACGAGTATCGCGGCGCGGTGTTTGCGGCGCAGACCGGCATCGCCAGCACGGACGACATGGTGAACTTCACGCAGAAGTACTTCCGGTCGCATGGGTTCAACGTGCCGTTCGTGGTCGACCCAACAGGGCAGCTCAAGAAGGAAGTGGAGGCGGACAGGACGCTGGGGGAGAAGCTGGGAGTGGAGTACACGCCGTCGATTGTGGTATGCACACAGAAGGAATGGGTGCATGTGACGGACATCCAGTACCTCTATTCGACCATTGACGAGCTGGAGGCGAAGGTAAAGGCAGAGACTCCGGCGAGGAGGGCGACACCGCCTGTGACGAAGCCTGCGACTGCAAAGTAAAGCGAGACCTCAGCGGCTAAACAAGCTGCAAAAATGGGTTGCTTGCCGCTTTTTGCAGAAGGCCCAGGGCTAAAGCCCCATGATCCGATGGGGCTGATTCAGGGGGCTGAAGCCCCCTGCTCCCTCCGAAAGACAAAAACGTCAGTTTTTCAGCAGCTTCTGAAGCCCCCTGCTCCCTCCGAAAGGCAGAAGCAACGACAAGTCCTAAGAACCCAGGTCTCAGAAGCGAGACTTGGGGCACCCGCACCCGGCACCCGGCGGGACATGTGCGATCCTGTCAGTTGAAGCGAGTGATTCGACAGGTCCTAACACGGGCGGCGATGGTGGTTCTGTGCTGCGGAGTGCCAAGGTGCGAGGCGCAGGCGGGCAGGGTGTATAGCGCGGCGGACTACGCGCGGGCAGAGAGCTTCCAGGACTACAACGTGGAGCCGCTGGTGTACCACGCAGTGGAGCATGCAACGTGGCTGGGCGATGGGCGCTTCTGGTATCGCGATGCAGGGCCGGATGGCGCGACCTTCATGCTGGTCGATTCGGCGAAGCGGACGAAGGCGCCGGTGTTCGATCACGGCAAGGTTGCGGCGGCGCTGAACGCGGCGATCAAGTCTGGCAAGCTGACACTCTCTTTGATCTCTCCGGTGGACGCGGGGCATCTGCCGATCGACGAGTTCACTCTGGAGGATGAGGACCAGGCCGTGCTGCTGACGATGGGGCGGCAACGGGTGCGCTGCGAGCTTGTAGCTGCCGTGACCTGTAAGGAGGCCGGTGATTTATATGGGCACGGCGCGGACGTGGCCTACGACCTCTCGCCCGATGGCAAGAGGGCGGCGTTCATCCGCGAGAACAACCTGTGGGTGCGAGAGGTGGCGAGCGGACGGGAGACGCAGTTGACCACGGACGGCGTGGCGGAGTTCGGCTACGCGACGGACAACGCGGGATGGACGCACAGCGACAGGCCGATTCTGGCGTGGTCTGCGGACTCGAAGAAGATTGCGACGTTTCAACTGGACCAGCGCAGGGTGGGGACGATGACTCTGGTCTCGATGGCGGTGGGACATCCGGCAGTCGAGATGTGGCGCTATCCGCTGGCCGGAGACAAGGACGTGGCGGCGATGGAGCGGGTGATTGTGGATGTGGACGCGCGCACGGTGGTGCGGCTGAAGATGCCGCCAGACGCGCATCGCTCCAGCCTGTGCGACGACGTGAGCTGCGCCGGAGGGCGCGGCTGGGACGACGTACAGTGGAGCGAGGACGGGATGCACCTGGCCTTTGTCTCGACCTCGCGCGACCACAAGCAGGAGTGGCTGCGCGTGGCCGACGCTGCCACTGGAGAGGTTCGCGATGTGTTGAGCGAGAGGGTTGCGACGTACTTCGAGAGCGCAGACACCCTGGACAGCGGGAAAGGCACGGTGAACTGGCGGGTTTTGTGGGGATCGAATGTAGCGCTGTGGTTCAGTGAGCGCGACAACTGGGGACAGATGTTTCTCTACGACCTGACAACGGGCAGGCTGAAGAACCAGATCACGCACGGCGAGGGCGATGTGACCCAGGTGCTGCGCGTGGATGAGAAGGCGCGGGTGATTTTTTTCTGGCGGTGGGGAAAGAGGCGAGGCTCGATCCATACTTTGCGGCGCTCTATCGCGTGAACTTCGACGGCACGGGGATGAAGCTGCTGACGCCGATTACGGTGAAGGCGCGCGACGGCAAGACGGACCTGTATGGGTTCCTGTTTAAGCCGACCAACTTCGACGTGACGAAGAAGTATCCGGTGATTGACCACATCTATCCTGGGCCGCAGACGGGATCATGCGGCAGCCGCAGTTTCACGGCGGCGCACAAGGACATGCAGTCGCTGGCGGAGCTGGGCTTCGTGGTGGTGTGCATCGACGGCATGGGAACGCCGGGGCGGTCGAAGAGCTTCCACGACGCGCTATACGGCGACATGGCGGACAATACGATTCCCGACCAAGTGGCCGGGATTAAGCAACTGGCGGCGAAGTACGCGTGGATGGACGGCGAGCGAATGGGTATCTATGGGCATTCCGGCGGCGGCGCGGCGGCGGCGGCGATGTTCCATGCGCCGGAGTTCTTCAAAGTCGGCGTGAGCGAGAGCGGTAACCACGACAACCGCGAGTACGAGGACGACTGGGCGGAGAAGTGGATCGGACTGCTGAAGGCCAACTCGGACGGGACGACGAACTACGACAGCCAGGCGAATGAGAACTTCGCCAAGAACCTGAAGGGGCGGCTGCTGCTGGTCCACGGGACGATGGACGACAACGTTCCGCCGAACAACACGCTGCTGGTGGTGGATGCGCTGATCAAGGCCAACAAGGACTTCGACCTGCTGCTGGTGCCGAACGCGGCGCACGACTACGGCGCGGCGACGCCGTATGTGACGCGGCGGCGATGGGACTACTTTGTGCGCTATCTGGCGGGAGGCGAGCCGCCGGCGGAGTACCGGATGAAGCCGTACGCCGAGCAGCAGGCTGCGCTGAAGTGGTCCGGCGAACAGTGAAATTATATTCCGCTAGAAACTAGCGGAGCTAGCGCGCAATGAGTGGGAGGGCGGCGAGGCAGGCGGTTGCCTGCGCGACGAGAATAGCGCCGGCGAGCAGGAGGAAGAGCTTGCGGAAGCGGGTTTCCAGCGCGTCGGCGAAGACCCCGCCGATGAAGGTGAAGAAGAACGGCAGCGCCCAGAGCCACGGCGCGCTGACGGTCTGGGTGGTGATGAGCGGCGCGAGCGCGAGCACAACCAGAAGCGGCGTGGTGTTGCCAAAGTATCGGCTGCGGCGCACAGCGCAATAAAGAAGCGTGGCAACGGCGAACGCGGTGAGGATGGGGAAGTTCGCCAGGCTGCCGGCGAAGCCGCAATCTACAACAAAACTGCGAACGCCTGAGAGCGAGAAACAGAAGCGGGCCGCGCCTCCGGTGAAGACGTAGCTGAAGGCGGCCGGGCGGAATCCATAGAACGCGAAGAGAATGACAAGCGCGCCGATGGCGGAGATGAGAAGAACCTGAATGACGTAGCCGCGGCGGCGTTCGGCGAGGTAGAGCATGAAGACCAGCGCGGCGATGAAGCCGAAGATTGCGGCCAGAAGATGTGCGGCGGCGGTGAGGCCGAGCGCGATGGTGAGCAGCGCGATGCGCGGACGCCACTTGCGGCGCGGCCCCTGCATGGCGTGGGCGACGCCGATGGCGGTGTAGATGAGGCCGTAAAGTCCCCACATGGCGAGGACGTCGTTATTGGGCACGACCGCCATGCGGACGACAGCGGGACAGAAGCAGTAGAGGCCGAGCGCGAAGAAACCGCCCTCGTTGCCGTAGAGACGGCGCGTGACCCACCACAGGCCTCCGCCCAGCCAAAGGGCGAAGAGCACAAAGGGCAGATGGATGAGAACGACGACGAACTTCAGTTGATGGCGCGACTCCCAGGTGGAACCGTTGAGCGAGCCGTCGGGGTAGAGGCGATTGACCGGCGCGCGTAGGTGGTCCGTGGCGAGCAGCATGAGGCGCTGGAGGGTGAGGGGAAGGCCGGCGGCGCGATAGGCGAATGTGCCGTCGCCGTGGAGGTTTCCGCAGGTGGTGAAGTAGCCCTCGAGCGGCGAGGGACGCTCCCACATCTCGCGGCCGCAGCGGGCGAAGCGGTAGTCGGCGGTGGATATCTCCTGGTGGCTAACGACCCGAAGACACTGGGCGAGTAAGGCCAGCAGAAGAAGCGCGGCAAGACGCTGCGGCCGCCCGATGTGGATGCGCGGGAGGGTCATGCGGCGAGGTTTGGCGGACCGATCTTCACGCTCGTCTGCGCTCTCCTGTGGCTGGCTGCGGTGGTTCGTGTCACGATTCGAGTGTATCGCGCGTGAAGGGGGAGACGGAGATTCTGGCCTGTGGCCAGAATGACGGTTTGGAGACGGGGTGCGCGGCGGAAATTATTATTCGCTGAGGAAGAGGGACTCGATTTCGAGCCAGTTGTGGACGCGGGGGAAGCCGGTGACGGCGGCGTTGTGGGGCGCGTCGTAGAGGATTCCGGCGCCGGAGAAGCGGCGGAGCTGGCGGGGGTTGTCGTCGATGAGGTAGTCGGCGCGGAGGATGGATTTGTCTCCGCAGAAGACGATGTGGGTGGCGGGGATGGTGGGGAAGTGGCGCTCCAGCCAGCGGTACTTGGCGTTGAAGGAGGTTGGGACCTCCATGGCGGCGGAGGCGATGAAGACCTCGAAGTGCTGCAGGAGGCGGCGGAGGACGCGGGGCGCGTCGGGCATGACATCGAGGACGTCGAAGAAGTCGTCGGAGCGGAGGTACTCGTCGAGGCGGGGATGGCGGTCGATGGCGACGACGTCCCATATCCACTTACCGCGCAGGTCGGTCTTGGTGAGGTTGTCGCTGTAGTCGCGGTTGTAGCGGACGAGGTGCTCGGCGACGGTGTCGGCGATGACCTCGTCCATGTCAACGCAGATGCGTTTGAGAGGGATGCTCATGGTTCCATTATCGGCAATAGGTTCGAGGTGCGAGGTTCGAGGTTGAAAGACAGATACAGGGGTCCTTCGACTGCGTTTGGCGCAAGAGCGCCAAACTCCGCTCAGGATGACAACGATTGGGCGGGGATGGATTCGGCTGCGGCGGGCTGGGGCGAGTCGCGGGCGGGGTCGTAGTAGAGGAGGTGGCCGCAGTTCTCGCAGGTCATCAGGGTCTGGCTGGAGGGGGAGCCGGGGGTGTTGTCGCGCAGGTCGTTCCAGCGCTGCGGGCGGACCATCATCTGGCATGCGGAGCACCTCTGGTTGAGGGCCTGGGAGACGGCATCGCCCTTGGAGCGACTGATGCGGTCGTAGATGGAGAGGGAGTCTTCGCCTGTGGGGCTTTGGGCGATCTCTGTGCGCAGGGCCTCGCGCTTGCCATCGAGTACGGCGAGGGCGGCGCGGTGGCGGGCGAGGAGCTCGTTGGTGCGGGCGCGCTCCTGCTCGAGCGCAAGGGCGGAGTCTGCGACGGCGGCTTCGGCGAGGGCGCGCTGGGCATCGAGCGCTTCGCCGCGTTCCATGCTCTCCAGTTCGGCGTCTTCCAGGCGATTGATCTGGGCGCGGGCGAAGGCGGCCTCGTGTTCCAGTGCGGTGACCTGGACGGAGGTGGTGGAGATGTCGATCTTCTTCTGGGTGCGCGCGAGCTTCTGGCGCAGGTCGGCGATCTCGGACTCCTGGCGGCGGCGCAGCGCGTCTTCCCTGGCGATGAGGTCGAGCACGGCGGTGCGCTGGGTCACGGTGGCGGAGGCCCTGGCTTGGAGCGCGGCGAGCTGCCGGGGAAGCGCGGAGATCTGGTCGCGCAGACGCCTGGCCTCGATGTCATGCGATTGCAGGACGACGAGCTTGGCGAGATCCGGATGCATGGAGAGGCCTCCCGATGGCTTCCACTGTTTGCGCGCAGCTACGGCGGCGAAGGCGCGGACGGCGGAAGACTTCGAGTCTAGCATGGGGCGGGGCGATCTTTTCTGACGGATGGGCCGGGCGGGGCGGCTGATGCGCGCCCATGCAGGACGAAGCGACGGCAGATTTGGCGGATGCCATAAGGCTTCAAAACGATGCAAATAATCTGCGTGGGGGCGGTTGTCAATGATTCAACGCTACTTACCATTTAGATAACAATTGGTTACTATTTAGACACCCTTTGATGCCTACAAGCGGTCTAAACTACAAGATACGTCTGTATCTGTAGGGTGGGGTTCAAGCAACTCGTTTGTAATTGCAATTCTTTTTTCTCCTGTTTCACCGCCTGCTTTTGGGGCTTAAATCTGTGTGCAACCCGCACAAGGGGTTTCTCCTTGGCACCCGCAAGACTTCTGCTCGTCGACGACGACGAATCGGTCCTATCCGGACTGGGGATCGTTCTCGAGGCGCATGAATTCGAAGTCACGACCGCGTCCAGCGTGGTTGAGGCGCTGCAACACATCACAAGCGCGAGCTTCGATGTGCTGCTGAGCGACCTGCACATGCCGAATGAAGGGGACGGCCTGACGGTGGTGAGCGCGATGCGCCACGCCAACCCAGAGGCCGTGACCCTGCTGCTGAGCGCCAAACCCGACATGACGAAGGCCACGGCTGCCATCCTGCGACAGGTGGACGAGATCGTCCTGAAACCGGTGAGCGCCGGTTCCATCATTCAGATCATCCGCCAGCGGCTGGCCCATGAGGAGCCGTCGCCGCGCAGCCTGAGGGTGGAGGCGGCCGCAACCGTGCTGGAACGCGAGACCGCCTGGATCACACAGGCGTGGCTGCAAAAGATGCAGGAGACAGGCGGGCTAAAGGCGGTGCCAATCACGGAGGAGGAGCAGAGCGAGTATCTGCCCGACGCGCTGCACGAGATCATCTATCGCCTGCGCTGTCCGCAGCCTCTGGGATCGATGACGCTGTTCTCCATGGCCGCGCTGCAGCACGGCGCGCGGCGGCGGCGGCAGGGGTTCAGTTCTCCGGTGCTGGTGGAGGAGGCTCGGGCGCTGCAGGTTGCGCTCTTCCAGGCGATGCAGAACAATCTGGACCGGATCGGCATCGGCCAGTTGTGCGAGACCTTGATGGCCATTGCGGACGAGGTGAATGCACAACTGCTGCAGAGCTTCTCAGGCTACGAAAATGAGAAGCCCGTCGCCTTCACGGAGGACGACCGGCCAGCGCCGAGGCGGGAGAAGGACGAACGAGAGAAGAGCCGCGGGCCGGAGATTTCGGAATCCACGGTCAAGGTGCCTGAGGCGGCCAAAATCGTTCACAAATATCTTGGGACCCGGCCGCAATCATAGGACCAAATTACAGCATGGGCAGCGCAACCTGCTGCAGATGGAGAATATGCAGACCACAACATCCGCTATGGAGTTAGCGGTGAGGCACTCTTTCGCTCGCGAGGCGCATCTTAGTTGACAGAATCCAGTATTCTGGAAAAGATGGCCCCGCAAAGTGGGCGGGATTTAACGCGAAGGAGGATTTGTATGGCTGAGAAAGTGAAGAAGGCAAAGGCTCCAGCGAAACCCGGGACGAGCGCGGCTTCGGCCAAGCAGACGGCGGCGAAGAAGGCGACGGTTGGCAAACCTGCGGCCGCAAAGACGCCAACGCACGAAGAGATTGCGCGGCTGGCGCATCGCTACTTTGTGGAGCGCGGCGGGAAGAATGGTGCGGACCAGCAGGACTGGTTGTGGGCCGAACGAGAGCTGAAGGGCGTGTGAAACGGATTCTGGGCAGGACGGCGGCAGGACTGATGGTGGCGCTGGCGGTCCTCTATGTGGGGGACTGGGCGGTGTGGCGGGTGCGCGTGGCTCGAGGCGGCGGGATGGGGTCGGTGGTGGTGAGCAGCATCGTGGTGATGCCGCTGAAGAACAACAAGGAAGAGTACGACTGGGGTGGGACGGCGGATGTGAGTTGCAGCAGGTCGATTTTTCCCCAGGTGGGGAGCGGGGCATGCTGGTGGCTGCGACGGCATAATGTTGTGTTCGAGCGGTGAGCAGAGTGGGACGGGCGGAGTTGCTCTATCTTCAAATATTCCCTCGGGGGCGAAAGCCCCTTTGAAATTGCGGTTATTGCGGACGGGCTAAAGCCCGTCCCTTTCAACGCAGGACTTAATTGCGCGGGTTGGGATTGGGCGAGGGTCGCGGAAAGCTTGCCTGGACCAGGGCGAGGGCCTGCTCCGGGGTGGTAATGGCGCCTTCGAGCTGGGCGTCCTCGGCGAGGGCGAGCA
Source organism: Acidobacteriaceae bacterium (assembly GCA_049513335.1). GTDB lineage: Bacteria > Acidobacteriota > Terriglobia > Terriglobales > Acidobacteriaceae > Edaphobacter. The sequence continues at coordinate 59,219 of JBEKWE010000001.1, read as the reverse complement.
TGGGTTTGAACTGCGGGGAGGGACGATAGCCGGCGGCGATGAGGTCGCGGCCGGTGAGCAGCGGCGCGGGGCGGAGATCGGGTGCGGGTTCGGCTTCGAATTGGGCGCGGGCAAAGTCGTAGCAGGTGAGGTCGCCGTGCGCGGAGAGGGCGTCGAGGCGGTGCAGGGCGAGGTGCTCGTCGAATCGCGGAAGACGTAGGAAGCGCTTGAGGGTGGACTGCTTCATCTGGAGGACATCGCCGAATCGCATGTGGTTGGCGACGAGGGAGAGGATTTGAGCGGTGTCGTCGCCCGAGAAGCGCAGGCGGGTGAGGATGGTCTCACTGATGCGGAGGCCGGCCTCGACGTGGCCGTAGAAATGGATGCGACTGCCGGGGGTTGCAGGGTTGGGCGGCTGGTAGGTGGCGGGCTTGCCGATGTCGTGTAGCAGCGCGGCCCAGGCTAAGTTTGAGCTAGATCCAGCGGGAAGCTGCGCGAGCATGAGCATGGTATGGATCCAGACATCGCCCTCGGGGTGGAACTCGGGCGGCTGGGCTACGCCGCGTAGGCGAACGGCTTCGGGCAGGACTTCGGCGAGGAGGCCGAGATCGAAGAGTAGCTCAAAGCCGCGGCGCGCGCCGCCCTCGGTGAGGATGCGGGTGAGCTCGTCGCGTACGCGCTCGGCGCTGACTTGATGGATTTCGGCGGCGTGGCGGCGGATGGCGGCGGTGGTTGCGGGGTCGATCTGGAAGTCGAGGCGGGCGGCGAATCGGACGGCGCGCATCATGCGCAGCTTGTCCTCGGTGAAGCGCAGGGAGGGGTCGCCGATGGCGCGAATGGTGCGGGCGGCGAGGTCCTGGCGACCGTGGACGAAGTCGAGCGTGGCGCAGGCGGGGTCGCCGGTGGAGTCGAATGCGAGGGGATCGATGAGCATTCCGTTGATGGTGAAGTCGCGGCGGAGGACGTCTTCGCAGGGGTCGGTGGTGTAACGCACCGCATCAGGACGGCGGCCGTCGGAGTAGGCTCCGTCCGAGCGGAAGGTGGCGACCTCGACCACCCCAGCGAGCCGAGACCGCTCGCCGGGGGCCCCGGATTCGGTGGCGATCTCGGCGTCGTCGATCTCATTGCAGACGAGGACGACGCCGAAGTGCGCGCCGACGGTGAAGGTCTTGGGGAAGAGGGCGACGATCTGATCGGGGGTGGCGGAGGTGGCGACGTCGAAGTCCTTGGGCGCGAGGCCGAGCAGGAGATCGCGCACGCATCCGCCGGCGAAGAAGGCGGCGTGGCCGTGCGCACGCAGATGCGCGGCGATGGCAGCGGCGGCGAGATAGTGCGGGTTGGAGGGGAGATCGCCCGGCATGTCCTTATGATAGAGAGATGCAGGCGGCGAGCGCGAGAGCAATGCGGAGAAGCAGCGGGTTGATTTTGGGGATTGAGAGCTCGTGCGACGAGACGGCGGCGGCGGTGGTGCGCGCGGGCGGCGAGGTGCTGGCGAACGTGGTGGCGTCGCAGATGGCGCTGCACGCGAAGTACGGGGGGGTGGTGCCGGAGCTGGCGAGCCGCGAACACTTGCGCAATATCGTGCCGGTGGTGCGGGCGGCGATGGCTGAGGCGGGGGCGGGGTTCGCGGAGCTGGATGCGATCGCGGTGACCGAGGGGCCGGGGCTGGCTGGCGCGCTGCTGGTGGGGATTACTTACGCCAAGGCGCTGGCGCTTGGAGTGGGGAAACCGCTGATCGCGGTGAACCATTTAGAGGGGCACATCCATGCGGTGGTGATGGGGATGAACCGTGTTCCTCCCACCCTTCCCGCAGAAGGCGCTGGAAGGATGGGGCACCCGGGCGTTTTCGGAGAGATGGAGATGCCGATGCTGGCGCTGGTGGTGAGTGGGGGGCACACGCATCTTTATCTGGCGGAGGAACCCACATCTCAAAATCGAGATGTGGGGCACCCAGTGATGTGGCACTACAGGAATGTGGGGCGGACGGTGGACGATGCGGCGGGCGAGGCGTTCGACAAGGTGGCCAAGCTGCTTGGGTTGGGGTATCCCGGAGGGCCGTGGATGGATGCGCTGGCGAAGGAGGGAAATCCGCGGGCGGTGGAGTTTCGGTTTCAGCAGATTAAGGCGCGGAAACCCACATCTCAAAATCGAGATATGGGGCACCCGATCCCACCCAAGCAGAGCTTGGATGGGGCACCCGATTCGGATGTCAGCTTTGATTTTTCATTCAGCGGGATCAAGACGGCGGTGCTGCGGTATATCCAGGGGCATGGGATGGCAGCGGGCGTGGAGGCGCGGCGGCGGGCGCTGGCGGAGGCGCTGAAGGCGAATCCTGCGATGAGACCGGCGGACGCAGTGAGGGAGCTGCCGGAGGTCTTCGAGCAGCAGACGCTGGATTTGATTGCGAGCTTTCAATACGCGGTGGTGGGGAATTTGATGCGGCAGACGTTTGCGGCAGCGGAGGCGCTGGGCGCGCGGGGGATTGTGGTGTCGGGCGGGGTGTCGGCGAACAGCGAGCTAAGGCAGCGGTTCGCCGAGGAGGCGGCGCGGCTCGGGCTGCGGGTGGCGTTCCCGACGCTGGCGATGTCGACCGACAATGCGGCGATGATTGCGGCGGCGGCGTGGGGGAAGTTTTGTGCCGGGGAGTTTGCGCGCGAGGGATTGGTGGCGGAGCCGGGGTTGAGGCTGGGTTCGAGTTACTAGGTTCGAGGTTCGAGAGTGACGGAATGTAGAATCTTAGAGAAGCAATTGAGACAGAAGTGTGGACTGCACGGGGCGTTCTTATATGCGCGCCGGATGCGGCGGTGAGTGCTGTGGCGGCGTTGGAACTGTTCAATACATTGAGTGGGAGGGTGGAGCGGCTGGAGCCGGTGGGCGCGCCGGCGCTGCGGATGTATGCCTGCGGGCCGACGATCTACGACTACGGGCATATTGGGAACTTCAGGACGTTTCTGCATGTGGACGTGTTGCGGCGGTTTCTGCGCCAGCAGGGGATGGCAGTGGAGCATGTGATGAACGTGACGGACGTGGACGACAAGATCATCCGCAACGCGCTGGCTGCGGGAATGCCGATCGGCGAGTACACGGCGCGATTTGAGAGGGCGTTCTTTGAGGACATGGAGGCGCTGGGGATCGAGCGGCCGGAGCACACGCCGCGCGCGACCGAGCACATTGCGGAGATGGTGACGCTGATCGAGCAGTTGGCGGCGAAAGACATTGCGTACCAGACGGAGGATGGGAGCTGGTACTTCCGGATTGCGCGGTTCGCGGAGTATGGGAAGCTGTCGAAGAAAGATTTGGAGGGGATGGAGGACGGCGCGCGGGTGGACGCGGACGAGTACGAGAAGGACGCGGCGCGGGACTTTGCGCTGTGGAAGGCGGCGAAGACCGCCGGGGCCGATGGCCAGCCCGAGCCGAGCTGGCAGACGGCGCTGGGCGCGGGACGGCCGGGATGGCACATTGAGTGCTCGGCGATGGCGACGGCGATTCTGGGCGAGAGCTTCGACCTGCACGCGGGCGGCGAAGATTTGATGTTCCCCCACCACGAGAACGAGATTGCGCAGTCGGAGGCGGCGAGTGGGCGGACGTTTGCGCGGCACTGGATGCATGTGCGCTTCCTGCTGGTGGAGGGGAAGAAGATGTCGAAGTCGCTGGGGAACTTTTATACCCTGCGCGACCTGCTGCTGAAGGAACACAAGGCGTCGGCGATCCGGTACCTGCTGCTGAGCGTGCCGTATCGCCATCAGATGAACTTTACGTTCGAGGGGCTCGCCGGGGCGACGAATGCGATCGAGCGGCTGCGGACGTTCCACGAGCGGATGCTGCGCGGCGGGTTTGCGGTGGGGGTGGTGGACGCGGCGGTGACGGCGGCGACGGCGAAGTCGGCGAGTGAGTTTACTGCGGCGCTGGCCAACGATCTGAATACGGCCGAGGCTGCGGCGGCGATATCGGAGATGGTGCGGGCGGCGAACTCGGCGGCGGACGCTGGGACGCTGGGCGAGGAGAATGCGGCGGAGGTGCTGCGCGTGCTGGCGCTCTTTGATGAAGTCTTCGCGGTGCTGGAGGACCGGGACGAGGAGCGGACACGGGCGGCGCTGAAGTGGGCCGAGGCGGAGGGGCGGATTAGCGAGGCTGCTCCGGAGTTGGTGGCGAAGCTGGCGCTTTCGGATGAGGCTATTGAGGCTCTGGTGGCGGAGCGGACCGAGGCCAAGAAGACACGAAACTTTGCGCGGGCGGACGCGATCCGAGCAGAGCTGCTGGCGAAGGGCGTGGTGATCGAGGACTCGAAGGACGGGGTGCGGTGGAAGCGGAAGTAAGCTGAGGTTCGAGGTGCGAGGTTCGAGGGCTAGAGGCGGGTCACTCCTCGATGGGGAGTTCCTGCATGGGATCGGAGGGGGGCGAGGCGATCCCGGTGCGGGAGAGGATGACGGTGGCGACGGCGGCGACGATGAGGACGGTGCCGGCGAGTTCGGCGGGTGCGAGGCGCTCGTGGAAGAGGGCCGCGCCGATGAGTACGGCGATGACTGGATTGACGAAGGCGTAGGTGGAGACCTTGGTGATGGCGACGTGCTGCACAAGGTAGGTGTAGGCGGAGAGGCCGACCACCGTTCCGAAGACGGCGAGGAAGGCGATGGCGAGGAGTCCGTTGCGCGTCCAGACGGCGGTGTGGAAGCAGCCTCCGGCGGTGGCGAGGATGAGGTTGACGACTCCGGCGGCGCCGATCTGCCATGCGGTGGCGACGAAGGTGTCGACGCGGAAGCGGAAGCGGCGGGCGAGGATGGAGCCGATGGCGAAGGAGAGCGCGGCGCCGATGAGCAGGACAAAGCCGAAGAGGCTGCGCTGGCCTGCATTGGCGCTGCTGGAGCGATGCAGCGTGGGCCAGAGCAGGACCAGCATTCCGAGGGCGCCGAGCAGGGTGCCGAGCCAGCCGCGCAGGTTGAGCCGCTCGCCGTGGGGAAGGACGGTCTCGAAGAGCGCGATGAAGATGGGGATGGTGGCGACGACCAGCGAGGCGTATCCGGAGGCGACCCTGGTCTCGGCCCAGATGAGCAGGACGTTGTTGGCGGTCATGATGAGAACGCCGACCAGGGCAAGCTGCGTAGCGGTGCGCAGCGGGACTCGCAGGCTGGCGCCGCGCACCAGGCAGATGGTGCCGATGAGCACGAATGAAAAGAGCGTGCGGATGGCGCCGACCAGTGGCGGCGCTAGGTGCTGGCCGGCGATGAGAATGGCGCCGTAGGTCGAGCCCCAGCAGAGATACACGCAGGCGAAGGCGATGGCGATGCGGGTTTTTTGCGAGAGGGGAACGGGCATCTGTACTTAAGGTACTAGGTTCGAGGTACAAGGTACGAGGTTCGAGGTGCGGGTCCTGGCGAGATGCGTCTAAACTTTGGAGTTGGGGTGGGACGGCGATGATACGACGATTCGCAGCCTGGGATTGGGCGCTGGTTGTAGTGGTGGGAGTGGCGGGGGTGGGGCATGCACAGAGTCCGCAGGCGGGTGCGGGCGCGGGGCAGGCGAATGCGCAACAGGCCAACTCCACGCAGCAGGCAGGGTCTTCGCAGACGGCGGGTGCGGGGCAGGCTGCGACGGCTGCGCCGCATCGCACGCGGCTGATTTTGAAGGACGGCAGCTATCAGGTGGTGATGAGCTACCAGGTGAATGGCAACGTGGTGCGTTACTACAGCGCGGAACGCGATGCGACGGAGGAGATTCCGGCGGAGCTGGTGGACTGGGACGCGACGCACCGGTGGGAGAGGCAGCATCCGGCGGAGAAGGAGAGCGATGCGGGGCAGGGATTGGCAGTGGCCCCCGCTCCGGGGATCGATCCGGAACTGCTGAAGGAGGAGGCGGACCGCGCGGCGTGGACTCCGGAGATTGCGCCGGATCTGCGGCTGCCGGAGCAGGACAGCGTGCTGGCGCTGGACTATTTTCACGGTGCGCCGGAGCTGGTGCCGCTGGTGCAGTCGGACGGCGAGCTGAACCGCACGACGAGCCACAATATATTGAAGCTGGCGATCAATCCGCGCTCGGCCTCGCACCAGATCGAGCAGTTGAAGGGCGTGGAGTCTGCGGTGCAACTGCATGTGGACACGCCGGCGATCTATGTGCGGCTGGGCGACGACTCGGGGGTGATGCGGGGCGGGACTCCGCTGACGGTGGACACGCACAGGGCCGGAGCGGTCGCGAAGACGGACTCCAGCGGCGGCCCGGCGGAGAGCGGGTATGTGATGGTGCGGGCGGATGTGCGCACGGACGCACGGGTGCTGGCCAGCTTCAACATCGGAGTGCTGGGCGGTGGGGTGAAGGAGCAGGAGGACGTGATCGAGACGGTGAGCGATGTGCTGCCGGGAGGCCACTGGATGAAGGTGACGCCGAAGCGGCCTCTGGACTTCGGCGAGTACGCGCTGATGGAGGTGGTCTCGGAGAACGAGATCAACCTGGGGGTGTGGGACTTCGGGGTGCATCCGGTGGCGCCGGAGAACCGGGACGCGATCAAGCCGGAGCCGAAGCGGCCAGTGACGCTGGAGCGGCGGGGGGCGGAGTAGTTGGCAGTTGCAGGTTACAGGTTGCCGGTTGAGATTCAACTAGCGCCGCTTGGCTTCGAGGTCGCCGGCGGCCATGGTTGCGGTCTTGCCGGAGGGTGCGGCCGGCTTGGCACCGGTGAGCAGGCCGAGGCCGGCGACGGCGATGTTGTCGCGGGTGGTTTTGGCCTCGTACATCATGGTGTCGGCAGCGCGGATGATGGCGGGAACGCTGGCTCCGTCCTCGGGGAAGGTGGCCAGGCCGAAGCTGCCGGCGAGGGCGAGGAAGAGGCCCTGGCCGGTGAGGAAGCGGGCCTTGCGGAGCTGCTCCCAGAGCTTCATGGTGGCGTCGATGGCGGCCTGCTTTTCCAGGCCTGGGAGCAGGGCGACGAACTCGTCGCCGCCGTATCGGAAGCAGGAGTTGGCGGGGCCTAGGGCGCGGCGCATGAGGCCGCCGACCTCGGCCAACAGGCGGCTGCCGATGAGGTGGCCGTGGGTGTCGTTGACCAGCTTGAAGTGGTCGAGGTCGACGAAGAGCAGGCTGAAGCGGGTCTCGGGGATGGTTGCGGCGAGCTCGATCTGCTCGTCCAGCAGGGTGTAGAGGTGGCGGGCGTTGAAGAGGCCGGTGCAGTCGTCGGTGATGGTGAGCTCGTGGATGAGCTTGACCGAGCGGGCATTCTGGATGGCGATGGCGGCGTAGTCGCAGAGGATGCGCAGGAAGGAGATGGAGTACTCGCTCTCCAGGTCAAGCTTGGTGTTGAGGAGCTGGATGACGCCGAGGGTTTTCTCTCCGGAACGGATGGGGATGCAGGCGATGGAGCGGATTCTGAGCTCGGGATGGGCGCGCGAGAAGGCGTTCCACCGGGTGTCGAGGGAGACGTCTGGGACGACCAGGGGATTGCCGGTGGAGGCGACCCATCCGGCGACGCCCTCGCCACGCGGCACGCGCAGTCCCTTCAGGCTTTGGGAGTCCTCGCCGACCGCGATGGCGTAGTAGAGGTCCTGGGCCTCCTCGTCGACCATGAGCATGGACCAGCGCTCGGGGCCGAAGAACTGGGCCATCTTGCGCATGATGATGAGCAGTATCTCTTCGAGTTCGAGGGTCTGGGTGAGAGCGCGCGCGACCTCGTGGAAGACGCCCAGATGGTCCATCTGGCGGCTTTCGATGACCTCGAACTGGCGTTTCTCCTTCAACACAGACCTCAGATCAGCAGAATACAGAGGGGACCAATCCTGCAATACAACAAAGATGGAACGCTGCGGTCCGCAGCAGATTATCCGCCGATATGCACCATATTTCTGGAAGGCTTTTCGAATCCCGGCTCGCCGATGTGATGACGGGCCTCCTTCCGCAGTACAACACGCTGTATATACGATGCAAGATCTTGATCGGTTCCGCCACGCAACATCTGGCCGTATAGGTTGTGGTCGGACTGGGAGAAGAGACAGGTGCGGAGGCATCCGTCGGAGGTGATGCGCAGGCGGCTGCAATGTCCGCAAAAGGGGCGGGAGACGGGCGCGATGATTCCGATTTCGCCGATGCCGTCGGCGAAGGTGAAGCGGCGGGCGGTCTCGCTGGCAGCGCGCGGCGGCAGCTCTCGCAGGCCCGCGGGGACGGCGTGGGAGGGACGCCATGCGTTGAGGCGGGCGACGATCTCATCCATCGGGACCACGGTCTCGGGCCTCCAATTGCGCGCATCTTCGGCGGCGGATGGCTCTTCCAGCGGCATGAACTCGATAAAGCGGACGACGACGCCGTGGCGGCGGGAGAACTCGGCGAAGGGCTCGATCTGGGCGTCGTTGAATCCGCGCAGCAGGACGCAGTTGATCTTGACCGGGCCGAGCCCGGCGGCCTGCGCGGCATGCACGCCAGCCAGCACGCGCTGGAAGCTGCGCGGGACACGGGTGATGCGGGCGAAGGTTTCGGGGTCGACCGCGTCCATGCTGACGGTGACGCGGTTGAGCCCGGCAGCTGCAAGCGGCGCGGCGAGGGATTGCAGCAGATGGCCGTTGGTGGTGAGCGCAATGTCGAGCGGACGGCCTGGTTCGCTGGTGCTGAGGCGGGCGCCGTCGGCCGCGAATGCGGTGCGCATGCGGGCCAGTTCGGCGACCATCTGGACCAGGCCGGAGCGCAGCAGCGGTTCGCCGCCGGTGAGGCGCACCTTCTCGATGCCAAGCGAGACGAGGATCCGGACCATGCGCAGATAGTCGGCGATGGGAAGCTCGGTGAAGGACGCGCCTTCGACGCCCGCGCGGCAGTAGACGCAGCGGTAGTTGCAGCGGTCGGTGATGGAGATGCGGAGGTCGGTGATGGTCCGCCCGAAGGAGTCGCGCAGGCGCGTGGCGGAGGCTTGCGGGGCTGCGATTGATCCCACGACGAGCGGCTCCAGCACCGCGGAGGCGCTTCGGTAGAGCGGCGATGGGGACAGGGAAGCGATGGTTTCCTCCGAGAGCGGTTGGATGTTCTTTTTGGGGAAGAATATCCAATTCCGGATTGCACGCTGTGCGATTTTCCACTTGCGAACCGCGCAGAATTCAGTATAGTAAGTTTATCTGCATAGTAAGTTTGTCGGGCCGGGGATTGTCTGCCGGGCGCGAAGTCGTCTTCAGCACAACCATCGGCCATGAATGCGTAGAGTTGCAGACCCTGAACGATTTTTCCCAGGTTATACGTGATGTCTACTCCAATTCCCGTGCATCTACCATGAATGCGTGGAGTTGCAATCTCTGAATGTCTGTTCCTGGGTCGTTCGTGATGCCTACTCCGTTTACCGTACAGCAGTGGCTTGGTGAGCAATTCGTGCCGTTGTTACTGATCGGCCTCGGCATTCTCATTGGCTTTACAGTCCTGTATTTATCGGCTAAAAGCCGTCATTCTTCGCTGGCGCGCGACCGCTCGGGGCGCACCGAGGAGACGTTTGCGGAGTACCTGGCCGAATATGGATTTGATCCTGAGATCGCCCGCGCCACCTACCGGTACCTACAGGAACAGCAGAAGGTGGCCTTTCCGATCGAGCCACTCGACGATCTGGATCGCGATCTCGGCCTGGACAGCGAGGACCTGAGGGAGACGATCCGCGGGTTGCTGGCGGAGACCGGGCGGAGCTATCTACCGGGCCTGCTCGACTCGCCGCTGGTGACGGTGGCGGACCTGGTGCGAACCATCCAGGCATCTCCGCGGCGGGAGGCGATGGTGGCCTAGGCTTCGCAGCCAAAGGTTCTTGTCAACTAGGCGGGACGGGGAAGCGCAACGGTCGTGTGGGGGAGTGAGTTTTTTGGGTCATGGGACTGCGACGCCGGAGCAATGCATCCCCAACCCGCCTGCACAATTGAGCGTAGTCTTGAAGTGGTGGCACACGTCTGCTGTAAGGCGACGAGTGCAGCCTGCGCGAAGCGGTAGCCTAGCGCGCCTGCCGGGACTACTTTGGTGGGGATGTGCGGCGCGGTGCGCGACGGAATGGTACGCGTGTCCCCGCAGCAGAGCTGATCGCAGCGAGCGTTGCTGAGATTCCGCGTGGAGAATCCGATGCAAATGAGATGTGAGTTGCGCGCCAAGAGAACAGGATGCGCCGCCCTGCTACTGGCCTTTGGGCTGTGTTCGCCGGTGATCGCGCAGCCGATTGGCGCGCCGCAAGAGGGTCTTGCCTCGTCGCCGGTCTCGCCGCCGGTGGCACGCGCAGGCCTGCCGGAAGCGGTGGCGGTGGCGGGCCGCCTGGTGCTGGGGGGCGATACCGAAACGGGCCGGAGTGCCACGGCGCAGAGGCTTCCCGCATTGCCGGGCCAACTGATTGTGATCGGGTTCATGGGGGGCAACATCAGCGCGGGCAATCTGGTGCATCGCGAGGCGTTGGTGGCCAGGGACCTGCAACAGCTCTATCCGCTAGGCCTACACGCCGCGGTGTTTGCCAACAGCGACTGGAAGAACGCGCTGCGCAGTGTGCTTCAGCTACTCGACGCACAGGGCAATGGGCGGCCGAGCGCAGGGGAGAAAAATGCGGCGCGGATTGTCATTTACGGTCATAGCTGGGGAGCGTCGGAGGCGGTGACGCTGGCCCGGCGGCTGGACCAACTGGGGATTCCGGTGCTGCTGACCATCCAGGTCGACAGCGTAGAGAAGTTGAACGAGAACGACGGTAGCATTCCGCCCAATGTGCGCGAGGCGGTGAACTTCTACCAGACCGAGGGGTTGCTGCATGGCCGCAGCTCGATCGCGGCGATGGATCCCAAGCAGACGACGATCCTGGGCAACTATGAGTCGAGCTACCGGGGGCATCCGGTCTCCTGCGCCGGCTACCCGTGGTTTGCGCGGGCCTTCATGAAGCCCCACATCGAGATCGAGAACGACCCGTTGGTTTGGAGCCGGGTGGAAGGGCTGATTCGCAAGCAGATGCCTTAACCGGAGAGGTCCGCAGGACGACGACTCAAGGCGGTGCAGGCGATGCTGGCGGTGGTTGAGCCGGAGAATCCTCCACTGCATCTGATTCTGGGTGCGATTGCGCTGAAGCGGTTTCGCGGTAAGCTCGAACAGTGGCGCGAGGAGATTGCAGCGTGGGAGAGCGTGACTCTGGGTGCGGATTTTCCTGAGGGCGAATGACGGTGCCGGACGATGCAACTTTGTTTGCGCATCGCAGCCATCGAATGCTGGCGATGAATCCCATTATTGGTTAAGGGCGAGGGACGAGAGAGTGCCGCGACCTGTTTCAGTACAATATCGAGTTTCGCCTACGGCTGAAGATTTGGCGGCGTCCGCGGCGGAGTTATTTGCGTCGTCGGCGTCGGCGACAGCAAAGGCGCGGGGAGTGGCGCGGGTGGCGATCTCCGGCGGTAGTACTCCGAAGGGAATGTTCGCGCTGCTGGCGGACCGGAGCAGACCGTACTTCGCGCAGGTGCCGTGGGATCGGTTGCAACTTTTTTGGGTGGACGAGCGGTGCGTGCCGCCGACGGACGCGGAGTCGAACTATCGCATGACGAAGGAGGCGCTGCTCGAACATGTGCCTCTGCCAGCGGCGCAGATTCATCGGATGGTGGGCGAACTCGATCCCGAGGTTGCAGCGGCGCGGTATGAGGCGGCGATTCGTGCAGCGTTCCTGCTGGAGGGCGCCCAGACTCCGGCCTTCGATCTGGTACTGCTGGGGCTGGGCGAGGACGGGCATACGGCGTCGCTGTTTCCGCACACCGAGGCGCTGATCGAGATGGTACGCATCGTTGTGGCCAATCCAGTGCCTCAGAAGGAGACGTGGCGGATCACGCTGACATGGCCGGTGATTAATCGGGGACGCGAGGTTGCGTTTCTGATCGAGGGCGCGGCAAAGGCGCAGGTGGTGCAGGATGTCTTCTGCGGGGCGTACGATCCGGAGGCAAAGCCGGCGCAACTAGTCCGTCCGGCGAGCGGTAGACTGAACCTGTTGCTGGATGCGGCGGCGGCATCGATGCTGCCGGGATCGGCGGATTTGGAAGCTGCCGGGGCTGGATCGTCGTGTGTCGCGACGCTGGAGATTTCATAGATGATTCTTGCGGGCGATATTGGTGGAACGAAGGTCCATCTTGCGCTTTACGGCTTCGAGGGCGGACGGCTGAAGGTGGTACGCGAGCAGAGGTTTGCGGCGCAGGAGTTTGCCTCGCTGGACGCGGTGGTAAACGCATTTCTCGCAGACGGCAATACAGATGAGATCGCGGCGGCGTGCTTTGGCTGTCCGGGGCCGGTGCGTGATGGGCGGCTGAAGCTGACCAACCTGCCGTGGACGCTGGATGCGCGCGAGCTGGCACAGTCGCTCTCGATCGAAACTGTCTTTCTGATCAACGATCTCGAAGCGAACGGCTACGGCATCCCCGAGCTTGCTCCGGAGAGCGTCTTCATGTTGCACGCGGGCGATGCGGCGGCGGTTGGACATCGCGGGCTGATCGCCGCGGGCACCGGGCTGGGCGAGGCACTGCTGATCTGGGATGGCAAGGCGCATCGTCCGATTGCGTCCGAAGGTGGGCACTGCGACTTTGCGGCACGGACGGACCGCGAGATTGCACTGCTGGAATATCTGCGTCGCAAATTACACGAGCGCGTGAGCTGGGAGCGTGTCGTCTCCGGGCTTGGGATTCAGAACATCTATGCGTTTCTGCGCGATGTGGAGAAGATCGAGGAGCCGGCATGGTTGCGCGAGCGGATGGCCAGCGAGGACCCGAACGCGGTGATCGGCCGGTGCGCAGAGGACGGGTCAAGCGCGTTGTGCTTCGAGACGATGCAGACCTTCGCGGCGGCGTACGGCGCGGAGACGGGCAACATCGCGCTGAAGGTGCTGGCGACGGGCGGCATGGTTCTGGGCGGAGGGATTGCGCCGAAGATCCTGAAGACGCTGGCCAGCGGCAGCTTCATGCAGGCGTTTCTGGACAAGGGGCGGCTGTCGCCGCTGCTGGAATCCATTCCGGTGCGGGTGATTCTGGACGAGAGCTGCGCGCTGCTGGGCGCGGCGGCCTACGCGGAGGCCCGCGCGGCGGAGATTACAGGGCGATCGGAGCGGGCTGCGTCGGTGAAGGGGTAAGGGCCACTCATCACGATAGTGCTGCTGTGGATGAGGCACGCAATATTACTTCACTTTTACGGCCCGAGTATCAAAGACCTTATCAAGCCAGAACTTTCCTTGTTTCCGGTCGCGGGCAATAAAGGGAGCTATAAACCATGCACTGGTTGCGAGGAAACCTAAGAGTGTTCTCAATACCGCCGTTCGAGGCGAAAGAACTACGCCGTCGTCAGCAATGATCTGATAGCCAGCGATGCAGGCGCCGGGCGAGGGTCTTCGACGAATAAGTGGGAAAGCGTAATAAATGATCAGCACGACGAAACTTGTCGCAGTCACAATCGCGATGAGCCAACCGTCTCCAGCAGCGTGTGTCGTACGTTCAAAGTTCCATTCAAAGACACCCGTTCGCCTCCACTCAGTGAGAGTAGGCAGAATGCCCACAATCGGACCGACTGCGATCATCGCGAGGACAAAATCCAGCCAAAATGCCACAAATCGGCGAAATACGCCGGGGAACGGGCTTGCTTGTTGCATCGGTGGCGAGTACATGAGCAGGAGATAAAGAAATATCACCACAACAGCGAGGGCGATTGCCCACGGGTTGGTTCCACCTGCAAATAGGTAAGTGCCATTGGACCACTCAGCGGAAGCTCCAAGGGTTATCGGTGACACAAGGTTTCCAATGACAATAATGGTTGCCAGCACTGCCAAGAATAACCATCGGAAAAATTGGACGTTCATCTTGCACCAAATTCTACAAGAGAGCAACATCCAACGATTGCTAATGTCGGGCAGGGTTGAGTCTGTGGCACTGATCGAGGCGATTGTGTGTCTCTACCGTTCGGCTTCGGATGTGAAGTCGGAGTCGGCGTCGGGGCCGCGGTCGTCGGGGGCCTGGGCGATGCGGGCCAGCTCGCCGTGGTCGAGCCAGTTGAGCGAGCATGGCTCGCAACTGTCGATGACGACGTTGCCGGGGCCGCAGTAGGAGTGGGCCTCCATGGGGCGATGGCACTTGGGGCAATTGATGCGGCGGTTGAGATCGCCGGGATCCATGGGCGGCTGAATGATGCTGCCACGTTGTGTGGCGCGCAACGCGTCGATGAGAGTCTGAAACTCCTCCATGGAGACCAACATGCCGCGGCACTTGGTGCAGTAGAGAAGAGGGAGTTTGGCGAGGGTGGCCTGCATGAGCGGAAGGTTGATGCAGATGGGGCAGGACTGGCCGGGGGCCTCCTCGAGCACGCTGACGCCGTCATCGTTGGTGTCGGGGACGACGACGTTGTGGCAGAAGTCGCAGACGAGCGTGTCGCCGTGGGGGTGCATGGGGGCGCCGCAGGAGGGACAGTTCATTGGGCCTTCCCGCAGTCTGGACAGAAGCTGGCGCGCTGCGGGATGGCGTGGCCGCAGGCGATGCAGAACTTGGTGTCCTGTGTGGAAACTGCCGGGGCGGCGACTGGTGCGGCGGTTGGGGCGGCGGCTGCGGTTTTGAGCGAGGCTGCCATCACCTGCCCGATGGCTGCGCCGGCCCCGAGGCCCATGCCGATGGCAGCGCCGCCACTGGGGTTGGCGGCGGCGATGGTCATGGCCTGCGCGGCGGCGAACTGGGTGTAGCGGTCGAGGTCGCCGACGATCTTCATGCCGATGCGCTGGTCGAGGGACTTCTGCAGCGCGTCGGGCAGCGAGACGTTCTCGACGACGAACTGGGTGAGATCGAGGCCGATGGCGGCGAAGGCGGGCTTGACCTGCTCGCTGACCTTCGCGGCGAGGGCGGATTCGTTGGCGGCGAGATCGAGGAAGGGAAGGTCGCTGGTGGCGAAGACCTCGGTCATGCGCGCGATGATGGTGTTGCGGAGCTGGTCTTCGAGGTCGGCGACGCCGTAGATCTGACGCGTGCCGCTGATCTGGGTGAAGAAGGCGCGCGGGTCAACGATGCGGTAGGAGTAGATGCCATAGGAGCGCACGCTGACGGCGCCGAACTCACTATCGCGGATGGTGATGGGCGTGGCGGTCCCCCACTTCTGGTCGATCTCGAGGTGGGTGGAGAAGAAGTAGACATCGGACTTGAAGGGCGACTCGAATCCCTTGCCCCAGTTCATGAGGTCGGTGAGCAGCGGGAGGTTTTCGGTGTTGAGGGTGTAGAGGCCGGGGCCAAAGACGTCGGCGATCCTGCCCTCGTTGACGAAGAGTGCCATCTCGGATTCGCGCACGGTGAGCCTGCCACCGTTCTCAATCTCCATGTCCTGCATGGGGAAACGGTAGGCGAGGATGCCCGGCTCGGGCTCGTTCCACTGGATGACGGCGATGAGTTGCTTTTCAAGAAACGGGTTGAGTCTCACTGGATTCTCCTGTGGGTACGGTAGCAGGAGATTTGGCGGAAGACTATGACACGAAAGAAGTAGTGGGAAGACGCAACGGTGAGGAAGTCATGCAACCTGCCCGGTTGCCGCTTATGGCAAGGAGGCTGCCATGAGGGAATCGTGAATCTCGATGAGGTCTCGATAGCAGGCCAGGGCCATCTGCTTGGGATCTCCTCCGCCGATTTGAAAGGCAAGCTTCATCTCGTGGAATTTGGACTCGAACTTCCGGAGCAGCGAGACCTCGCGGCACATTCGATTGAACGCTTTGGTTGGTGTGGCCTCGATGACATCGCGCAGGTTGTGGTCCCAGAAGGGCAGCGCGAGAGAAAAATCTTCCGGTTCGCCGAGGTAGAGGAGCTTGCCCTCGAACTCGACGAGCAGTCGCTCTTCGATCTTGATCCGGTATTGCGTCTGGTCTCTTGAGAGCCAGAGCAACTTTTGATGGACGCTGTCTTTCGCTTCGTCGATCTCCGCGCGTACTGCGTTTTCAAATCGGCTGCCCTTCGTCCTGGACCGGACATAGGAGGCGATCAAGGGCAGGAAGAAGCCTGTGACCGCGCCGAGCAAGGCTGTAATGGCTTGGTTCATAGGGCGAATGGCTTGTGCCTCTCATGGGCAGTATATGCCCGATGGGGTCCGCGGTCTGTGGCCGGGGATTTAGTCTAGTGGGAGTTGCTTGGGGGGATTGGCGCGAGATGAAGATTTGGCGGGGGTTGGCGGTTGCGGGCTTGGTGATGGGGTTGGGTGTAGTTGCGGCGGTACGGGTCGAGGCGCAGCGGCTGCCGGGTGGGGTTCGGCCGGAGCATTACTCGTTGGTGATTACGCCGGACCTGAAATCGGCGACGTTTGCCGGAAGCGAGACGATCGACGTGCTGCTGGATTCGCCGGCGACGGCCATAACGCTGAATGCGGCGGAGATCGAGTTTGAGTCGGTGAAGGCGATGGTGGGTGATTTTACGCCCCAGTTCCAGACCGCTGTGGTGACACTGGATGCGGCAAAGGAGCAGGCGACTTTTACCTTTGCGCGAGAGCTGCCGGCGGGGCGAGTGCTGCTGATGATCGAGTACAGGGGGATTCTGAACGACAAGCTGCGCGGGTTCTATCTATCCAAGACGAAGCTGCGGCGGTATGGCGTGACGCAGTTTGAGGCGACGGACGCTCGGCGGGCATTTCCCTGCTTCGACGAGCCGGCGTTGAAGGCGGCCTTCGACGTGGCGCTGGTGATGGATGCGGGCGACACGGCGATCTCGAATACGAAGATTGTCTCTGACCAGCCGGGCCCGGTGGCGGGGAAGCATACGGTGGCGTTTGCAACGACGCCGCGGATGTCGACCTATCTGGTGGCGTGGCTGGTGGGGGACTTCAAGTGCAGCGCGGGCAAGGCGGATGGAGTGCCGGTCCGTGCGTGCGCGACGCCGGACAAGGTGAAGTTGACACGCTTTGCACTGGATTCAGCGAAGCAGACGCTGCGCGACTACGACCGGTACTTCGGCATTAAATATCCGCTGGCGAAGCTGGACCTGGTAGCGGTTCCCGACTTCGAGGCGGGCGCAATGGAGAACTTCGGGTGCATCACATTCCGCGAGACGGAGCTGCTGGTGGCGAAGAAAGACGGGGCGCTCGCTGCGAAGAAGGAGGTCGCCGAGACGGTGGCGCACGAGATGGCGCATCAATGGTTCGGGGACCTGGTGACGCCGGTGTGGTGGGACAACCTGTGGCTGAACGAGGGATTTGCGACGTGGATGGAGACCAAGGAGGCGGCGAAGGAGCATCCGAAGTGGAGGTTCGACGAGGACGCGGCGTTGGACAAGGAACGCACCATGGACGCCGATGCGGGCCGTACGACTCGCCCCATCCGCGCGCGGGCGGAGACGCCGGACGAGATCAACGAGAGCTTCGATGTGATTGCGTATGGCAAGGCGGGCGCGGTGATCGGAATGGTGGAGAACTGGGTCGGCGAAGAGACGTTTCGCAAGGGGGTGCAGGCGTATCTGGCGGCGCACTTGTACGGGAATGCGACGGCGGAGGACTTCTGGAACGCGCAGGCGCGGGTGAGTGGGCTGCCGGTGGACAAGGTGATGCGCGGCTTTGTGGAACAGCCGGGAGTCCCGCTGGTGACGCTGACGAGCGGAGGCGCGGGCGCGCCCGTGACTCAACGCAGATTTTTTCTCTCTGCGGCTGCTCCCAACACGAAAGAGGCGTGGACGGTTCCGCTGTGCTTCAAGGCTGCGTCGTGCCGGCTGCTGACTCCGGGTGCGACGACGCTGGATCTGCCGGTCCCGGTGCCGTTGGGAATGGTATCGCCGGAATTGCAATTTGTGTATGCAGACGCGGGAGACAAGGGGTACTACCGGACAGATTATTCGCCGGGACAGCTTAAAGCTATCGTCGCGAATGCGGAGACTACGCTGACACCGCCGGAGCGGATTGGGCTGTTGGGCGATCGCTGGGCGCTGATGCGGGCGGGCGAGGGGTCGGTGGGCGAAATTCTGGATCTGGCCCTGGCGGTGAAGCAGGACCCGAACGCAGCGGTTCTGGAGAGCGCTCTGGGAAAAATTGGTGCGATTGGGACACAGATTGCGACGGACGACGACCGCAAACGGCTGGATGGGGTGGTCCGGCGGGAGTTCGGCGGGGTGTATGCAGGGCTGGGCAAGGGCGGCAGGCATGAACCGGAGGATCGCGCGGAGCTGCGCGAGACGCTGTTTGAGGCGTTGGGGCGGGCGGGCGATCCGGCGGTGCTGGCGGAGGCGGCGAACCAGACGAAGGATCTGTTCGCCGGGCAGAAGCCGGCGGATGCGACTGTCGCGATGGTGGCGGCGAAGGGCGATGCGGCAATGTACGAGAAGATGTTGCGCGTGGCGCAGACGGCAACCGATCCCGACCTGAAGCAGGACGCGCTGCATACGCTGACGCGCTTCCAGTCGCCGGAGCTGGTGGCGCGGACGCTGGAGTACGCGCTGTCGGACAAGGTGCGCAGTCAGGACAGTTGGACGCTGATTGCGCGGCTGCTGGAGCGACGCGAGACGCAGGACCAGGCCTGGGCCTTCGTCCAGCAGCACTGGGCGGAGATCGCGCGCAGGCAGACGGAGAGCTCGGGCGCGCGCATCGTCGCGGCGGCGGCCGCGTTCTGCACGGTCGAGAGGAGGGATGAGGTGGCAGGCTTTTTTGCGGCGCATCCGGTCGCGTCAACCCAGCGGACGCTGGCGAAGTCGATCGACAGCATCAACGACTGCATCCACCTGCGGGCGGTGCACGAGCCGGAACTGCGGCAGTGGCTGGATGCGCACGCAGGGAAGAAGAGCGCTACAGGATTGCCAGGGGACTAGAGAATGTCTCCTGTTCTTATGCCCGGAAGAGTTCCACGAATGCCGTTTTCTGGGGAAGAACAACGCGAGTCGTTCGTCCTCGGCGAACACCTACAAGAGAGATATTCTAAGGCAACGAGGGCTGCACTGAGACGTTGGGAGGCGAAGAGTCGCTTACGAGGCGGCGCGCTTTGCCTTCCGCGGCCTTTTCTCGCGAGGGTGCGAGGATTTGGCGGTTGGCTTGTGTGATTTGGCGGCAAGCGAGGAGACGACGCCGGGCTTGGCGGTGGGATGCTTCGCGGAGGCGGGCTGTGGTCTGAACTTGAGGATGGGCCTTGCGATGCGACGGGAGCGGAGGAGGGTCTGCCAGTCGCGCTCGGTCTGGTTGGCGTAGGCGGCGGCGAAGTTGGCGATGGCTGAGTCGAAGCGGGCGGAGGCGCCGATGTAGCCGGCGATCATACCGGGGTCGCCGGAGCGGGCATGTCCGCGGGCGAGCGTCTCCCCGCAGACGGCGGCGTATTCGAGCAGTCCGGCGGACTTCAGTTCGCTCATCTCGACGGCGGCCTTGTGGTCGTTGAGCTGGCGGACGAGGAAAGCGCGGCCCTGGATGGTGGTGAAGCCGAGGAATGGGTCGGACTGGAACTGCATGGCGCGCTGGCCCTCGACGACGCGACGACCCTGGTTCGAGTCGGCGGTCGCCTGGCCGAGATACGGCGCGTAAGCGGAGAGTGTCTCTTCTTTGACTTGCAGGAAGAGCGGATCCTTAGGGCCATTGCCCTGCATGTAGACGCAGTAGTCGCGCAGGCCGACGGAACCGGTGCCAACGATCTTGAACGCCACATCGAGCGGGGTGTACTGCGCGAGGAAATGCCGGCGCTCAGGCTGGAGGGTTTCGGCGTAGGTGGTAAGCGAGTCGAGGACCGCGCGGGCCAAGTCGCCGTGGACACGGGTGAGGACGGGGTCGATGGTCTTGAAGATACGCAGGTGCGAACCGTTGCGTACTTCGAGGGTGAGAGCTTCGAGGTTGTGCAACGGCGTGGCACGCTCGGCGAGGCGCAGGAGCTGCGAGACGGGTTCGACCGAGTGCAGGCGGTGGACCTGATAATGAGCGAGCTCCAGCACAGGCATCTGCGCGAAGGTATGCATTGCGGTGCGATAGCTCTTGAGGAAGGCCCGCGTCGCATCGCGGCAGAGGCCGCTCTTCGCGCCTGCCTCGCGTCCGGCGAGGATGAGACTGGCGGCCATGCGTTTGACGTCCCACTCGAAGGGGCCGCGGATGGTCTCGTCGAAGTCGTTGATGTCGAAGACGAGGCGGCCGTCGGGGGCGGCGAAGGCTCCGAGGTTGCGGATGTGTGCGTCGCCACAGAGCTGGGTGAGGATGCTGGTGTTGGGGCCGAGCGAGAGGTCGCAGGCCATGACGGGCACTGCGCCGCGAAAGAAGCCGAAGGGCGAGGCGGCCATGCGGTCGTATTTGATGGGGACGAGCGCGGGGATGCGGTCGAGCATCGACGCGGCGATGAGCTGGAGCGGGTCGGCGCGGCGGAGTTTGGGCTGCCAGACGGCGAGATCGGCGCGGCGCATGTGCTTGCGCTGGGCCTGACCGAGGGTGATGCGTTCGCGGGGGGTGAGGGGAATGGACATAGGCTCTGTGGCTAACGTACACCAATGGGGAAGAGATGGATTGTGGATCGGAATAGAGAAACGCGAATCGAAGACCGACGCGGTAGATTCTGCCGATCTCGCAAACTAAAGTAGAAAGCTGGAATGAGCCATGAAGGATGTCTACAATCTGCAACGATTTGTCGAGGCGCAGGCGGGCGTGTTGGAGGGGGCTTGTGCAGAACTGCGCCGGGGAAGGAAGACCGGCCACTGGATGTGGTTCATCTTCCCTCAACTCAAGGGATTGGGATTCAGTTCGATGGCAGAGTATTACGGAATTACATCCCTCGCTGAGGCCAAATCGTATCTGGAACATCCCCTCCTGGGTGAGCGGCTCATCGAATGCAGCCGGATTGTGACCTTAATCGAAGGACGGAGCTCAAGGGAGATCTTCGGCAGTCCCGACGACTTGAAATTTAAATCCTCGATGACCCTGTTTTCCCATGCGGCGACCGCGAATTCAATCTTCATCGAGGCAATCGATAAATACTATGGCGGAAAATTCGATTCATTGACTCTTGACCGACTTTGATCAGGCTGTATCTATGGGTAGGAGGCGGGGGTGAGGGCGGAGATTTGGCCGTCGCGGGAGAGGAGGAAGGTGGTGATGCCGAACTGGTCTGTGCGGAAGACGAGGGCTTGGGCGTCGTGGAGGCGCTGAATGACCTCTGGACTGGGATGGCCGAAGGTGTTGTGGAGGCCGACGGAGATGACGGCGTCCTGCGGGGCGACGAGGGCGAGGAACTCGGGGGTGGTGGAGGTTCGGCTGCCGTGGTGGCCGACCTTGAGCAGTGTGTCTGGGCCGAGCGAGGCAGCGGGGTTGGTGAGCGCGGCGGCGACCATTTGATGCTCGCTAGGGGCCTCGGCGTCGCCTTCGAGCAGGGCGGAGGAGTGGCCAAAGGTTAGGCGCATCACGAGCGAGTCGTTGTTGATGGGCGGGCCGGGGTTGGTGTAGTCGGGCGTGGGCGCGAGGACGCGGATGGCGATGGAATCGAAGGCGAGCGTGTCGCCGGCGCGGAGGTGACGCACGCGAATGCCGAGGGTGGTGGCCTCGGCGAGCAGCGCGCGGTAGGTTGCTGAGTTGGGATCGACGGCGACCCAGAGTTCGCGGGGACGGAAGTTGCGCAGGACGGCGGGCATTCCTCCCATGTGGTCGGAGTGGGCGTGGGTGAGGGCGACGACGTCGAGACGGCGGAACTGGCGCGACCAGAGGTAAGGCGAGACGACCTCTTCGCCGATGTCGAAGGTGGAGGAGGTCAGGACTGCGTTTTCGGCGTTAGCGGCAGCCCCGGTGGGCCCGCCCGCGTCGATGAGCATGGCTCGGCCAGAGGGGCCGACGACCAGCAGCGAGTCGCCCTGGCCGACATCGATGGCGGTGACTTCGAGCTGGTTGGGATGGACGACGGGCAGCACGGGCCAGAGGACGATTGCAGCGGCGAGAGGCAGAACTGCGACGGCTGCCCATGCGGTTGCACGTGACCGGCGCACTGCCCAGCAGCCGAAGGCGAAGCAGGCGACGGCGAGCAGAGCGTGCGGCAGCGTGGGGCCGGGGACGCGGAGGTCGGCGGCCTGCGCGTGGCTGATGCGGTGGATGGCGCCGGTGACCCCGTGCAGCAGGAACGCCAGCGCGGAGCCGGGCAGAGCGGCGAGCCAGGGACTGATCAGAGATGCGAGAAAGGTTGCGAGGCCAAGCGAGGCGAGGAGTGCAATCAGGGGAATACAGATCATGTTGGCGGGCAGCGCGAAGACGGTGGCGCGATGGAAGTACATGGCCATGGGAAGCACCATGACGGCTTCGGCGATGAGGCCGATCAACACGAGTTGAGCGGCCCAGAGGACTGTAATCACAATTTTTGCTGGGAGTAGATAGGCCCACTTGCCGAGGATGCCGGCAAGTGGTTCGCCCCACATGCGGAGCGAGACCCGCAACTGCGCGAAGCGCGGTGGGATCGCGCTGTCGCGCCAGATGTGGCGAAGATTGCGCGCGGCGCGAGCGTAGGGTAGGAAACTGCGCTCGCCCAGCGGCATGGCGATGCCCGCGATGGCGACGATGGCGAGGAAGGTCATCTGGAAGCTGGCCTCAAACAGCGCGCGCGGAGACCAGATGAGGACAGCGAGTGCGGCTGCGCCGAGGGCGTTGAGGGGGTTGCGCTGGCGAGAGAGAAGGCGTGCGAGGAGAAAGACGGCAGTCATCAGGAGGGCGCGTTGCACGGGCACTCCGAAGCCTGTGAGCAGTGCATAGGCGTAGGTAAGGACGAGGGTGAGTAGGGTTGCAAGCCAGTTGCGCAGGTGCAGGCGGCGGGCGATCCAGAAGACGAGGCCCGCGAGCAGAGCGACGTGCATTCCGGAGACGACGAAGAGGTGGAAGGAGCCAGTGCGCTCGAAGCCGAGGCGCAACTGGCGGGTGAGGCGGGAGCGATCGCCGAAGAGCATGGCGTTTAGCATTCCGGCGTCGTCTGGGGTGAGGCGGAGCCGCGGCGGAAGGCGTCGGTTTGCAGTGGAGCGGGTGTAGGCGAGAAGACGGGCGGCAGCCCAGCTCTGCGCGGCGAAGATGCGGCAATGCAGGGTTGCGGATGCAGCACCGGGCAAGACGTTGGCCAAGGGATGGAGTTTTGCCAAGGGGACATTAGCGGTGGCTGCGATTCCCTGGTCGAGGAGAAAGTCTGCTAACTGCCATGCTCCGGGGTCGCGGTAACGCTCGGGCGCACGGAGGCGAAGAGTGGCTTCGATGGGGTCTCCGCAGTGGAACTGGGGCTGCGTTTGTGGTCGGGGTTGGGCTTGGGGCTGAGGAGCGTTGGTTGTGAGGAGTGTGACGCGGACGCCGCCGGTGATGGGGACCATGCGGGAGGTGTCAGGCGCGACGTCTTCGATGGCGGTGAGGTCGAGGTCGAGGGATGTGGTGGGTGTGCCGGTCTCGTCCCACTGGTCGGGATCGAAGCCGCCGTCGGGATTGTCTGGGCTGCCGGAGTTGTTGGCGTGGCTGGGCAAGGTTCGGATGCGGACGATGCGGCCTTGGACGGTGCGGCTGAGGCCGTCGGCGTAGGCGAGCAGCGCGGTCTGCGGCGATGGAGCGGGCTGTATCTGCGCGGCCCACAGGCCGGCGGCGATCCACAGAGCGGCAATGGGGAAAATGGCGAGGCGGAGGCTTCGGCGTAGGGCGAGGAGGGTGAGCGTAACGAGTGCGATTGCGGCCAGCAGGAGAAGAATTGTGGGTCGCGTGGTTGGCGGCGGGATTTTGCCGAGGGACTCGCCGAGGGCGAAGCAGAGGGCGGCTGCAAGCAGCGGGGCGCGGCGCAGGCGGAGGGGTTCGACGCGCGGGAACTGGGGCCAGAGGCGGCGCTCAAACTCGCCTTCTGTTTCGGGTCTGGAACCGAACGTGGAACCGCCAGAGAATTGCCGCAACAGGTCACCTGTCTTTCCTCACAACTGTGTCACATCGGCGCGAGGAGTGCGCAAATTTTTTAACGGGTGAGGACAGCGACGGTTTCAATGTGTGTGGTCTGGGGAAAGAGGTCGAAGAGGTGCAGCTTGGCGAGGGTGTAGCCCGAGGCGGCGAGAGTTTTGAGATCGGTGGGCAGGGTCTCGGGCGAGCAGGAGACATAGACCAGCGTGTGCGCACTGATGCGCGCAAGCAGCGCGCAGACCTCAGGGCCTGCTCCAGAACGAGGTGGATCGAGGACAACGAGGTCGGGACGCTCGCGCTCGATGACGGCGGTGCGGAGGAAGTCGAGCGTGGTGGCTTTGACGGCGCGGAGGTTTGTGAGTTTGGTTGCGGCGAGAGCGCTGATGGCGGACTCGGCGATCTCGACGGCGGTGACCTGGGTGAAGTGGGCGGCGAGCGGACGTGAGAAGAGGCCGACGCCTGCATAGAGGTCGAAGGCTAGTTGGCCGGTTCGATTTGCCGTGACTGGCGCAAGGAGTTCGGGGAGGAGAAAACGGTTGACCTGAAAGAAGGCCCCGCGCGGCACCCAGTAGTCGGTTTCGGCTACACGATAGATAAGTCCGGGGCTGCCCCAGGATGGACCGGGACGTGGTTGTTCGGCGCGGCGGCTGCGCTGTTTGGAGAGTGCGGGGAGAAGAGCGATTCCTGCGCCTGAGAGTTCGGGGACGCCGATGCGGAGGGCTTCGCAGAGAGCGGTGAAAGCGGTGATGAGCTTTGCCGGGAGTGTCTTCGCGGCCGTGCGCAGGTAGAGCGTGAGTTGAAGGCGCGACTCGTCAGCCGTGGTGAAGAGTTCGAGTTGGTCCAACCGATGGTGGGAGTTGCGGAGCCAGGTGCTGGGGGATTGATTGAGCAGCGCGAGAAGTGCTTCGGTGGCTCGCCATAGGATGAGTGCGGCGATGGGGCACTCGCGGATGGGAAGAAAGGAGATACCGTTCGGTATTGATACCGGCTCGAGACCTTCCTCGACTCCAAGACCCGCCTCTGGGAATACATACCATTCGGTATGTCCAAGGCGCGTGGTTGAGTTGCTGTCTCCGTGGCTGGCCAAGCTGCGAATGTAGCCTGCGCAGAGCTGACCATCGACCTCGGCGAGGGTGAGGCGGATGCGATTGCGGTAGACCAACGGCGGGGATCGGTGGAGTTGAAGCTCGGGCAGCTTGAGGCCGGTTGCTTCGAGCAGTGCGCGGAGTTGAGCGGCTTTATCGCTGAGTTGGGTCGCGTAGGTGAGGTGCTGAAGCTGGCAGCCGCCGCATGAACCGAAGTGCGGACAAGGAGGATCGGCGCGGTCTTGCGCTTGCATGGCTGCGGAATTGAGTGCGGGCAGCATCGATCAGACCTGGTCTTCGTGGGACATGTAGAAGAGGCTGAGGCGCGGGAGCGAGTGGGCTTCGAGCAGGCGCTTCTGGAGGAACTGCTGCTGGACTTGCTTGATCTGGACGGCCTGCATCTTGCCTCGGTAGGGGGCAAGTTCGCGCGCGGCCTGTTCGCGCAGCGCAACAAGCTGGGCCTCTGGTGTCGAGGTGAGGAGCGCGGCGAAGAGTTTTTCTTCGAGGACGGTAAGAGTGCGGTCGAGTTCTTCGAGGTTCAAGGTTCGAGGTTCGATGTTCGAAGTGCGAGGTTCTATGGACGAGGCCGTTTCATTGAGGTTGGCGAGTTCGCGGAGGCGGGTGGCAGCTTGGGTGGCGGCGGTGTCGGCAGGGGTGGCGAGATTGGCGGCGGCGGCTGTAAGGAGGTCGGCGTTTTGTTGGAGGTAGCGCGCAATGCGGACGGCATCGAAGCCGGATTCGCAGGGCTCGGCTGCGGGGGATGCGGCGCCGATGGCGGCTTCACGGGATTGCTCGACGGCTTCGAGGACAGCTTGTGCACACCAAGCGAGGCCGTTGACCTTGCGCGGGCGACGGATGCGGCGTAGGGATTGGGCGTCGTGCTTGTCGAAGGCCGCATCGATGCCGCGCAGAACGGCTTCGAGCGGAACACCAGCCTCGCGCCAGGTTTCGATGAGCGCCCAGTCGAGTGTGGAGAGCATGAGCAGCGCCCCTCGGCGTTGCTGGAAGCGCTCTTCAATCTCGGTGAAGTAGTTGAAGTAGTTCATTAGCCACACCTTGCGGCGGCGAAGTCAGTCTTGGTGGGGCCTGGGATGGCGGATACGGTTGTGATGGTCCTGGTTGCGCTCGAAGATGATGCGGAGGCCGGTTAACGTGAGCAGTTCGTCGACCTGGCGGATGTATTTGGAGCCGCTAGCGATGAGGCGGGCGAAGCCTCCGGTAGCGATGGTGCGGGTGTTCGGCCCAAGCTCGACGATCATGCGTTCGAGAATCCCATCGACCAGGCCGATGTAGCCGTAGTAGAAGCCGATCTGCAGGTTGTCCACAGTTCCGGTGCCGATGACCTTGGCGGGCTTGCGGATATCGATGCGAGGCAGGCGAGCAGCGCGGGTGAAGAGGGCGTCGGCGGAGATGCCGAGGCCGGGAGCGATGGCTCCGCCGAGGAACTCGCCCTTGGCGGAGATGACGTCGAACGTAGTTGCGGTGCCGAAGTCGACGACGATGACGGGCGGGTGAGCTGAATCCTTGGAAGGGAGTGGCACTTTGAAGTTGGCTGGATCTTTGAAGAACTCGTAGGCGGCGACGCAGTTGACGATGCGGTCAGCGCCGACCTCGGCCGGGTTGTCGGTGAGGATGGGCAGGCCCGTGCGTATGCCGGGTTCGACAAAGATCGGCTTGACGCCGCAGTAGATCTCGGCTGCGCGGCGCAGGGTAGAGTCGAGCGGGGGGACGACCGAGGAGATGATGATGCCCGTAATCTGGGCGATGTCGAGCGAGCGCAGAGCGAAGAGGTCGCGGAAGAGGACGCCAAGCTCGTCGATGGTGGGGTTGCGGTGGGTGGTTATGCGCCAGTCTGCGAGCAGGGCGGCGGGAGCCTGTGGCGTGGCGAGGCGGTAGAGACCGAGTACCGTGTTGGTGTTGCCTACATCGATGGCCAGGAGCATATTATCGAGGTTCGAGGTGCAAGGTTCGTGGTTGCGTTATACTTCGCGGAGGCCTCCGGATAGGACGGTGTGGAGCTGGCCGTCGTCTCCGGCGACTCGCAGGAAGCCGCTGGGATCGAGTCCCGCGGTAACGCCAGTATAGCTGCCGGGATCGTCGTCGCGCGCCTCGACGTGGACGCGCTTGCCGGAGATCCAGGAGCTGATTTGTTCGAGGTTGGAGGTTCGGGATACGAGGGTCGAGGTGAGGCAGCGAATCTCTTGATCGAGCGCGAGGAGGATGGCGGCGGCGAGCGGCTCGCGTCGAAGGGGCTGGGATGGGTTGGGCAGTTCGCGGCGCAGCGAGGTGGCGATGGGGTCAAGTTCGGGCGGAAAGACGTCGTGGTTGACGTTGATACCGATGCCGATGACGGCGTGGCGGAGCATTGCGGGACCGGAGGCTGGAACGGGCTGCGCGCTGGTCTCGATGAGGATGCCGCCGCACTTGCGTCCGTTGAGGAGAAGGTCGTTGGGCCAGCGGATGTCGATCTGGTCACGGCGGCGAAATCCTGCGACCGACGCGATGGCCGACTGCACTGCAATGGCGGTGGTGAACGACAGGCTGAGCGCACTCTGCATGGGCAGAGGGGGCGAGATGAGCGCGGTCATGTAGAGGCCTTCGCCTGGGCTGGAGTGCCATGTGCGGTTGCCGCGGCCCCGGCCGGCGGTCTGTGCGTCGGCGATCCAGACGCCGTGGCGTGCACCCACCTTCGTCGCCTTGAGCGCGAGGTCGTTGGTCGATGGAACCGTGGGGAAGTGCATCAGGTAGCCCGCGAACTCGGTGCCAACGATGGCTTGTTCCACTTCGCGGAGGTCAAAGGCGTCGGTCGACATGAGAGGGCGGATCAGAGGAGGCTGGCCGTGATCTTCATGCTAAGGTCGACTGCGGTGGCGGAGTGAGTGAGCGCACCGACGGAGATGAAGTCGACACCGGTCTTGGCGTAGTCGCGGACGGTCTTGAGGTTCACGCCGCCGGAAACCTCGATGATGGCCTTGGGCAATGATTTGCGCACCAGATTGACAGCTTTCTTCACCTCTTTGGGGGTCATGTTGTCGAGCAGGATGGACTCCGCGCCGCCGGCGATTGCCTGGTCGAGTTCGGCTGGAGTGCGGACCTCGACCTGGACGACCTGGCCGGGTTTGCGTCCGGCGAGGGCACGCGCAAGCACCGCAGGCAGCCCGCCGCCCAGCGTGATGTGGTTGTTCTTGATGAGGATTCCGTCCTGCAGATCGAGCCGGTGGTTGGCGCCGCCGCCGCAACCGACGGCGTACTTATCCAGCGCGCGCAGGCCGGGGATGGTCTTGCGCGTGTCCAGAATCTTGGTCTGGATGCGGGAGGGCGACTTCGCCTTGGCCGCCTCTGCGACGTACTCATTGGTCAGCGTGGCGATGCCGCTCATGCGCTGCATGAGGTTGAGGATGACGCGCTCGGTGGAGAGAATGCTGGCGGCGTTGGCGCGGATGACGGCGATGGCCTGACCTTTTTTGACGCGGACGCCGTCGAAGATCTCCGGGTGCGAGACAACCTCGAAGCGGACTGACGAATTCGATGGCTTGGTGGAGAGCTTGCCGTAGAGGCTGAGGAAGGCTGAGATGCAGCCGATGCCGGCGACCACGCAACTCTGCTTGGCGACGATGGTGGCGGTGGCGCGCATGTTGGGGTCGATGGTCAGCGCGGTGGTGACGTCGTTGGCGGCCTTGTCCTCGATGAGGGCGGCTTCGAGCAGGGCGGTGATGCGGCGGGATTTCCAGTCCATAATGGATTCGATTCTACGTCGGAGTTGGCGGTTGCAGGTTGATGGTTGTTAGTTGTTGGGTGGCAGCGCGTCGAGGGCTGCTTTGGTCTTGTCGTAGACGGTGCGGGTCTCGGCGGCCTGCTTGCGCAGGCCTTCGACGATATGCGCTGGAGCTTTGGACATGAAGGAATCGTTGGAGAGCTGGCGTTCGGCGGCGGCAAGACCTTTTTCATACTTGGCGAGGTCTTTGGTGAGGCGCTCGCGCTCGGCGGGGACATCGATCTTCTTATGGTATTGAAGTGCTACCTCGAACAATCCTTGACGCCAGGAGAGACTGGAAAGGCTGCCATAGCGCTCCTGGGCCCCCACTTCTTGTATAGGACTAACCCGAGTCAGCCGTCCCAATATATCGCTGTGAGCAGAGAGCAAGTCTCCCGGCGTACGTAGAATCCCTGTCTTTGCATCCCCCATATTTACGCCAAGGACATACCCTGGAAAGGTTTGTCCCTCGGGTATGGACAAATCCTTGCGGATCGCCCGTAGCTCGGTAGTCAGGAACTGCAAATCACGCATCTCGACTATGGCTGCTTCGTCGGAAGGGTAGTCGGAGGCTTGCGGGTAGCTGGTGAGGGCGATCGATTTCGCGGGTGGTGCGCCAGCGTAAAGGGCGTGCCAGATCTCTTCCGTCAGGAAGGGCATGAAAGGGCTCAGCAGGCGAAGGGCGGATTCGAAGACATGAAATAGAGTGGCGAGCGCAGCGGCGGCAGCGGTCTTGTCGTCGGCCTCGCCAAAGTTGAGACGAAGTTTGACGATTTCGAGATACCAGTCGCAGAGGTCGCCCCAGAAGAACTGGTAGACGTGGTTGGCGGCTTCGTCGAAGCGGTATTCAGCGAGAGAGGCGTTGACGGCGGCGGCGGTTTGGGAGAGACGGGCGAGAATCCAGCTGGATTCGAGGGGAGTTTGTGGAACGTCTTCCCACGTCTCAGAAGAGAGACTTGGTGTACCCTGATCGGCTCCTGATATGAATCCAGCTCGCTGAGCGGCTCTGCTCAGGATGACAGAAGTTCGCAGGATGCGATCAACGGGGATGCCAGCTTCGCGGGCGCGGTCGAGGTTCATGAAGAGGAAGCGGGCGGCGTTCCAGATTTTATTGGCGAAGGCGCGGTTGCCTTCGGTGCGGGCTTCGGAGAAGGCGATGTCGGTGCCGGGCGAGGCCATGCTGGCCAGGGTGAAGCGGACGGCGTCGGTGCCGAAGCGCTCGATGATCTCGATGGGGTCGATGACGTTGCCCTTGGTCTTGGACATCTTCTGGCGGTCGGCGTCGCGCACCAGGGCGTGGATATACACCTCTTTGAAGGGGACCGCACCGGCAAGCGTGTGCGACGAGCCATCTGGCATCGGCACGTCGAGCATGAAGTGGGTGCCGAACATAATCATGCGCGCGACCCAGAAGAAGAGAATGTCGAAGCCGGTGACGAGAAGCGAGGTGGGGTAGAAGGCGGCGAGATCAGGGGTAAGGTTCGAGGTTCGAGGTTCGAGGTTCGGGGTGGGTTCGAGGGTCAGCAGATTGCCGTGACTGCGCAGATGTGTAGGTTCGAGGTTTGAGGCGCGATCCAGCACTACAGGTTGGGCTTTTCGCGCGGCCTCCTTCAATGCGATTGACGCGGCGATTCGGAACGCCATTTCGTTGGAGTCAGTCTCGTGGTAGCTGCCATCGAAAAGAGCGACGGTGATGTCCACGAGCGGATGCCCTTCGACGACGCCTCCCCGCAGCGCTTCTTGTATCCCTTCGCGTATCGGCTGGATAAACCTTTCCGGCAGAGTGTGCGGGGCTGTCTCGTTGGAGAAAGCGAATCCTTTGCCAGCCTCGTTTGGAGACACGCGAAGTTTCACGTGCCCGTAGTTGCCGGTCCCGCCCACCTGGCGGATGTACTTACCCTCTGCTTCGGCGGACTTGCGAATTGTTTCGGTGGCCTTTGGTTCTTGTGTTCCGGGCCAGCCGAAGACGGTGAACGGCAGCAGGCCGGAGGAGAACCAGGTGTCGAGGACGTCAGTCTCCTGGGTGATGTCGACAGCCCCGCAGGTGGCACAGGCAGTGGGCGTCTCGTGTGCAACGGTGATGGCGCGGCAGGCCGTGCAGTGCCACGCCGGGATGCGATGGCCCCACCAGAGCTGGCGTGAGATGCACCAGTCGTGGATGTTGGTCATCCATTCCATGTAAATCTTCTGGTACATCTCTGGGGTGAACTTGATGTGGCCGTCGCGAACGGCGTCGATGGCGGTCTGGGCGACCGAAGGTCTGGTTTCGCTCACTGGCTTGTTGACGGCGAGGAACCACTGCATGGAGAGGCGCGGCTCGATGACGGCGCCGGAGCGCTGCGAGAGCGCGATGGCGAGGCTGTGATCGCGGGCGTCAACCAGCAGGCCCGCGGCTTCGAGGTCGGCGACGATGCGCTTGCGGGCGGCGAAGCGGTCGAGGCCATGGTAAGGTGAGCCGGGCAGCGCGACGTGCGCGGTTTCATCGAGGATAGTGAGCGACGGGAGCGAGTGGCGCTGGCCGAGGGCGAAGTCATTGGGATCGTGCGCAGGCGTGACTTTAACTGCGCCGGTACCGAACTCGGGCTGCGCCCAGTCGTCGGCGAGAATGGGTATCTCACGGTTTGGGCCACCACTGACTCCACTCAAGGGCAGCGAGATCAGCTTACCGATGAAGGCTGCGTAGCGCTCGTCGTTCGGGTTTACGGCGACTGCGGTGTCGCCGAGCATGGTTTCGGGACGCGTGGTGGCAACGACGATGGAACCGGTGCCATCGGCGAAGGGGTAGCGGATGTGGTAGAGCTTGCCGAGGCGGTCTTCATGCGTGACTTCGAGGTCGGAGACGGCGGTCTGCTGGATGGGGTCCCAGTTGACGATGTAGCTGCCGCGATAGATCAGCCCCTGCTCGTAGAGGCGGACGAAGGCCTCCTTGACCGCGACCGAGAGGCGGTCGTCCATGGTAAAGTACTCGCGCGACCAGTCTACAGAAGCTCCGAGTCGGCGCATCTGGTCGGTGATGGCGGAGCCATACTGGCTCTTCCACTCCCAGACGCGGGCGTTGAAGGCCTCGCGGCCGAGGGTCTTGCGGTTGGTGCCTTCGGCTGCGAGCTGGCGCTCGACCATCATCTGCGTAGCGATGCCGGCGTGGTCGGTGCCGGGAACCCACAGGCTTCGTTCGCCACGCATCCGGTGCCAACGCGTGAGGATGTCCATCTCCGTCTGGTTGAGCATGTGGCCCATGTGCAGACGTCCGGTGACGTTGGGTGGCGGCAGGAGCAGCGTGAAGTTCTCTTTGCTCTTCCCACCCATGTCGCTTCGCTCCATGGATGGAGAACCTGGTTTTGTGGCTGGCGTCGGCACGTCGAAGAGGCGCTCGCGGACCCAGTATTCGGCCCAACGCCGCTCGATGATGGAGGGATCGTAGGCCTTGGGAAGATTGCCGGCGGCTGCTTCCGCGGCTGGCTGGGCAGGCGGTTCCGGCAGCGATTGAGGGGGCGTATTTGTCGTGTTTTCGTGACTCATGGGGATGAGTCAAGGGTAGCACCGGCGAACAGGCTTGGTCGTGCTAGAACTCCAAACCACGGGGTATCGCATGAAGGTCATGCGAGGCCGAGGAGTTACTGTCAATCCACCTGTTGCGATATTGATTGACCGACGCATCTCTTCAGCCGGTTGAGTTTGGCGATTCATGTCCATGAGGGCATGGAATTAGCCGTCCACCCAACGTGAGCATTCCTCGAAGATTGGCCTTGCCAATCGTCACGCTATGAGCTTACTATCCGTTTCGATCCCGAATTGAACGCCCAATCACGCACGCGCAAGGACTCAATACCAGTTTGTAGCCGGACATAGTTCGAACCGTTCGGACAATTCCCGGAAACGTTCGATTGGGTTAAAAACACCCTTATCCACAAGTGAGGGTTTTGTCTATCTGCGCTTTGGAGTGACGAAACAATGAGTTGGTACGCCTACTGCATTGCAGAACGAAACGCCTTTCCTGAGCTTTGTCGTCACCGCCGTCCAATGCCGCTCGCCGGAGTTACCGGTCTTTTTGGCAACCAGACCTTCCTGTTTCCAGCAAGTGATCTCGCCGTCATTGTCTCTGAACACACACCGGAAGACGCTGCCCGGATGGATCAGAGCGCAGTCAAGGACCACGGTCGCGTGATTGCGGACTGCTTTAAACTTTCCACCGTGCTTCCCTTTCGCTTTGGCACGACCTTTCCAGACGATGACGCGCTGCGCCGGTCGGTCCGCTCGAACCAACGGCACTTTACGGCGAATGTGGAGCGACTGCGTGGCAAGGCGGAGATGCACCTGAAGGTTCTGATGGACGACACCTGTCCGGGCAACGCAGCGCGCGACATGACGGTTGGCCAGCAGTACCTGACCAGCCTGCGCGAGAGCGCAGCCCGGCAGAGGGAGCGCCAATCGCGGGCCCGCGCCCTGTCGGTGCAGATGCATCGCATGTTCCTGCCCATCGCGGAGGAGATCACCTGCAAGCGGACGGATTCGGGCAAGATGCTGCTGGACATCGCCCACCTGATTGATAACAAGACGGTGGAGCGGTATCAGAACAAGTACTCGTCGGCGACGCTGGAGATGAAGGAGTGCCGGATGCAGTTGTCCGGCCCCTGGCCGCCGTATCACTTTGTGCAGCGCCACTCGGCGTCGCCGTTGCACAACGCCTGAATAGCTCCCTATCTTGCCCCAGTCGCACGGTTTGCGACTGTGGGCTACCTTTGCCGTCGATCCGGCATCCCAATTACAGGCCCATCCAGGGGCTTTGGAAGCGCCATTCGCACGTGCGCAGTGCGAGGGGTCCCAATTCGGAATCGGCGATTGGATCGCCAGGAGATCGACATCATGTCCCGTTCAAAGTATTCAGCGCCTCATTTGGCGCACGCGCAGAATCGTGTGCAAAATATCAGCTACTCTTTCCGCAGCCTGTGGACTCGCACGCTGCCGGCTGTGGCCATCACCGGCGCATTCGGCCTTCTCGCGAGTGTAGTTCCGGCAACTGCAAGGGCGCAGGAGCCGAACCCGACCTCGCAGTCGGCGGCTGTAACGGATACAAATTCAAACCCAATCGTAGAACAAAACGGCATCTATATCTACAGGGTGAAGGTGGTCGAGCGCAATCTCGACTGCGTGAGTTATCTGAATCGCAGCGGCTCGACGCACCTCGATTTCGAGGGCACGTCGCTGTTGCCTGGAGCGAAGGGCGAGGCAAAGGTGACCAGCGAACGCGGGAAGATTGCGATCGACGCGCACTTTGATGGATTGACGCCGGCCAATGGATTCGGCAGGGAGTATCTCACCTATGTGCTGTGGGCGATCTCGCCAGACGGCCGCGCGCAGAACCTGGGCGAGGTGCTTCCGGAGAACACCAAGAACAACCTCAAGGTGACGACCGCGCTGCAGTCGTTCGGTTTGATCATTACCGCCGAGCCGTACTTCTCGGTCACGGAGCCAAGCGACGTTGTGGTGCAACAGAACGTGATTCGCCCGGACAAAACCAACGGCGTAATGGAGAAGGTGGAGGCGAACTATAGTCTGCTACCGCGCGGCATGTACGCGGAGACAGCGGGATCGCATACGGTTGCGATCCCGATTACGCGCAATGAGCGCTCGCCGCTGGAGTTGTATGAGGCGGACAATGCGGTTCGCATTGCGCAGGATGCAGGAGCGGACAAGTACGCACCGCAGATCATGGCGCAGGCTACGTTGGACGAGCAGAATGCCAGCGCGCTCGACGGCAGCAAGCATGGCGACCGGAAGATGGAGATCACCGAAGCTCGCGAGGCCGTGGAACGCGCCGAGGATGCGCGAATCACTTCGTTGCGCAAGCAGGCGGCGGAGCGTGCGCAGGCCCAGGTAACGGCGAAGGAGCAGGCCCAGGCCGATGCGGCGCAGTCGCAGCAGCAGGCGGCGCAGGCACAGGTTCAGGCGGCGCAATCGCAGGTGGTGGCGCAGCAAGCGCAGCTCGATGCAGAGCAGGCGCAGGCTGCCAAGGCGCAGGCCGATGCGGCCCGCGCACAAGCTGAGGCGGAGACGGCCGCAGCGCAGGCAAAGGCGGTCGAGGCCGACAAGAGCGCCAACGATGCGAATGCTGTTCGCGAGAAGCTGCGGTTGCAGTTGAACTCGGTGTTGGCAACCAGCGAATCGGCACGCGGACTGATTGTGAATATGTCGGATGTGCTCTTCGACACCGGCAAGTACACGCTGAAGCCGATGACGCAGATCAGTCTGGCCAAGGTTGCGGGGATTCTGGAGGCCTATCCTGGCTTGAAGGTGCAGGTGGAGGGTTATACCGACTCGACCGGCTCGGACGAACTCAATCAGAAGCTCTCTGAGAACCGCGCCTTGGCGGTCAAAGATTTCCTGGTCTCGCAGGGCGAATCGCAGGGCAGCATCACTTCGACGGGCTTTGGCAAGAACGATCCCGTAGCCGATAACGGCTCAGCCAGCGGACGTGCGCAGAACCGGCGCGTGAACCTGGTAGTGTCGGGCGATGCGATCGGCATTGCGGAAAGCGCGTCTTTGTCTTTACAGTAACGGCTTCAATAAATCGTCGTCTTCCATCCAGAGGGTCGCTTCGTGCGGCCCTCTCTATTTTTATGGAACGGCGAGCATGGGTTTATAAGAGAAGGATGAGATCTCTCGAAGGCAAGGTTGTACTGATTACCGGGGCGAGTTCGGGAATTGGCCGGGCTACGGCGTTTGCGTTTGCCGGCGCCGGGGCACGGCTTCTGCTGTGTGCGCGTCGTCTGGAGCTGTTGCGGGAACTGGAAGCGCCGTTGATGGAGGCGGGCGCAGCGGCAGTCTTGCTCTTCCGGCTGGATGTGCGCGATCGTGCAGCAGTCGATGCGGCCATCGCGGGCCTGCCGGAGGATTGGAAAGCCATCGACGTTCTGGTCAACAATGCAGGGCTGTGTCGGGGACTCACGAAGCTTCACGAGGACGACCCGGAGAACTGGGACGAGATGATCGACACCAACGTGAAGGGGCTGCTCGCGGTCACCCGAGCGGTGGTTCCCGGAATGGTGGCGCGGGGAGCGGGACATGTGATCAACATAGGCTCAACCGCAGGGTACATCACGTATGCGAACGGGGCGGTTTACTGCGCGACGAAGGCCGCAGAGAGGGCCATCAGCGAGG
Organism: Acidobacteriaceae bacterium; assembly: GCA_049513335.1. Taxonomy (GTDB): domain Bacteria; phylum Acidobacteriota; class Terriglobia; order Terriglobales; family Acidobacteriaceae; genus Edaphobacter. The sequence continues at coordinate 23,480 of JBEKWE010000001.1, read as the reverse complement.
GGCTAAAGATCGATCTGATGGGCACTGCGGTGCGAGTTACGTCGGTCGATCCGGGGATGGTGGAGACGGAGTTCAGCCGGGTGCGGTTTTGCGGCGATGAGGAGCGCGCGGCGAAGGTCTACGAGAAGATCACGCCGCTCAAGCCGGAGGACATCGCGGATGCGATCGTCTGGGCGGCTAGCAGGCCGGCCCATGTGAACATTCACACTATTGTGCTGACCACAATCGACCAAGCGAACTCGACAGTCTTTCACCGGCACAGTTGAGCGCTTCTGAGGGATCGTCGCTAAGCGCTCACAGGTGGATGGTCCAGCCGAGTTCGGCGAGTTTTTCCTCGATGTCGGCCAGCGCGTTGGCCAGTGCGGTGCGCCGGTGCGGGCTGGCGGTGCGCTCGGAGAGGATGCGTTCGCGCTGGAGTTCGAGTGCCTGGCGTTGCCGCTTGCGCTCGGCCTCGTGCGCCTGGGCGACTGCTTTGTCTTGCCGGGGTGCCGGGGTCTGCATTTGCTGCTTTTCTACGGATTTGCTTTCCAATCCCTGTGACATGGGTTAATTTTACGCCGACCCGCAAGATTGCATTCGGTCCTGGTGTGATCGACCTGCTTGGTACCGGTTCAACCGGCACCTCTGCGTGGTGGCCCAGGCGCGCGGGTGCCTATAATCGAATCAGGCGAGATCGATTAAATTGAGTGGGGAAAAGTTTGGCAATCATCGTCCAGATTGAGGGCCTTCGCAAGGTCTATGCAGGCAAACAGCGCGTCGTTGCCGTGGATGGCATCGATCTCGGTGTGCGGGAGGGTGAGTTGTATGGTCTGCTCGGCCCCAACGGCGCGGGCAAGACGACGACTATCGGCGTCTGTACAACGCGCGTTCTGCCAACCTCGGGCCGGGTCTGCATTGCGGGCGTGGATGTGGTGCGATCGCCGGCGCTAGCGCGGCGATCGATGGGTATTGTGCCGCAGTTCAACACGCTCGACCGCGCCTGCACGATCTACGAGAACATCCACTTTCACTGTTTGTACTTCGGCCTTTCGCGCGCCGAGGCGAAGCAGAGGACAGATCAACTGCTGGCACAGTTTTACCTTGCCGAGCGCGCGGACTCGTATCCATCGCAGCTCTCCGGCGGTCTTGCGCAGCGGGTGCAGATCGCACGCGCGATTGCGCATCGGCCCAAGGTGTTGTTCCTCGACGAGCCCAGCGCGGGGCTCGATCCGCAGAGCCGGATCGCGATGTGGGAAGCGGTCAGCCGGCTGCGCGAGGAGGGAATCACGGTTGTTCTGACGACGCACTATATGGAGGAGGCCGACGCGCTCTGCGACCGCGTGGCCATCATCGACCACGGCAAGATTCTGGTGGAGGACACTCCAGCCGCTCTCAAGGGCACGATTGGCGCGCAGAAAGTCTACGCACTAGAACTCAGTAATCACGCGGGCTCAGCACCACTCAGCGAGATGTTGCAGCAGATGCAGGGCGTGCGTGGCGTGGAGTCCACGCCCGGCGGAATCCTCATCTTCGCCGACAACGCCGACGGCCTGCTGCCGGAGATCGTTCGCGCCAGCAACCCGTATGGCCTGCGCGACCTCACCATCACCGAAACCAGCCTGGAGACGGTTTTCATCCGGCTCACCGGGCGAGATCTGCGCGAATAGAACTGCGGGAGTAGAAGCTCATGGCAGCACTGCAATCTGAGATCGACGCGATCTATCAGCCGGAACCGGAGCATCGGCCCGTTGCGTCCGTGGGTGTGCTGTACGCCCGCGCCTTCTCGGGGCTATTTCTGCGCGATCTGCATGCGCTGCGGCGCGAGATGGTCCCGTTCCTGGTGCGCGTCATTATGAACCCACTGCTCTTCCTCTTCGTCTTCACCTTCATCATGCCGCACATGAGCGGCGGCGCGGCGATGAACCCCACAGCCTCGATGGTCAGCGCCGCCGGTGCCAACTTCTCCACCGTTCTGCTGCCTGGACTGATGGCGGTCGCCATCATGTTTTCGGGGATCGCGGCGGTGGCGCTGCCGCTGGCGCAGGAGTTCGGCATCACGCGCGAGATTGACGACCGCGTGATGTGTCCCCTGCCGGTCGCCGCTGTCGCCATCGAGAAGATCTCCTTCTCCGCGGTGCAGAGCATGATTGCGGCGGGGGTGGTCTTTCCGCTTGCCTACTACATGCCCGCGACTCCGGTCTACGCGCACGTCAATAGCTGGGCGTTCCTGATCGCCGTACTCTTGCTGGCCAGCCTCACCTCGGGGGCGCTTGGCCTGGTGATCGGCACCAGCGTACGGCCGCAGCAGATCGGGCTGATCTTCGGCGTCGTCGTCATGCCCATCACCTTCCTTGGATGCGTCTACTATCCGTGGGCCGCGTTGAAGGCGATCCCGTGGCTACAGTATGGGGTGTTGATCAACCCAATCGTCTATATGAGCGAGGGCCTGCGCGCCGCGCTCACGCCCGGGCTGCACCACATGAATCCGTGGCTCATTCTGGCGATGCTCGCCTGCTCGTTCGCGGTGCTCACCTGGTTCGGCATCCGTGGATTCATGCGTCGCGTAATCGACTGAGTTGGCCACCTGCGAGCCGTCTGTGGCGACCCTTACGCCAGGTCGAAGAGCAGGAACTCCGCGCCGGATTCGCTGGCGATGGTGATGGAGGGTTCGCCCTCGAGAGCGAGGCCATCGCCCGCATGGAGCGTTCCTCCGGCCACCGAGACGGCGCCGCGCGCCACCTGCAGCCAGCCGTTGCCGAACTTGAAGGCGTGGCTGACAGAGCCGCCTGCGTCGAGCTTCGCCGCCAGCATCTCCGCGTCGGAGTAAATCTTGAACGAGCCGTCGCGCGCGTCGGTCGAGGCGAGCAGATGCAGTTTGCTTGGCTCGTCCTGCACAGTGAAACGCTTCTGTTCGTACTTCGGCGGGATGCCCAGTTGGTTCGGAAGGAGCCATATCTGGAGCAGGTGGAGTGTCTCGGAGTCCGAGGGGTTCATCTCACTGTGGCGCACGCCAGTGCCCGCCGACATATGCTGGAGTTCGCCGGGGACCAGCGTCTCGCTTGCGCCGGTCGAGTCCTCATGCTTCACCGCGCCTTCGAGGACGTAGGTAAGGATCTCCATGTCGCGGTGCGGGTGCTTGGGGAAACCCATTGCGGGCGCGACGCGGTCCTCGTTGATGACGCGCAGCGCGCGGAAGCCCATGTGCGCAGGATCGTAGTACTCGTCAAACGAGAAACTGAAGCTGGAGTCGAGCCAGCCGTGGTTGGCATGCCCGCGCTCGGCGGCAGGCCGTATGGTTACCATTGCATTTCACCCCGGCTGATCAGATGCACCACTGCGCGCTTCGATGCATCCGGTCGCTCCTCACAGGCCGACGCGCAGCGCGCGCCAACCGATGTCGCGGCGGAACTGCATTCCTTCGAAGGAGATTCCGCTGAGTGCCCTGTAGGCTTTGCTGAGGGCGTCCTGTAGCGCCGAGGTCGATGCAGAGGAGCTGGAGCCGGAGACCGCGGTGACGCCGAGAACGCGTCCGCCCGCAGTGACGATGGCGCCATCTTTCATGGCCGTGCCGGAGTGGAAGACCACCATGTCGGGGTCATGCACCGAGTCGAGTCCCGCGATGGGTGCCCCGGAGACAACCTTGCCGGGATAGCCTGCGCTGGCGGCGATGACGCAGACGCTTGCCCCCGGCCGCATCTGAATTACAAGCCTGTTTGCAGTCCCATCGATGGCGGCGTCGAAGAGATCGACAATGTCGCTCTCGAGACGGACGAGGATGGCTTCGGTCTCGGGGTCGCCGAAGCGGGCGTTGAACTCGAGGACCATGGGGCGGATTGAGCCGTCGGACTGGCGGGCCATCATCATGCCGCAGAAGAGGACGCCGTGGAAGGGAGTGCCCTCGCGGGCCATCTGATCGACGACCGGCTGGGCTACGTTTTGTAGCAGCCACTGCTCCAGTTCGGCGCTCATCAGGCCGTCCGCGGTGTAGGCCCCCATGCCTCCAGTGTTGGGGCCGGTGTCTCCCTCGCCAATGCGCTTGTGGTCCTGCGCGGCGGCCAGTGTTACGGCGTGCTTGCCGTCGCAGAGGGCGAAGAAGGAGAGCTCTTCACCGTCGAGAAACTCTTCGAGGACGAGCTCCTTCTCGGCTGTGCCGAGCAGTGTGCCGGAGAATATCTCTGTTGCAGCCTGCTCGGCCTCGGCGTGGGATTGGCAGATGACTACGCCCTTGCCTGCGGCGAGACCGTCGGCCTTGACTACGACGGATGCGGCAAAGCGGGGAAGCTGGCGGCGAACGTCGTCGAGCGAACGACAGACGGCGTAGGCGGCGGTGGGGATTGCGTGACGCTGCATGAACTCCTTGGCGAAGGACTTGCTTGTTTCCAGACGTGCGGCGGACTGCGTGGGGCCGAAGACGCGCAGGCCGAGGCGGAAAAGCTCGTCGACGAGACCGAGGGAGAGGGGAAGCTCGGGACCGACGACGGTGAGCGCGGGCCGTTCGGACTCGACGACGCGCAGTATGGCGGCGAGGTCGCCTGTATTGACCGCGACGCAGCGGGCGGATTGTGCGATGCCCGCGTTTCCCGGCGCGCAGACGATCTCGGTCACTCGCGCGGACTTGGATAATGCCCAGACGATCGCGTGCTCGCGTCCGCCACCACCGATTACCAGAACCTTCATTGTGAGATCCTCTCCATCCGTCGAGTTGGTTAGGTGCGGTTGGCGCGGGGCTGGGCGATGACGAGGCCGCGAGGGGTGGGGAGGAGGACAACCGAGATGAGGCCCTCGGACTCCATCTTGAGGGCGGCGGCGCGGACGGTCTTGAGGTGGGAGCTGGCATCATGCATGAGGATGATGCCGTGGGGGTTGATCTGGGGGAGAAAGCGCTTGACCTCGGCCTCGCGGATGTCGAGGTCGGAGTCGGAGAAGAAGAGGTCGATGGTTCCGTCGACTTGCATCTCCAGGCTGGACTCATTGCGCAGCTCGATCCAGGGGGCGAGCGGCGAGGCTTCGATGCGGGACTTGGCCTTGGCGTAGACGATGGGATCGAACTCGCAACTGATGACGCGGGACGGGGTGCCGTCGGGGAGCGGGCCGTTGCGCTCGAGTCCGCTGGCGATCCACTCGGTGGAGACTCCGAGGAAGGAGCCGGTCTCGACGACGAGGCGGGGTTTGAGGGTGGTGACGAGGGTGGCGATGAACTCGAGGACCTCGACCTCGGCGGTCATCGAGTCGATCATGCTCCAGCGCTGGGGCTGGGGACACTCCGGGGTGGCGCGGTGATACTCCGGCTGCACGGCCCCGGCGGAGCGCTCGTGCTGGAGCATGACCTTGTGCTCCTGCTTGATCTTCTTTTTGAAAAGGCCCATGTGGTCTACTTTATCGTGAACGGAGTGGAGATGGATGCAACGGTTGCTTTTCATCTGTTCGTGGTTTAATGGCGGCATGAGCGAAACAGGTGAGGGCAATGCGGTGGGCAGCGGATGGACGGCAGCGGAGATTCCCAGCCAGGCAGGGCGGCGGGCGCTGATTACCGGGGCGAACAGCGGGATCGGCTACCATGCGGCGCTGGAGCTGGCGCGCAAGGGAGCGCATGTGTTGCTGGCGTGCCGGGACAAGGCCAAAGGCGATGCGGCGCTGGAGCGGCTGCGCGACGAGGTTCCGGCGGCGAGCGCGGAGGTGGTGCTGCTGGACCTGGCGTCGCTGGAGTCGGTGTGCGCGTTCGGTGCGTCAGAGCTTGCGCTGGGCAAGCCGCTCGACCTGCTGATTAATAACGCGGGCGTGATGGCCCCCAAGAAGCGGCTGCAGACGAGGGACGGATTCGAGATTCAGTTTGGGACCAATGTGCTGGGCCATTTTGTGCTGACGGCGGTGCTGCTGCCGGCGCTGGTGCGCGCGTCTGTGAACCACCCGCAGAGGCCGCGCGTGGTGACGCTGGCCTCGATTGCGCACAAGCAGGGACGGCTGGAGTTCGACGATCTGCAGTCGGCGAAGAGCTATGGACCGATGGCCTCGTACCGGCAGTCGAAGCTGGCCGACCTGATGCTGGCGTTCGAGCTGGGGCGGCGGCTGCGCGCTGCCGAGCCGCCGATATGCCGCGTGATGAGCGTGGCGGCGCACCCGGGCGTGGCCAATACGAACCTGTTTCAGGCGGGGGAGTTTTCGGCGGTGGAGAGGCTGGTGCGGCGGGGGCTGGGCGTGGCGATCGGCGCGCTGCTGAACACGGAGGCGGAGGGAGCGGCGCCGACGCTGTTTGCGGCGACCTCGCCGGATGTGGTGGATGGCGGGTACTACGGGCCGCAGGGCCTGCTGGAGATGCGCGGAGGCGATGTGGGAGTGGCAAAGGTGGCCGCTCAGGCGCTCGACCAGGCAGCAGCGGCGCGGCTGTGGAACGAGTGCGAGCAACTGAGCGGAATATCGCTGCTCTAGATTATTGCTGCGTTGGATGGATGCGATCCGCGGGACAGGTGTAGTTCTTTATCAAGGAGATTCACATGAAGCGACGTTCGTTTCTGAAGAGTGCGGCTGCGGCGTTTCCAGTCGCCGGGTTCAATGTATTTGCGCTCGGTCAGACAGCCGCGACTGCGGGGACGGGTGAAATCCATCCAGTAGAGTCGGGTCAGGACCGCTTGGGCGAGACGCACTCGCTGGGCTTCAGCACGATTTTGTTCAAGGTGCTGCCGCGAGAGACGAATGGCGGATTGTTTGTGATTGAACATAAAAACCTGGGCAAGGGCGGCCCGCCGATGCACTTCCATCTGCACCAGGAGGAGTGGTTCTACGTGATGGAGGGTGAGGTGCTGTTTCAGGTGGGGGAGAGCCGGAGACAGCTTCGCGCGGGCGAGTCGCTGCTGGGGCCGCGCGGGATCGCGCATGGGTTCGTGGGCGTGGGCGCGAAGCCGGCGCATATGCTGATTGCTTTCTCGCCAGCGGGGAAGATGGAGGCATTCTTCCGCGAGGCTGCAGTGGCCAACGGGCCGAAGATGGATGCGGCACTGTTCGCGAAGTACGACATGCAGTATGTAGGGCCGCCGATTGTGGCTAGTTAGCTCGACGATATAGTCGCCATAGAAGAAGAGGTCGCCCTATAAGGCGACCTCAAATCTTGGGTGGAGGAAGTATCAGGACTTAGCTGCGAGCTGGCGGAGGACGTAGGGGAGGATGCCGCCGTGCTGGTAGTAGAGGACCTCCTGCGGGGTGTCGATGCGCAGGATGGCGGAGAACTCGATAGTGCGACCGGTGGGGGTTTCGGCGAGGATGGGGAGGATGCGGCCGTCGGCGAACCTGGAGTCCAGCATGGACTGGAGCTGGCCGGGGGCGTCGCCGATGGCGAAGATCTCCTCGCCGGTGAGGCCAAGCGAGGCGGCGGACTCGCCGGGGAGGAACTGGAAGGGGAGGATTCCCATGCCGACTAAGTTTGAGCGGTGGATGCGCTCGTAGGATTCGGCGATGACGAACCGGATGCCGAGGAGGCGCGGGCCTTTGGCGGCCCAGTCGCGCGAGCTGCCGGAGCCGTACTCCTTGCCAGCGAGGATGCAGAGGGGAACGCCGCGCTCGGCGTAGGCGACAGAGGCGTCGTAGATGGACATGGTGGCGCCTTCGGGGAGGAGGCGGGTAACGCCGCCTTCGGTGCCGGGGGCGAGCTTGTTGCGCAGGCGGACGTTGGCGAAGGTGCCGCGGACCATGACTTCGTGGTTGCCGCGGCGGCTGCCGTAGCTGTTGAAGTCGACGGGGGCGACGCCGTGAGCGGCGAGATACTGTCCTGCGGGGCCGTTCTTCTTGATGGATCCGGCGGGAGAGATGTGGTCGGTGGTGACGGAGTCGCCGAGGACGGCAAGGCAGCGGGCAGCGCGGATGTCCGCGATGGGCGCGGGGGTGGCCGTCATGCCGTCGAAGTAGGGGGCGCGGCGGATGTAGGTCGAGTCGGACTCCCAGCGGTAGGTGTCTCCGGAGGGGAAGGTGAGGCGCTGCCAGTTTTGGTCGCCCTGGGATACCGTTGAGTATTGTTTACGGAACATCTGGGAGTAGATGCAAGCAGCTACCGTGGCGGAGACCTCGGCCTGGGTGGGCCAGATGTCTTTGAGGTAGACGGGGGTGCCGGATTGATCCTTGCCGAGGGGGTCGGTGGCGAAGTTGTGGCCGATGTGGCCGGCGAGAGCGTAGGCGACGACCAGCGGGGGGGACATGAGGTAGTTAGCGCGGACCTCGGGCGAGATGCGACCCTCGAAGTTGCGGTTGCCGGAGAGGACAGAGACGGCGACGAGGCCATGGTCTTCGATGGACTTCGATACGTCGGTGGGCAGGGGGCCGGAGTTGCCGATGCAGGTGGTACAACCATACCCAACGGTATTGAAACGGAGGGCGTCGAGGTAGGGAGTGAGGCCGGACTTGTTGTAGTAGTCGGTGACGACGCGGGAGCCGGGGGCGAGGGATGTTTTGACCCAGGGTGGCGTGGTGAGGCCGCGTTCGACGGCCTTCTTGGCTAGAAGACCGGCGGCGATCATGACGTATGGGTTGGAGGTGTTGGTGCAGGAGGTGATGGCAGCAATGACGATGGAGCCATGGGTGAGGTAGGGGTCGGGATCGACGCCGAAGCGGGCTTTGACGGAGGCGGGTGCTGCGGCGTGTGGGTCGGATGCGCCAAGACTGCCTTCGGGGTTGCCGTTGGCGGAGGCGTGGCCGCCTTCGGTTTCCCAACGGAGGATCTGGCGGGCGGCGGACTGGTTGCCATTGGGGCCGAGGAGCGTGGGGAGTTGCTGGGCAAAGCTGGCGGCGGTCTGCGAGAGGAGGACGCGGTCCTGCGGGCGCCTGGGGCCGGCGACGCAGGGTTCGACGGTCGTTAGATCCAGGGACAAGGTGGACGAGTATTCGGCCTCGGGGGAGGCGGCGGTGTGGAAGAGGCCCTGCTCGCGGAAGTAGGCCTCGACAAGGGCGATGTGGGCCTCGGAGCGTCCGGTGAGGCGGAGGTAGCGCAGGGTCTCGGCGTCGACGGGGAAGATGCCGCAGGTTGCGCCGTACTCGGGGGCCATGTTGGCGATGGTGGCTCGGTCGGCCAGCGGGAGTTCGCTGATGCCGGGGCCGAAGAACTCGACGAACTTGCCGACTACGCCGTGCTTGCGCAGGGCTTCGGTGACGGTGAGGACGAGGTCGGTGGCGGTGGTTCCCTCGCGCAGCCGGCCTGTGAGGCGGAATCCAACAACCTGGGGGATGAGCATGGAGACGGGCTGGCCGAGCATGGCGGCTTCTGCCTCGATGCCGCCGACGCCCCAACCGAGGACGCCGAGGCCGTTGACCATGGTGGTGTGGGAGTCGGTGCCGACGAGGGTGTCCGGGTAGGCGGCGATGGCGCCGTCGGGGCCGGGTTCGGTGGTGAAGACGACACGGGCGAGGTGTTCGAGATTGACCTGGTGGCAGATTCCCATACCGGGAGGTATGGCGGAGAAGTTGTGGAAGGCGGTTTGGCCCCACTTGAGGAAGGCGTAGCGCTCGCGGTTGCGGGAGAACTCCAATGCTGCATTCAGATCGTATGCGTTGGGGGAGCCGAATTCGTCGACCTGCACGGAGTGGTCGATGACGAGTTCGGCGGGCTGGAGGGGGTTGATCTTTTCCGGATCGCCGCCGAGAGAGCGCATGGCGTCGCGCATGGCGGCCAGATCGACGATGGCGGGGACGCCGGTGAAGTCCTGCATGAGGACGCGGGCTGGCATGAAGCCGATCTCGCGGGAGGGTTCGGCCCTGGGGTCCCAGTTGGCGAGGAAGCGGATGTCGTCCGCGGTGACCTTGCGGCCGTCTTCGTGGCGCAACTGATTCTCCAGCAGGATGCGCAGAGAGTATGGCAGGCGCGCGAGATTAATTGTGGGATCGGATTCGACGAGGGCCTGCAGGCGGAAGAGGCGGATGGTGGGGGCGCCGGAGGCGAGGGATGCGACGGAGCGGATGCTGTCGGGGTGCTGAAGGGGAGTCGTCATCGATTTCTCCATTTTTCTAAAGGCAGCGCGGGCTCGAAGGGGAGTACCGTGCGCGAGTTCAGGGCCGGAGTGCGTCTGGAAACTGAAGGGACGCAAATCGGCGGGACGAGGAGAGCGTATCAAATAATGGGGCGGGGTGGCTGGCGGCGGCTCTACAGCGCGACGCGAACAGGACTACGAGCGGCCGCGGTCGCGGCGGCCGAGACGGAAGCGCTTCGTCCTGGGTACACGGGCCATGGGATTAATTTTACGACAATCTCGGCGCGGCGGAAAGAGTTCAGGCAGGCTGGTTTCTTTCCGCGAGGTCTCTGAACGCCCGGTAGATGAACGATCCCAGAAACCAGCCGTCGATGTACTTGTAGGGGGTCTCGCCGGTGGTGTAGTGGCCGCAGGGAAGCACCTTGGAGACGAAGTCGATGTTGAACTGCTGAAATTTCTTCAGAACCTCAAGCGAGAGATGCAGGGGGAAGGTCAGATCGTATGTGGCGTGGACGACGAGGACCCGCTTGGGAGTTGAGGCGAAGCGCTGCATGTAGGACATGGGGCTGACGCCGAGGAACAACTGGCGGACCTGATTCTGGGTGAGGCCTGCGTCTGCTAGCGCGGTGCGGACGTGGCGGGTGCTCTGGCCCTCCCATACGACATCGCCGAACCAGGTGGAGGCGTGGTTGAAGGCGCAGACGCGCAGGCGAGGGTCATGGGCTGCGGCGATGAAGGCGTAGCAGGAGCCGAGGCTGGTTCCAAGGACGCCGAAATGCGAGTAGCCCTGGCTCTCCAGCCAGTCGATGCAACTGCGGATGTCGACGACGGCCTGGCGGCAAGAGGCGGTGGTGCGGCCGATGTTGGCGCTGACGGCGTAGTCGGAGCGCTCCAGTTCGGCGGGGCGGCGGATGTCGTGATAAGGCTGGGAGAGGCGCAGGGCAGAGATCCCGAAGCGGTTGAAGAGCGTGCAGAACACGTTGTGGCTGATTGCGTCGGAGTTCCATTGAGGCAAGACGATGATGGCCTGCTTCGGCCTAGGGGTGCGACCCGCCGATTGCTTGCGCTCGGGCGCCGGGTACCATCTCGCGTTCATCTGGTCGTTTTCGGGATAGGGAGTGCGGACGGCGGAGGTGAATCGCAGGAACTCTGCCTTGTCGAGCACGCCGTCGGCTGCCTGGCGCTTCATCTCGGCGTCCTGGGCGAGGGTCTCCGGGCGGACGTTGGTGGGGTATAGCTGTGGATGGCGGTGTTCGAGGCGGAAGTCCTGCGGTACGTCATAGCCGAAAAAATCATCCGAGCGGCGGACAATCTCTTCGTTCAGGGCGATCATACGGTTGAGATCCTGGGACGCGGGAGAGGCCGGAGGTCCTGCTGAGATGGATTCCGCCGGCTTGGGCGTCGCCGGGGCCTCGAAGTGCACTGAAGAGGAGGCGTCGCTGAAGTTCGTAAGCCAGTCAAATCCCCATTCGAGCGGCCTAACAATTCGATTCGTATCGCGCGTTGTGAGCTTTGTCTCCCACGCCGTCATCCACTTTCCATAAAGACCCGAATGCATCTGTACAGTTTATCAATCGCTTGGGCGAGACGAGAAGGGCAACACCTCTTCGCCGGGGCGATGCAGGGGGCGGCTCAAAGCTCAGAGACGACGAGACAGACACGGCCGACGATGAAGTCGGCTGACGTTTCGTGAGATTCGAGCGCAAGAAGTTGAACCGGGAAGGCAAGAGAGAGCGGGCGGAGGATGAGCCTTCCATCGTCGAATTCGAGATAGCGGAAGACGAGGCCGGTGCCGCAACGGACGGCATAGAGGGTGAGCTGCTGGGCGCGGTAGGGCGCAAGCGAGTTGTAGTGACGGTCCAGGACGACGATGGCCCCGGCAGCGATCATTGGATCCATGGCGGCAGTCTGCTGCGCGTCGGCGCGCACGGCGAGGAAGCGCTGCCAGTGGGCGCACTTCACGGATGGACGGGCGCGATTGTCCTGGAGCCGGGATGCAGAGACGTGAATGGTCTCAATGACCGATCCGGGCCGGATCTGTGCTTCGTCCATCGCCGTTGAGGGCGAGACAACAGGGATTGCTTCAATTGGATCGGTCGCCGGTGGGGAAGACGCTGCGCTGAACTCAAGGGGCATGATCTGATCCACGGTGAGGTTCTGCGCGGCGAGGACGCGGTCGAGTCCGTCGAGGGAGAGGGCGCGCTTTCGGTTGAGGAAGTTGGAGATGTGGGCCTGGCGGAAACCCGCCTGCCGAGCGAGGACGGTGCCGGTGAGGCTGCCCTGTTCGATGCGACGGAGAAGTTCGAGACGTAAAAGCTCGTGGAGATCATGAAAATTCATAGAGTGGGTTATTCCTGTTGCCGAACCATATCATTTTGCAAGACGAACATTAAGCAAAATATTTGTTTTACGCAATGTTTTTCCCATTAACTGCACGTTTATTGAGTCATTTTATGTTTTTTATGAACATAATAATTGTAGTTGACATAAAAGTTGTCTAAAGCTATAACTTTGAGACTTTCTATTCCTGTATCGGGAATGACCTGGGAGATGCGACTCGATTCGTGTGACCCAGTGCCACAGGGATGAGTGGGAATGGAATGCAAGGGTGGAGGTGGGTTTTTCCTGGGTTAGGTTAGCAGGCGGATAGAACGACGAAAAATAGGAGTCGACACTGCACCGATGGAGCCAAAAGAGCTTCGCGGAGGGAGTATCGGCGCCTCATAGCAACCTGAGCGAGCCCCTCCGACCGCTGAAAAATTCTGAGGCTCGCCGGGGCATGGTTGCGCCTTGGAGTATACAAAATGAAGTACTTGCGCTTGGAGCTGAAGGTGTGTGAAGGATGTGGAGCGTTGTGGCTCCGGAGAGGATTAAGAAATGGCGTGTATTGTTCAACCTGCTTTTGCCATCTGTCGAACTTTCCAGCAGCGAAAGGAAAGCACCCCGGAGGACGGCCGCGCCATTTAGCGCGGGTTTCTGCCTGCTTCGCGAGTCGTGGGCGGACAGGCGGTGCTCGATGAGCGCCGCTGCCGTAATTCTGCCGTATGTCTGGGCCATCGGGAACCCGCAAGCCGTTCTACGGAATGCGGTTGAGGTCCCCAGGAAGCCTGTAGAACCCCAGATGGCGTTCTACCGGAAGTATACGGAAGCGTTGCTGCGAAGGTATGTGCGAATGACCATGGAGACAGGGAAGGTGCCGTCGCTACTGGGTCAGGAGATGTTTCACGGAAATGTTACAAGCTATCGGGTTGAGAGCTTCGAGGATGTTGTGATCTTCCTTCACGATGTTGGGAAGTGCCTGGAGAGGCTGGACGCAGAACAGCAACATCTGATTTCGGGGATCGCCTTACAACAGTACACGCTGGGCGAGACGGCGGAGTTGATGGGTCTGAAACCGCGAACGGTGGTCCGTCGGTACTGCCAGGCGGTCGATAGCCTGAGTAGAGTCTTTCTCAGCGTGAAGATGCTTGATCCCTTGAAATGCTGTCAAGGGGGTGGATCGGGATATTTTGACGTAAACACTTGAATTCAGGCTCATTACGAGCAAAAAATAGTTGGCATACTAGTTATGCTCAACCTGCTATTCTGTATATGTGAGTTAAAGGAAACGGGAGAGCGCCGAGAGGCTGCCCTCCCGTTTCGCTTTACTGGGTGCTGCGATGGGGAGAGCCGAACTGTGGGTTGGTTGGCCACTGTTGAGCCTAGAAAAAGTGTGACGCGGAAGACCAAGACGCAGGGGCAGGGGTTTTGCGCAGCATCTGTTTGAGGGCTTACGGAGGCGCGCCGGAAAAGTGAGAAGGAACGGGTGACTTCGACCGGCATGAACGTGCAGACGAGGCGACGAACAAAGGCAATCGAGGAGGTGGCATGGAGTATGCGGCGGAACTTCATCGGCGGTGTGCCGGTGTAGCGAGGGCCCAGGCAGCGGGAAGCAGTGTCAGGTCGTGGAATCCGGGCGAGTTGGCGATGCATGCCATGGCGGTGGAGTTTCCCCTAGTGCATGGGCATCCGAACCGGCTGCCGTTTGAGGGGGTCTTGACGCTCGTGGACGTGGCAAGCGACAAAGCCCCAAGTGGGGCAAGGGGGCATCGCGTGGTGCTGACGAGAGCTGCCGCAGAGGCGGCGCTGCCGAGTCTGCTGGGCATGGCAGTGGACTACAAGGCGGGGTGGGATGGGCATGATGCGCGGCAGAAGTGCGGCATCATTACGTCCGCCGAGCTGGACGGTAGGCACCTGACGGTGGCGGGATTTGTCTTCTGCAGAGACTTTCCGGAGATTAAACAGCGGCTGGGGATTGAAGGCTCGATGGGCATGAGCTACGAGCTTGCGGAGGCGCATGTAGCGGATATGCGGGCGCATGTGTGGACCTTGACGCAGGCGACGTTTACCGGCGCTGCAATCCTGCTGCGGGAGAAGGCGGCGTACCGGGGAACGAGCTTCCGGCTGGGACGCGTACCGGCGGGAGAGCAGGCCGCTAGGTTACGCTTGTCGGGTTCGCACGCTAGCTGCGTGGCGTAAATGGAGAAACTAAACCGATGGCAAGCGAAAGGATAAATGTGACATATAGAGGCGTTTTGGAAGCGATTGGAAAGGGATTTGAAAAGGGGCTGCAGTGGGCGGTCACCTACGCGGTTCCGGTAGAGAAGCTGGTGGGATTGCTCTTCCCGGCAGCAGCACCGGAACTAACGGTGCTGGCGGATGCGACCGGGCTGATTCAGAATGCCGTGATCGAAGTCGAGCAGAAGTATGCTGCGGCGGGTGTCCAGAGCGGCACGGGAACGCAGAAACTCGCAACTGTGATAACTCTGGTTGAGCCTGTTGTCACGTCGCTGCTTGCGAAGGCAGGCATCGGCGGAGCAAGCACAACCTATATCCAGAACCTGGTCTCCGCAGTAGTGGGCATCCTCAACGTGCAGGCGATGCCTGCGGCCGCAACATCTGGAGTGGCGGCTTAAAACGTCGCTTCGCGGGCCGGGCGATCTGCCCAGCGCGCTTGCCAGGGACGATGCGTAAGCCACGGACAAGGTCTGGTGGTGTCGATTCGGGGAGACGCCGGCGGGAGAATGCCGGCGAAAAACAAGGAGAGAGCATGGAGATGGAGATGAAGGACGAGTTGGGTATCACGGTGGACCGGCTGACCGCAGCCGCCAGCTTGCTGGAGCAGGCAGTGGAGCGGCTGGCCCAGAGGCAGAGCGCCTTTGCCGAGGACGCCGAGGCGAGTATCGGCCGCATTGTGGCGACGGTTGAAGCTCGCCGCGAGGCGGAACTCGAAGAGAAGCTGGCCGCGGCTGAGTTGACGATTGCGGAGTTACAAGCGCGAGGCGTCACTGGTGCTCCCGCGGCCGGCCGCAAGACATTGCCCACGGCGATGACGAGTCTTCTGGCAAAGCAGGGCGTGACGCTGGACTCCCTGGAGGCCGGGTCGCTCGACGCTGCGTTGGTAAGCCTGAGCGTGGAGCAGCGGATCGCCGTGAAGTCGCAACTGATGCGGGCCGGACTGCTGGGCTAGTGAGCCTGGCGGATCAAATGCGCCGCTCAATGCAGCGGAAACTTCAGTTGGGTTCGGCTGAAAGGCTGATAGTGGCATAAGGAAGGTTGAGAAGACGTAGCCAAGGCTACGTCCTTTGAATTTAAAGGGGATGAGAATGAACGCAAAGTTTACTCAGATACATGCGGCAGCAGATTACATTGGGCCTGGAGCGATTGAAGTTCCGTTGTACCAGACGGAGATTCTGGACATTGTGCAGCGGCGCGGCGTTTTTGGGCGGAGGATCAAGCAGGTCCCGGCAACCGGCCATCCTTCACGGTACTTTGAGGAGCGGGCGATTCCGTCTCCCTCCGCCACTTCGGGCTTTGTGGACCCGCGCAATATCGTTGCGCCAGTCGTCAGCCCGACACGGGTGGAGAACAGCGTGCCGTTGAAGGCCCTGGTGGCGCAGATCAACTACAACCTGTTCGATATGGAGCTGGGCCAGCAGCAGACCCAGTTTGCCTACTTGCAGGCAAAGGACCTCGCCGACACAGTGGACGGTGTTCTGCGCACGCACGATGTCGCACTGTGGAACGGCACGGACACAAGCATGAGCTCGCCGACGACCGCGGAGTACTTTGGCGCGACGGCCCAGATTGTGGGCGGAGGCAACACGGTGTCAATCGGGACCACGCAGAGCATTGTGGACGGACTCAAATCGACGATCGCACAGATGGTTTCGAACAGCTCCTTCGGAGTTCGTCCGACGGCCATCTATGCGAACCCGGTCCTTCTCGACTTGATCGATCGCGAGATGAAGACCGAGTTCAATGTCGTACTCACCACCAAGGACATCGGGGCGGGCTTCACGGTGAAGACGCTGTCGACGCAGGCGGGCGATCTTCCGCTGATTCCGGAGTGGACGTTGAGCTATACCGGAACTCCGGGCAGTGGCTTGGCGGTGCTACCGGCGTACATCGTAACCGAGGACCTGATCGAGTACCACTGGCTGAGCGATCCGAATCCGCGGATCTTCCAGCTTGGGGTTCCGGGCTCGCTCGCCTCGCAGTATGTGGTGGTGAAGTTCGGCGCCGTGGTGGTGAAGGGCGCCAGCTATGCGCACTACCAGGTGCTGGTTGATCGCTAGGCGGCATGAAACTGCTGGCTAGGCAGGCTGAGTTTGCGGCTGGCCGATGGGTGTCGCCCAGCCGCAACAACGCGCGACAAGGTTCGACGTGTCCGTGAATGGCTGCTTGCGTCGCTGAGTTTACGCGATGTGGCAGCGTTGGTCAGGGGGCTGACCAACACCGGGCTGTTCCTTCGTCTCGCACTTGAGAGCGGGGCCGGTTGTGGTGGCCGGCCCCCTCTTTTCTTGGAGAGTTTGGAGGCGGGGTGCAATGGGTTACTTGGATCCAACGGAGTATGTCGAGTATGGATTGACGGCGGAGACGGCGGACGACTGGGTGACGATGGCATCCGCGCTGATCGAATCGCACTGCCGCAGGCCGAGTCTGCTGGTGACTCAATATGTGGAGCGGATGCGCTTGACGGCCGGCTCGCAGGCGGTGCGGCTGAGCTATCTTCCGCTGACTCCGCTGGGCACGGCAACCTCTCCACTGGTCGGGGTGCAGGTGCGGTATGGCCGGCCGCGGCGCGGCGAGCTGCAGGACCCGATGCTGGCCCAGGTGGCGTGGGCGTTCAGCATTCCAGGCAGTTGGAGCGCGCTGGATTTGACCAATCTGGACTTGAATGTTGTCACGGGAGACTTGACGTTTCCCATGAATCTGCTCGGGCTGAACTACAACGAGGTCGAGGTGACCTATACGGCCGGACTGGCAGTTGTGCCGCCGGCGCTGAAGGTCGCGTGCGCGCAGATTGTGAAGAACGCGCAGGCGACTCCGGCGATGAATGTGAAGGGCAGCAAGATGGACACCTTGCAGATGCAGTACTTCGCCGGATCGCTGATCGACGCGAATGTGCAGATGATGTTGGCGCCCTATGTGGCGCAGAGGATCGGGTGATGCGATGAGCGATCTGGTGAGTGCAACGGGCGCAGCGGTAAGGACGGCAGACGTTTTGCTGCGCGCGATGGGCGGACGGACGGTGATGTTGCGGATGCCTGCTCCAGCGGTTCCAGCGGATGTAGCCGAGCAGTTGGGAATTGCGACGCCGGCGTTTCAAGACCTCCCGCTGGAGCCGGTCGTATACCGCAAGGCGCGAGCGACTGTGGCCGAGGGTAAGGCGGCAAAGTGGGAGCTGCTGGTTTCGGCGACCATGGTGGCGGGCCTGGTGGGATCGCTGTCGTATGCATCGGCCAGCGTGCTGTTTGCCGCCGCCTACGGCGTTCTCTCCGGCGACGAGCTGCTGGAGATTGTGTCCGCTACAGAAGAACAGATCTTTGGCCAGCCCTATGTTTACAGGCTGGTGCCGCGCGCCCCGCTGGCGCATACGAGGCGACCGGGATTTGGAATCGCACGATGAATCTGACAGCGGGCGAACAGGCTGTCTTCGCAATCCACTGCAACCTGTACGGATGCGGAAGCTGGAACTCTGGCTATAACCTCTTCGAGTTGGACAGTAGCGTAAGCGCCGATCTAGTGACCTATTCTCCCACGGCTAGTTCGTTATCTATCACGATGCGCGGAACGCCTTATAGCTTCACTCCACAGGCGTTCACTGCGGGAACAATCAATGTCGGTACTTTGAGCGCAACTACGATCAATGGCGGCCTGAGCGGAGGTAGTATCAACTCGGGGACAATTGCGGCAGCGCGTCTACCTCTGTTTGGGCCTTCGGGGAGTGCGCATGCGCCTGGCATCGTTCCTGACCCCGGTGCTACCGCCGGGAGTACGCGTTTCCTGCGCGAGGATGGCACATGGGTGGCACCAAGCGGCGGCAGTGGATCGAGCGGAGGCATCGCGCTAGCTGGCGACATTGGCGGCACGAATGCCTCGCCGAAGGTGGTGGGGATTCAGGGCAACGCAGTTTCGGCGACTGCGCCGACGAATGCGCAGGTTCTGATCTGGAACACAAGCCTGAGTGAGTATGTTCCGGGGCCGGTGGTGGCCGCTCCGGCAGTGGCTGTGGAGTACTACCCGGCGGCAGTTGAGGATGGAGGCACGGCGTTTGCCTCGGCGTGGACGCGCTACGACAACAATGAGCCGCAGACCGGCTCGGTGAACCCTGCCGTCTCTTCTCTGGGGTATCTCGCATTCCAGGCCACGCCCGCGCTGCCGCAGTACGCGGAGCAGACGGTAGCGCTGCCACCTTACTGGACGGGCACCACGCTCACCGTCCAATTCTATTCGCCGACGGCGACCAGCGGCAACGTGGAGTGGGAGGTGCAATCGTCCTGCACCGCCGCAAACGGCGTGGTCGGCTCGTCAACCTGGGGAACGGCGGCGACGGTGACCACGGCAGTCAGCTCGACATTGGGTGGACTTGTAACAACGGCATCGGTGACGGTGGCCGCGAATAGCGTGAATGGCTGTCCGGCAACCGGCGCGACGAGCCCTTCGATGATGACTTACCGGATATTCCGCGCGGCAAGCGACACGGCGGCAGGCAATGCCAACCTGCTGGGCGTCACGCTGGTGACGGGAAGGAGCCAGTAAAGAAATGATGAAACTATTTCGCATTTTACTGATGATTTTGTTTGGCGGCCTGCTGGCGATCTTTCTCGATTGCATGGTGGCCTGCGCGCAGGACCCCAACCCGCAGAGCGGCTTTGCGCCGACTGTGCTGCTAGCCAACCCATCGCTCTACCTGAACTTCAACGACACAACCGCCAGCTTCAAGGAGCAGATCTCCGGGCAGAGCTTTGCGGGCACCAGTACGGTAGCTCCGGTTGGGCAGTGGCCCATCAATGAAGGCACAGGCTCAACCGTCCACGATACCAGCGGAAGCGGAGACAATGGGACGTTTTATGGAACGGCAAGCGGGAACCTGGGGTACTTCGAAGGGAGTTTGACTGTCCCGAATGGACAGACGATCGCGGGAGACTTCAACGGCACAGACAACTACGTTCACATCCCAACCTCGCCGATGTCTACAGCCTCCATCTTTACCTATGCGGGTTGGGTCTATCTGCCCAGCGCCTCGTTGAGCGGATGCATCTTCTCCAATGGGACCTCAACGAGTAGTGGTTCAGGTTCGAGCGGGGTCTGGATCGGGGTTGGCAGCGCCGCAGGTTATCCGGGGACAGGCAATTATTTGAATGTGCTTTCGTCCGCCGTGGCGTGGCAGCAAACCGGGGCCGCCATAGGGACCGGATGGCATTTTATCGCGGTCACTCGCGATGGAACTACGATGCGGGCCTATATTGACGGGACGCAGACGCCCACACTTACAAATGCCACGGCCACGCCGATAGCTCCGAGCGGCGGCGTATGGATGGGGCAGGCCACCACCAACACCAGCATTCAGTTCCCGTGGTTCGCAGGGTATGAGAGTGATTGGCAGATGTACAACGTCGCCCTGACGCTTTCACAGATTCAGGCGCTCTATACGACTGGGAGTGCCCCGGTTTCAGGCGGCACAATCACGCCGCGCCAGCCGGGGTTCGACAGCACACTGGCCAACAACACGTCGGCTGAGTTTGCGTGGAACGCCTGGAGCGCGGCCCCGAACAACACGCTGGGCTCGGCGATGGAGTGGGACACGCCCTGGACGATGATGGTGCAGGTGGACCGGCTGAACTGGAGCAGGACGGGGCCGCTCACGCTGGCCAGCAAGGGGGATGTGGCCTCGGCAACCTATTGGGACCTCTACCTCCAGATGAACGGCCTCAACTCACAACTATGCTTCTCCAGGCACGGTGCCACTTCATCCATCAATGGCTACGTCGCAGGAGTGGGGGTACTTACCTGCACCAACGCAAGCATGGATGTAATGCCGAATGGATTCAACTACAACATTGTGGTTGAAGACAGCGGGACGGGGCAGACGGGCGACCCAACCCTGGCAGCTCATGGAGGCAGCAGTACCCCGGCCATCACTCTCTATATCAATGGATCCTCTCTTCTAGGCGGCGCGCAATACGCACAGACTCTGAGCTATCAATATGGCTTTGGGGCGGTAGCTCTGAGCTACTCCGGCGGCTCCGGCTATGCCAATTCGACTGCGTTTACTTCAACGGGTGGAGGGGCGAACTGCATTGTCAACGGCACGATGACGGCAAGCGGCGGCACTCCGAACGGCATCACCTTCGGCCTGGATGTAGGCTGCACTTCGGTCCCCACCATCAATCTGACCTCGCCCACCGGAACGGGCGTGACGATCACGGCGACGCTGGTTGGCGGGTCGATGGACTCGGCCAGCTACCCAGTGATGGTTCCGGGCTATGTGGGCGGCGGGACTTACTATGGAGTGGCAGGAACAACCAGCGCGCAGACGCCAACCTATATCGACGAGTTTGCGATCTTTCCCAGCGACCTGAACCCGACCCAGATCGACGGCCTCTTTTATTGGACGAAGTTCTACCAGGGACTGCTGAATGTATCGAACAGCACGCGGCCAGTCTACCTGGTTGCGCTGGATGGATGCACGGACATCGGCAACGCCCACATCGCCCAGCTTCTTATACGGCTGCACCAGTTGGGCTATATCAATCTGGAAGGCTTTGTTGGATCGAACTTCGGCAACGGGGAAGATTATTACGATCTGTCTGTGCCGCTCTTCCGGCAGATGCTGGACGCGGCGGGCCTGTCCAACCTCGCGGTCGGCACCGTTTACTCCGGGACCCCTCCGGGCAGTCTGGCGTGGTGCACTGCCGCGGATGCAACCACCTACAACGCATCCACTCCAACTGCGTCCAGCGCATACCCATCTGCGACTTCTATAGTTCGCGCTGTCTTTGCGAAGTACCCTACAACGCCGGTATTTATCTTCAACGGCTCGGCCCCGTCCAACCAGTGGCTGTCCAGCTTTCTGCAAAGCTCCGCCGACAGCATCTCATCGCTGACAGGGAAACAACTGTGGGACCGCGATGTGTCGAACGGCGGCGCAATGTACTGGCAGGGCGCGCCGTCCTGCATTCCCTCGGCCCCGCCAGTTCCAACTCCGTGCAGCGGAAGCTGGACGACCTATGACGCCACGGCCTCGCAGTATGTCTTCGCCAACCTGGACGGGATGCCAACCTACCAGGCCGGCGGAACTCCGATGTCGTACGGTGGCCATCTGTTGTACACGCGCACGGCAAAGGACCCGGAGTATCTGGCCTGTGCGGCAGTCTCCGGCGACTGCACCCGCGCAGGCTGGGGCGAGTACCTTCTGACGCCCCTCATCAGCAGCTACTTCTCGGGCGGCGTCTCGGTGGCGCTGAACTCTTCCGGCGCGACCGGATACGCGGCGAGCACCTACTTCAGCAACAACGGGACGGGCGGGACGAACTGCAACGTGCAGGGAATAATGACGGCCAGCGGAGGCGTGCCAAATGGACTCACCACCACCACAGGCACCGCGCTTCCGCTGACTGCCGATGGGGGGATGCTGGTGGGGCTTGGCTCTGGATGCACCTCAACGCCCACGCTTTCGTTTGTGTCTCCAACGGGCACCGGCGCGTCGCTCACCGCTTATCTGGCGACCGTCTGCGGCACGGGGTCTGTCTCCGGCAGCACCTACAGCTTCTCGTCGGCGACATGCAGCAGCCAGTATAACTTCCCGTTTACGCAGTGGGCGATGCAAGGACAATCGCCGGTCTACACCTGGTTCCTGAACTCGCTGCTCGACCCGCCGCAGAACGGCAGGCCGATGGGCGGTAGGCGCAGCACCACCCGCTCAGGTGATACCCGGCAACGCAGGTCAGGCTATCGTATGTGTACTACACGGCGGTCTAAAAGCATGTGCAACCAGGGTACAACATCTGCATCGCGTGCTGGAGATGCGATGAAGGGTGAAACTACTCGTAAGCTCTTCGGTTGAAACTTGCATAACTATCGTTTTGACGTTTTGCAGGATGGCCATACGGCCTTCTGTAATGGAACGACTTGGATATCAATGATATAGGAATCACGGTGGTTAGTAGTAGCAGGTATCCCGCCCTTATGCCCATCCGGGTGGAGGACGGTACTTGATGATCCGAAAGCATGGGTGATGGTGTTGCAATGAGAGAGGTGGAGTATGGTCTTGAAGAGTTACTGGAATTGGGAAAGCATTTCGATGAGCGATGGGGAGGGCCAAGCGAAGAAATAGTCATAATCATGCTTGCGCGCAAGTTGCTTAGGATTAGAGACCGCGCCGGTCAAGAGCGTGCGTTGAACGCGAACCCGGCCCAGGCCAGGTTCGAACGCGAGCGAGGGCGTCAGAACATCGTCGTCAAGGCGCGTCAGATGGGCATGACAACATGGGTGGCAGGACGTTTCTTCCTCAAGACCATTACCGCCCGCGGTGTGCTGACAGTGCAGGTCGCCCAGACGCGCGAGGCGGCGGAGGGGATCTTCCGCATGGTGCGGCGATTCTGGGAGTGCCTTCCCGAGCCCATGCGCGAAGGATGCCTCCGGCGAAGCCGTGCAAACGTCGGGCAGATGGTTTTCCCCGAGCTGGACAGCGAGTTCCGTGTGCTGAGCGCTTCAGATGAGTGCGCAGGACGGGGTTTGACCGTGCAGAACATGCATTGCAGTGAGGTGTCGCGCTGGCCAGGCGATGCTGTAGCGACTTTGGCCGGGTTGCGCGGCGCGCTCGTACCCGGCGGCGAGATGGTGATCGAGAGCACGCCAAACGGAGCGTATGGATGCTTCTATGAGGAGTGGCAGCAGGCGAGTCAGAAGGGAGTGGTGAAACACTTCTATCCCTGGTGGATGGAGAAGGCTTATGTGTCGGCGGCGGTCACGGATCTGCGCGACGATGAGCTCGCGCTGATGTTTGAATATGGTTTGACCCCCGCGCAGATTGGCTTTCGCCGAGGTCTGGAGGCTAGCTACCGGGGGTTGCGAACACAGGAGTTCGCCGAGGATGCGGAGCTGTGTTTCCGCGCCACAGGCGAATGTTGCTTCGACATGGAAGCGGTGGAGCAGCGTTTGGCCGTGGTGCAAGAACCCGTGGAGACGCGGCGCAATGGGGCGTTGCGTATATGGCTGCCGCCATTGGCT